>NZ_CP018839.1:1867753-2179045 GCF_001922305.1 Thauera chlorobenzoica
TCCTGCCTGCGGCGCAGAGCTCTTCGCCAACGGTGGTTTCGACCGCGGCGGTTTCACCCACTACGGCTTCACCGACTGCGGCTTCACCAACTGCGGCTTCACCAACTGCGGCTTCACCGGCCGCAGCCAAACCGGCCGCCGTTGCCGGAGTGCGCTACGAGATTTCCAATGGCCATGGCAGCACCGGACTCGCACGTCGACTGGCGACCCTGTTGAGCAAGGAAGGGGCTCCCTGGCCGCGCCTGACCAACCAGCGCCCGTTCACCGAGCGCGGCTCATTCATCGCCTACCGGGAGGGATACCGTGAAGCGGCCGAGTCGTTCGCGGCGCTCCTGCCTTTCCGCCCACGCATCGCAGCGGCGCCGACGCCGGGTCAGGTGTCCGACGTACGCCTGGTGCTGGGGCATGACCTCAATACCAGCGACGCCTGTAGCGTGCTCGAAGTGTGTACCCGGGTGGCGCGAAAAGCCGCGCCGGTCGCAGCGCTCGACACAACAGAAGCTTTGCAGCAGAACTGATTCCTGATTCAGCGCGTGCGTGCCGCCCGGTCGGCGCATGGCCGACGACAACATGCAGAACTGCGCGCGGCTTGGCCGAAGCGGCAACGAAGGCTGGCGGTGGGTCGGTGCCCGCCGCCGGGAAGCCGCCACCAGGTCAGTTGCCGGGTGCGGTTTTGCGCCGTCCGCTTTTGGCGGGTGTGGCGGGGGGAGGCTGGTCGGCTTCGGGCGGGGAAGAGGGGGCGGCGGCGGCCATCATGTTCCACGGCCACATCGCCGCTGCGCTGGCGAACGGGTTGGCTGCGGCGTCGGCTGCGCCGGTGTCGCCGTCGCCCGTTTGTGCCTGCGCCTGCTGGCTCATGGCCTTGACCGCGGCGAGGGCGGCGCGCTGCATTTCGAGCCCCTGGATGCTCATCTGCAGCATGTTCAGGTTCATTTTCAGCCAGCCCTCGACGGCTTTCATGTCGGCGATGCGTTTGTCGAGTTCGTCGACGTCGAGCGTCGGCGTGACCATGCCGGGGAGCGAGAAGCCCATGTTGCTCCACATGCCGCGCACGAATTCGAGCGGGTCCTGGGCCTTTTGTTCATGAGACATTTGGGTGCTCCCGACAGGGTGAACAGGGTCAGTCAATGGTAACCGATTGCTGTGGTGGCGGCGCAGCGGCGGCCGATTCGGGTGTGCTCAGCAGCCGGTGGATGAGGGCGCGCAGCCGCGCCGGGCGCACGGGCTTGTGCAGCAGCTGCAGACCGGCGGCTTGGGCGCGGGCAAGGGTGTCTGGTCCGGTGTCACCGCTGACCAGGATCGCGGGCAGTGCGGCGTAATGGGCGTCGGTGCGCAGGTGGGCGATCAGGGCGATGCCGTCGAGGGTGCCGCGCATGCGGAAATCGGTGATCAGGATCTCCGGTGGCGGCGCATCGGACGACAGGCGGGCGAGCAGCTCTTCGGCGTTTTCGTCGGCCGTGACCTGGCAGCCCCAGGCCGTGAGCAGGGCGTACATGGCTTCGCGCGCCATCGGGTCGTCGTCCACGAGGGCGATACGGACGCCTTCGATGTCGCCGAGCGCGCGCGCTTCTTCGACATTGGCCAGCAGGGGGGGCGGGGCGGCAAGCGGCAGCTCGATGGCGAATACCGAGCCGCGTCCCGGGGCCGAGCGCAGTTCGAGGCGGAGCTCGAGCAGGCTGGCGAGGCGGCGCACGATCGCCAGCCCCAGCCCGAGCCCCTTGGCGCGGGCGCGTTCGGGGTTGTCGAGCTGGACGAACTCCTGGAAGACGATTTCCTGGTCCTTTGTGGCGATGCCGCAGCCGCTGTCGCGCACTTCCACCCGCAGGGACTGGCCGCGCCGACGGCAGGCGATCATGACGGTGCCGGCGGCGGTGTAGCGGATGGCGTTGCTCAGCAGGTTGGCGACGATGCGCTCGAACAGCAGCGGGTCGCTGTCGACCCAGTGCGGGGTGGCGTGCAGGCGCAGGCGCAGGCCGCGGGCGTCGGCGACGGAGGACTGGCTGCCGAGGAGGCGCTCGACGATCGGGTGAGGCTGGAACGCCTGGCGCGAAGGCTGGAGCACGCCGGCGTCGAGGCGTGAGATGTCGAGCAGGCTGTCGAGCAGGTTTTCCATCGCTTCGGCCGAGGCGCTGATGCGATCGACGATCTGGCGGCTGTGGCCGTCGAGCGGCTGGCGGGCAAGTTCGGAGACGAAGAGCACGAGCGCGTGCAGGGGCTGGCGCAGATCGTGGCTGGCCGCGGCGAGAAAACGGGATTTGGCGCGGTTGGCCTGTTCGGCTTCGTCCTTGCGTGCACGCAGCTCGGCGGTTGCCGCCTCGACTTCGCGGGTCATGCGCGCATGGGCGTCGGTGAGGCGGGCGGCCATTTCGTTGACGCCTTCGGCCAGCGTGCGCAGGCTGCCGCCGCCGCCGGGTGGAACGCGCTCGTACAGCCGTCCCTGGCCGATGCGCAGGACGGTGCCGGCGATGCTGCGGATCGGCCCGCTGACGCCGCGGCTCATGACGCTGGCGAGGACGAGGCCGCCGAGCAGGACGAGGAGCATCGAGCCGACGCCGGTCCACAGCAGTTCGGTGCGTCGGCTGTGCACGCGCGCCAGCGACAGGTCGATGACGACGCTGCCGTGGTTCAGCGGCACGGGAGGGAGCAGGGCGCGGGAAAAGGCATCGTCGAGCTGCAGCGCGCTGGGGTTGATCGGTTCGATGATGCGCAAGGCCGTGCCGGTGCCGATCGACCGGGCCTGCCAGGGGAGGGCGTCGGGCAGGGGCGGGCGGTGGGGACTGAAGTGCCCTGCGAGAACGAGCAACTCGCCATTGCTGCCGGTGATGCCCACGGCGAGGACGTCTTCTTCGTCGAGCAAGGCCTCGCTTTGTTTCTGCAGGGTGGCGCGGTTTCCGGAGCGGATCGCGTACTCGCTTGCCGCGGCGAGCTGGCGGGCATAGGCTCGACCGCGTCCGGCGAGCGCCTCGTCGAGGTCGGAGATGCGCAGGCTGGTGTAGATGGTGGTCATCAGCACGGCCAGCGCCAGCGTCGGCAGCGCCGCCGCGAGCATCACCCGCGCCCGGATTCCCCAGTTGGAAATCATTGCGGGGGGTGTTCCGGGGGGCGCGGTGCGGTGGCTCCGGCGCTGCGGCCGCTGGAGTGAGTCAGCCGAACAGCGGTGATCCGAGCGTGTGGGCGCATGTGGTACGGCACCGGGAGGTGGGGGAGGGGGTGATTTTCCGCGCTTCGCGTGTTTGTGGATAGTGCGGCAGTAGTCGCAATTGTGGATGAGGCGGCTTTCGATAGCCCCGTGCTATGCTTGACGCATTCCATTGGGGCCGCTCTGGGGCTGGGGGGCAGATATGACGAAAATCCTGATCGTGGAGGATCACGCACTGGTGCGCGAGGCGATGACGCAGAGCCTGTCGCGGCTGGAGCCGGGCGTCGAATGTCTCGAAGCCGACAGCGCCAATGCCGCGCTCGGCATCATCGAGGGGGACGGCAGCCTCGATCTCGCGGTGATCGATCTGGTGCTCCCCGACATGAGTGGATTTTCCCTGCTTGCCGTACTCGCCCGGCGCTTTCCGGACGTGCCGGCGCTGGTGGTGTCGGCGATCGACGACGATGCCTCGGTGCGCCGGGCGATGAAGGCGGGAGCGTCGGGCTTTGTGTCGAAGTCGAGCTCGGGTGAAATCCTGCTGCAGGCGGTGCGCGAAGTGCTCGCGGGGGGAATGCCGATGCCGGCGCGTGCCGGCCGGGCGGCGCCGATGCCGCGCCAGGGGACGCTCGGTGAGCGTTTCGGATTGACCGCGGCGCAGGCCCGCGTGCTGGAACTGCTCGCCTGCGGGAAGACGAACCGGGAGATCGGCGAGCAGCTCGGCCTGTCGGAGGGAACGGTCAAGGTGCATATGACCGCCATTTTCCGTGCGCTCGGTGTGTCCAACCGCGCGCAGGCCCTGGTGCTGCTCGCCCGGCAGGGCGAGCGCTTGTAGGCAGGGTGGTGGCGCTCCGGCGGCGCAGTTCAGCCCGGCGGCAGGATCTTGCCCGGGTTGAGCAGGTCGTCGGGATCGAGGGCGCGCTTGATCTGGCGCATTACCTCGATCGCCGGCGCACCGTGCTCGCGCAGCATGAAACCCTGTTTGCCGAAACCGATGCCGTGCTCCCCGGTGCAGGTGCCGCCCATGTCCAGCGCACGTTCGACGATGCGCCGGTTGAGCGCTTCGGCGCGGGCGATTTCAGCCTCGTCGTGCGGATCGACGAGGATCACGGTGTGGAAGTTGCCGTCGCCGACATGGCCGACGATGGGCGCGATCAGGCCCGATGCGTCGATATCGGCGCGGGTCGCGCCGACGCAGTCGGCGAGGCGGGAAATCGGCACGCAGACGTCGGTCGTCAGCCCGCGGCACCCCGGGCGCAGGTTGATGCTGGCGAAATAGACATCGTGGCGGGCCGCCCATAGACGGCTGCGGTCTTCGGGGCGGTGCGCCCATTCGAAGTCGAGGCCGCCATACTCGCCGGCCACATCCTGCACGGTGCGCGCCTGTTCCTCCACGCTGGCCGGGGTGCCATGGAATTCGAAGAACAGCATCGGCGCTTCGCGCAGGCTGGTCTTGCTGTAGCGGTTGAGCGCCTTCACGGTGAGATCGTCGACCAGTTCGATGCGGGCCACCGGGATGCCGAGCTGGATGGTCTGGATCACCGTGTTCACCGCCGAGACCACATCGGGAAAGGCGCACACCGCAGCCGAAACCGCTTCCGGCAGGGGGTGCAGGCGCACCGCGAGTTCGGTGATCAGGCCGAGCGTGCCTTCGGAGCCGATCAGCAGGCGGGTCAGGTCGTAGCCCGCGGACGACTTGCGTGCCCGTCCGCCGGTGTGGATCACGCTGCCGTCGGCCATCACCGCGGTAAGGCCGAGCACGTTTTCGCGCATCGTGCCGTAGCGCACGGCATTGGTGCCCGAGGCGCGGGTCGCGGCCATGCCGCCGAGGGAGGCGTCGGCGCCGGGATCGATCGGGAAGAACAGGCCGGTGCCGTGGAGCTCGGCGTTGAGCTGCTTGCGCGTGACGCCGGGCTGGACCACGACGTCGAGGTCGGCCACCCGGATGTCGAGCACTTTGTTCATTTCGCTGAAATCGACACTGATGCCGCCGCGCACGGGAAGGATGTGGCCTTCGAGCGAGCTGCCGGTACCGAAGGCGATGATCGGGACGGCGAACGCGCGGCAGCAATGGACGACGGCCGCGGTCTCTTCCGTGCTATGGACGAACACGACGGCGTCGGGCAGGGCGTCGGGGAAGTGCGATTCGTCGTGGCCGTGGTGGGCGCGCACGGCCTCGGACAGGGTGAACCGGGCGCCGAAGCGGGCGTTCATGGCGTCGATGAAGGCGGCAGGCAGGGTGCGCGGTGCGCCGGGCTGAGGGGCGGTCATGCAGAAGCTCCTGAGTTTTGAAAGAGGGACGTTATCACCGGCGCCGGCGCGCAGGACGGTATTTTGCCTTCCTTTGAAAAAGGGTTTGACATGTTCCCGATCGGCCTCTATAGTGCGGGGCTTCCCAGCTGGAGGGATACCCAAGCGGTCAACGGGATCAGACTGTAAATCTGACGGCTCAGCCTTCGAAGGTTCGAATCCTTCTCCCTCCACCAGCAATATTTTGATGTCGAGCGGTTGTTTGGTGCTCGATGTGGCGGATGCGGCGAATCGACTGTGCATTGTGCAGCGAGGTAAGTGCGGGTGTAGCTCAATGGTAGAGCAGAAGCCTTCCAAGCTTACGACGAGGGTTCGATTCCCTTCACCCGCTCCAGTTGTGTTGTTTTCGGAGCCCATGTAGCTCAGTGGTAGAGCACTCCCTTGGTAAGGGAGAGGCCACGTGTTCAATCCACGTCATGGGCACCACACTTTCTGCCTGGCCTGGACGGCGGCCAACAAGCTTGGTCGCCGCGCCGGTTTTTCTGGTTCTGATTTTAAGGATAGCGATATGGCTAAGGGTAAGTTCGAACGGACGAAGCCGCACGTGAACGTCGGCACGATCGGCCACGTTGACCACGGCAAGACCACGCTGACCGCGGCGATCACGACGATCCTGTCGAAGAAGTTCGGCGGCGAAGCGAAGGCCTACGACCAGATCGACGCGGCACCGGAAGAAAAGGCGCGTGGCATCACGATCAATACCGCGCACGTCGAGTACGAGACCGAAAGCCGTCACTACGCGCACGTTGACTGCCCGGGTCACGCGGACTACGTGAAGAACATGATCACCGGCGCGGCGCAGATGGACGGCGCGATCCTGGTGTGCTCGGCCGCCGACGGCCCGATGCCGCAGACGCGCGAGCACATCCTGCTGGCGCGCCAGGTCGGCGTGCCCTACATCATCGTGTTCCTGAACAAGTGCGACATGGTCGACGACGAGGAGCTGCTCGAGCTGGTCGAGATGGAAGTGCGCGAACTGCTGTCCAAGTACGACTTCCCGGGCGACGACATCCCCATCGTCAAGGGTTCTGCGCTGAAGGCGCTCGAGGGCGACCAGTCGCCGATCGGTGAGCCGGCGATCCTGGAGTTGGCCGCGGCGCTGGACTCCTACATCCCGACCCCGGAGCGCGCGATCGACAAGCCCTTCCTGCTGCCGATCGAAGACGTGTTCTCGATCTCGGGTCGCGGCACGGTGGTGACCGGTCGGGTCGAGCGCGGCATCGTCAAGGTCGGCGAGGAAATCGAGATCGTCGGCATCAAGCCCACGGTCAAGACCACCTGCACCGGCGTGGAGATGTTCCGCAAGCTGCTCGACCAGGGCCAGGCCGGCGACAACGTCGGCGTGCTGCTGCGCGGCACCAAGCGTGAAGACGTCGAGCGCGGCCAGGTGCTGTGCAAGCCGGGTTCGATTACCCCGCACACCCACTTCACCGGCGAGATCTACGTGCTGAGCAAGGAAGAGGGCGGCCGTCACACCCCGTTCTTCAACAACTACCGTCCGCAGTTCTACTTCCGTACCACGGACGTGACCGGTTCGATCTCGCTGCCCGAAGGCACCGAGATGGTCATGCCGGGCGACAACGTGTCGATCACCGTCAAGCTGATCTGCCCGATCGCCATGGAAGAAGGCCTGCGCTTCGCGATCCGCGAAGGCGGCCGCACCGTCGGCGCCGGCGTCGTCGCCAAGATCATCGAGTAATTCGCTCGCTGATTGCCAGATTGGCGCGCCCGCAAGGGTGCGCCTTGCAGTTTTCGCTGCAGGGGTATAGCTCAACTGGCAGAGCGTCGGTCTCCAAAACCGAAGGTTGGGGGTTCGATTCCCTCTGCCCCTGCCACACTTTTCCGGGTGTTTCCGCAATGGCCGATAAGTTGAAATTCGCGCTGGCTCTGGCACTGCTGGCCGCCGGTGTGGTCGGCTTCTATCTGCTGTCCGAGCAGCCTCTGGTCCTTCGCGTGCTTGCTGTGCTCGCCGGTGTCGCTGCGGGTGTTGCGGTCGCTTCGTTTTCCGCTCCGGGACAGCGTTTCATCGGTTTCGCACGGGAAGCGGTTACCGAAACCAAGAAAGTGGTGTGGCCGAGCCGCAAGGAGACCGTGCAGACGACCGGTCTGGTCTTCGCTTTCGTGGTGGTGATGGCGATCTTCCTGTGGCTCACCGACAAGACCCTTGAATGGGTTCTCTACGATCTCGTTCTGGGCTGGAAGTGATATGACGAAGCGTTGGTATGTGGTGCACGCCTATTCGGGCTTCGAGAAGTCCGTCCAGCGCGCACTGGTGGAGAGAGTCAGCCGCGCAGGGATGCAGGACAGCTTCGGCCAGATTCTGGTGCCGGTCGAGGAAGTGGTCGAGATGCGCGGTGGCCAGAAGACGGTCACCGAGCGCAAGTTCTTCCCCGGGTACGTGCTCGTCGAGATGGAAATGAACGACGAGAGCTGGCACCTGGTGAAGTCGACGCCGAAAGTCACCGGTTTTGTCGGCGGGACTGCGAACAAGCCGGCCCCGATCTCCGAGAAGGAGGTCGAGAAGATCATGCAGCAGATGCAGGAAGGCGTGGATAAGCCGCGCCCCAAGGTGCTGTGGGAGATCGGCGAGGTCGTGCGGGTCAAGGAAGGTCCGTTCACCGACTTCCATGGCTCGGTGGAAGACGCCAACTACGAAAAGAACAAGCTGCGTGTGTCGGTGACCATTTTCGGTCGCGCCACGCCGGTAGAACTGGATTTTGCCCAGGTCGAAAAGACCTGAGCAGGACGGCAGGCCTCAGGGTCTGCCGTAGCCCGTTGACCCGGAGAGCCGGCGCGGGCGATGCGAGGAGCGTCGGGCGCGATGCCCGGTGCGCTAGCACTCAACACAGGAGCGAGCCGTCATGGCAAAGAAAATCATTGGTTACATCAAGCTGCAGGTGCCGGCCGGCAAGGCCAACCCCAGCCCCCCGATCGGTCCGGCGCTCGGTCAGCGCGGCCTGAACATCATGGAATTCTGCAAGGCCTTCAACGCCAAGACCCAGGGTCTCGAGCCGGGCCTGCCGATTCCGGTGGTGATCACCGCCTTCGCCGACAAGTCCTTCACCTTCATCATGAAGACGCCGCCGGCGACGATCCTGATCAAGAAGGCGGCCGGCCTGCAGAAAGGCTCGGCCAAGCCGCATACCGACAAGGTCGGCAAGATCAGCCGTGCGCAGGTCGAGGAAATCGCCAAGACCAAGATGCCCGATCTCACCGCTGCCGACATGGAAGCCGCCGTGCGCACCATCGCCGGCTCCGCCCGCAGCATGGGCATCACCGTGGAGGGCCTGTAATCATGGCGAAACTGTCCAAGCGAGTTCAGGCGCTGCGCGCCAAGGTTGACCGCAACCAGGCCTACCCGGTCGCCGACGCCCTGCGTCTGGTCAAGGAGTGCGCCACCGCCAAGTTCGACGAGTCGATCGATATCGCCGTCAATCTCGGCGTCGATGCACGCAAGTCGGACCAGGTCGTGCGCGGCTCGGTCGTGCTCCCCGCGGGGACCGGCAAGGCGGTGCGCGTGGCGGTGTTCGCCCAGGGCGAGAAGGCCGAAGCCGCGCGTGCGGCGGGCGCCGACGTGGTTGGTTTCGACGATCTCGCCGAGCAGGTCAAGGCCGGCAACCTGGACTTCGACATCTGCATCGCTACGCCCGACGCCATGCGCGTGGTCGGTCAGCTCGGCCAGATCCTCGGTCCGCGCGGCCTGATGCCGAACCCGAAAGTCGGCACGGTGACGATGGACGTGGCCACGGCGGTGAAGAACGCCAAGGCCGGTCAGGTGCAGTACCGCACCGACAAGGGCGGTCTCGTGCATGCCACGATTGGCCGCGCCTCGTTCGAGGTCGAAGCGCTGCAGCAGAACCTCAGCGCCTTCATCGACGCCCTGGTCAAGGCCAAGCCGGCCGCCTCGAAGGGCGTGTACCTGCGTCGCATCGCGGTCTCCAGCACCATGGGTGCCGGGGTGCGCGTGGAAACGGGCAGCGTCAACGCTGCATGATTGCCGCGCCGCCGGTACATGCCGGTGGCGTTGAAGTACTTTGGGCCGTGCCTGCCCGCAAGGATGGGCGCGGATCGTCAAAGACCGCAGGTGCGGGACCCCGAGGGGAATCGCTTAAGCATTCCGGTGGCCTGCGCAGACGGTGTATCCAGAACAGGACCTGGCCCGATGGGCCGCACTCCTGATCCAGGTCGCCGTGGGTGCGAGTCGCGCAGCGCGTGGCTCGTGTGTTGACTTGAAAGGAGGGAAGACCCGTGGGTCTCAATCTCGATGACAAGAAAGCCGTAGTGGCTGAGGTGTCGGCACAGGTGGCCAATGCCCAGACGATCGCGGTGGCCGAGTATCGCGGCATTGCGGTGGGCGATCTCACCGTGCTGCGCGCCAAGGCTCGCGAATCTGGCGTCTATCTGCGTGTGCTGAAGAACACCCTGGTGCGTCGTGCGATCGCCGGTACCCCGTTCGAGGGTCTGGCCGAGCAGCTCACCGGACCGCTGATCTATGGCGTTTCGCAGGATCCGGTCGCTGCTGCGAAGGTGCTCAACGAATTCGCCAAGACCAACCCCAAGCTGGTCCTGAAGGCGGGTTCCTACGCAGGTAATACGCTCGATCTCGCCGGCGTGCAGGCACTGGCTTCGATCCCGAGCCGCGAAGAACTGCTCGCCAAGCTGCTTGGCGTCATGCAGGCGCCGGTTTCCGGCTTTGCCGGCGCGCTCGCCGCCCTCGCCAAGAAGCGCGAGGAAGAAGGCGCTGCCGCCTGAGTGCTGCATCCCGCTACGAAAGTTTTCTGAAAAGTATCGATTCTGGAGTGATTTGAAATGGCAATCAGCAAAGAAGACATCCTGGAAGCCGTTGCTGGCATGACCGTGATGGAACTGAACGACCTGGTCAAGGCGTTCGAAGAGAAGTTCGGCGTGTCCGCTGCCTCGCTGGCCGTGGCCGCCCCGGGCGCCGCTGCCGCTGCCCCGGTGGAAGAGAAGACCGAGTTCGACGTCATCCTCACCGGCACCGGCGAGAAGAAGGTCGAGGTCATCAAGGTCGTCCGTGCCGCTACCGGCCTGGGCCTGAAGGAAGCCAAGGACCTGGTCGATGGCGCACCGAAGGCCGTCAAGGAAGGCATCGCCAAGGCCGATGCCGAGGCCCTGAAGAAGCAGCTGGAAGACGCTGGCGCGAAGGTCGAGATCAAGTAATCCTCGCCTTCCCCGCGGGGCTGGCACTCTTGGGAGTGCCAGCCCTTTCGTGCTTTCTGAACGAGATTGCGGCGACCGCCGCGATGATCGAAGGCAGATCAGAGCGTTTGCGCCGCCCCAGGCGCGCCCGATGACGGCGCCCACGCAGCGAACGTTGTGTCCTGTCTTTCCGATGTTAGCCCTCTAGCCGGAGCATCCATGGCGTATTCCTACACCGAAAAGAAACGTATCCGCAAGAGCTTCGCCAAGCGCGCGGCCGTGCTCGATGCGCCTTTCCTGCTCGCCACCCAGATCGAGTCGTTTGCCGAGTTCCTGCAGGCGGAAACCCTGCCGGACGTACGGCACAACCAGGGTCTGCAGGCCGCGTTCACCTCGATTTTCCCGATCTCGAGCCATAGCGGCAATGCCCGCCTCGAATTCGTTCAGTACATGCTGGGCGAGCCGGCCTTCGACGTGAAGGAATGCCAGCAACGCGGGCTGACCTTCGCTTCGCCGCTGCGCGCGCGCGTGCGCCTGGTCATCATGGACCGCGAGGCGCCGAAGGAAACCATCAAGGAAGTCAAGGAGCAGGAGGTGTACATGGGCGAGATTCCGCTCATGACCACCACCGGCTCCTTCGTCATCAACGGCACCGAGCGCGTCATCGTGTCGCAGCTGCACCGTTCGCCGGGGGTGTTCTTCGAGCATGACCGTGGCAAGACGCACTCCTCGGGCAAGCTGCTGTTCTCGGCGCGGATCATCCCCTACCGCGGTTCCTGGCTGGATTTCGAATTCGACCCGAAGGACTACCTGTATTTCCGCGTCGACCGCCGCCGCAAGATGCCGGTGACGATCCTGCTGCGCGCGATCGGCCTGACACCGGAAGAGATCCTGGCGACCTTCCACGACACCGATACCTTCCACCTGCAGTCCGATGGCGCCCAGTTCGAGCTCGTGCCCGAGCGCCTGCGCGGTGAAGTGGCCCGTTTCGACATCACCACCGCCGACGGCAAGATCATCGTCGCGCGTGAAAAGCGCATCACCTCCAAGCACATCCGCGAGATCGACCAGGCCGGGGTGAAGACCATGGCGGTGCCGGACGATTTCCTCCTCGGGCGCGTGATCGCCAACAACGTTGCCGACCCGGCGACCGGCGAAGTGCTGGCGCGTGCCAACGACGAAATCACCGAGGACCTGCTCGACAAGCTGCGCCTGGCCGGGATCACCGAGCTGAGCACGCTGTACATCAACGACCTCGATCGCGGTGCCTATATCTCGCAGACCCTGCGCATCGACGAAACCGCCGACCAGTGGGCCGCCAAGGTTGCCATCTACCGCATGATGCGCCCGGGCGAGCCGCCCACCGAGGATGCCGTGGAAGGCCTGTTCAACGGCCTGTTCTACGCCGAGGAGCGTTACGACCTGTCGTCCGTCGGGCGGATGAAGTTCAACCGCCGCGCCTACCCGGAAAAAATCGACGACAAGGCGCCGGGCTGGCTCAAGCGCTTCTACGAGCGCGTCGGCGCGCAGGGCGAGGACGGCCCGGGCGTGCTGGTGAACGAGGACATCCTCGCGGTGATCGGTGTGCTCGTCGAACTGCGCAACGGCCGCGGCGAGATCGACGACATCGACCACCTCGGCAACCGCCGCGTGCGTTCGGTCGGCGAACTGGCCGAGAACCAGTTCCGCGCCGGCTTGGTGCGGGTCGAGCGCGCGGTCAAGGAGCGGTTGAGCCAGGCTGAGTCCGACAACCTGATGCCGCACGACCTGATCAACGCCAAGCCGATCAGCGCCGCGATCAAGGAGTTCTTCGGCTCCAGTCAGCTGTCGCAGTTCATGGACCAGACCAACCCGCTGTCCGAGATCACCCACAAGCGCCGCGTCTCGGCGCTGGGCCCGGGCGGCCTGACCCGCGAGCGCGCCGGTTTCGAGGTGCGCGACGTGCACCCGACGCACTACGGCCGGGTGTGCCCGATCGAGACCCCGGAAGGTCCGAACATCGGCCTGATCAACTCGCTCGCGGTGTATGCGCGGACCAACCGCCACGGCTTCCTCGAGACGCCTTATCGCAAGGTCAACGACGGCAAGGTCACCGACCAGATCGATTTCCTCTCCGCGATCGAGGAAGGCCAGTACGTGATCGCCCAGGCCAACGCCGAAATCGATGCCGCCGGCATGCTTGCGGGTGACCTGGTGTCGTGCCGCCACAAGGGCGAATTCCTCCTCGCCACTTCGGACCAGGTCCAGTACATGGACGTGGCGCCGGGCCAGATCGTGTCGGTGGCGGCGTCGTTGATTCCGTTCCTCGAGCACGACGATGCCAACCGCGCACTGATGGGCGCGAACATGCAGCGTCAGGCCGTGCCCTGCCTGCGCCCGGAAAAGCCGCTGGTCGGTACCGGCATCGAGCGCCGCGTGGCGGTCGACTCGGGCACCGCGGTGCAGGCCACCCGCGGCGGGATCGTGGACTACGTGGATGCGAACCGGATCGTGATCCGGGTGAACGACGACGAGACCCTGGCGGGCGAAGTCGGCGTCGACATCTACAACATGATCAAGTACACCCGCTCCAACCAGAACACCAACATCAACCAGCGTCCGGTGGTGCGGGTGGGCGACCGTATCGCCCGCGGCGACGTGGTGGCCGACGGTGCCTCGACCGACCTCGGCGAGCTGGCGCTGGGCCAGAACATGCTGGTCGGCTTCATGCCGTGGAACGGCTACAACTTCGAAGACTCGATCCTGATCTCCGAGCGCGTCGTCGCCGACGACCGCTTCACCTCGATCCACGTCGAAGAACTCACCGTCGTCGCCCGCGACACCAAGCTCGGACCCGAGGAGATCACCCGCGACATCGCCTCCCTCGGTGAAGCGCAGCTGTCGCGCCTGGACGAATCCGGCATCGTCTACATCGGCGCCGAAGTCGAGGCCGGTGACGTGCTGGTGGGCAAGGTCACGCCGAAGGGCGAGACCCAGCTCACACCGGAAGAAAAGCTGCTGCGCGCGATCTTCGGCGAGAAGGCCTCCGACGTGAAGGACACCTCGCTGCGCGTGCCCTCGGGCATGGTCGGCACCGTCATCGACGTGCAGGTGTTCACCCGCGAAGGCATCGAGCGCGACAAGCGCGCGCAGTCGATCATCGACGACCAGCTGCGCAGCTTCAAGACCGATCTCGCCGATCAGATGCGGATCGTCGAGCGCGACGCCTTCGCCCGGATCCGGCGCATGATCGTCGGCCAGAAGGCCAACGGCGGGCCGAAGAAGCTGGCCAAGGGCAGCGAGCTCACCGATGCCTACCTCGACGGCCTCGAGCTCTACCACTGGTTCGACATCCGCCTCGCCGACGAGACTCTGGCGGTGCAGCTCGAAGCGGTGCGCGAAGGCCTGGAGAACACCCGCAAGGACTTCGAGCAGGCGTTCGAGATCAAGAAGAAGAAGCTCACCCAGGGCGACGAGCTGCCGCCGGGCGTGCAGAAGATGGTCAAGGTCTACCTGGCCGTCAAGCGCCGCCTGCAGCCGGGCGACAAGATGGCCGGCCGTCACGGCAACAAGGGCGTGGTGTCGAAGATCGTTCCGGTCGAGGACATGCCCTACATGGAAGACGGCACCCCGCTCGACATCGTGCTCAACCCGCTCGGCGTGCCGTCGCGGATGAACATCGGCCAGATCCTCGAGACCCACCTCGGCTGGGCGGCGAAGGGGCTGGGGCAGAAGATCGACAAGATGCTGCAGGCGAAGGCTTCGGCCGACGAACTGCGCGGCCTTCTCGACCAGATCTACAACAGCAGCGGCAAGGCCGAGGATCTCGCCGGCTTCTCCGACGAGGACGTGGCGGACCTGGCCTTCAACCTCAAGAAGGGCGTGCCGTTCGCGACTCCGGTGTTCGACGGCGCGAAGGAAGAGGAGATCCGCCAGATGCTCGAGCTCGCCGGTCTGCCGGTGGGGGGCCAGGTCACGCTGTACGACGGCCGCACCGGCGAAGCCTTCGAGCGCCAGGTCACGGTCGGCTACAAGCACGTGCTCAAGCTGCACCACCTGGTCGACGACAAGATGCACGCCCGCTCCACCGGCCCGTACTCGCTGGTGACCCAGCAGCCGCTGGGCGGCAAGGCGCAGTTCGGCGGCCAGCGTTTCGGCGAAATGGAAGTGTGGGCGCTGGAAGCGTATGGTGCGGCGTACACGCTGCAGGAGATGCTCACGGTCAAGTCGGACGACGTGACCGGCCGGACCAAGGTGTACGAAAACATCGTCAAGGGCGAGCACAAGATCGATTCCGGGATGCCGGAGTCCTTCAACGTGCTGGTGAAGGAAATCCGCTCACTCGCGATCGACATCGATCTCGACCGCAACTGAGCCGGACCCGCCAACCCGCCTGAGATTGAACCCCGGGGGCAGGGCACCCGTGCCCTGCCCCGGATGGAGTGAACCATGAAGAGCCTGCTTGCTGACCTGTTCAAGCAAACCCTCCCCAGCGAGGAAGAATTCGACGCGATCACCATCGGTCTCGCGTCGCCGGACAAGATCCGCTCGTGGTCCTACGGCGAAGTCAAGAAGCCGGAAACCATCAACTACCGTACGTTCAAGCCCGAACGCGACGGCCTGTTCTGCGCCAAGATCTTCGGCCCGGTGAAGGACTACGAGTGCCTGTGCGGCAAGTACAAGCGCCTCAAGCACCGCGGCGTGATCTGCGAGAAGTGCGGCGTCGAGGTGACCCTGTCCAAGGTGCGCCGCGAGCGCATGGGCCACATCGAGCTGGCCAGCCCGGTCGCCCACATCTGGTTCCTGAAGAGCCTGCCGAGCCGCCTCGGCATGGTGCTCGACATGACCCTGCGCGACATCGAGCGCGTGCTCTACTTCGAAGCCTTCGTCGTCGTCGAGCCCGGCATGACCCCGCTCAATCGCGGCCAGCTGCTGACCGAAGACGATTACCTCGCCAAGGTCGAGGAGTACGGTGACGAATTCGACGCGGTGATGGGGGCCGAAGGCATCGGCTCGCTGCTGCGCACGCTCGACGTCAATCTCGAAGTCGAGAAGCTGCGCGGCGATCTCGAGACCACCAACTCCGAAGCCAAGATCAAGAAATACTCGAAGCGCCTGAAGGTGCTCGAGGCCTTCCAGCAGTCCGGGATCAAGCCCGAGTGGATGGTGCTGCAGGTGCTGCCGGTGCTGCCGCCCGACCTGCGCCCGCTGGTGCCGCTCGACGGCGGCCGTTTCGCGACCTCGGATCTGAACGACCTCTACCGTCGCGTCATCAACCGCAACAACCGCCTCAAGCGCCTGCTCGAACTCAAGGCGCCCGACATCATCGTGCGCAACGAAAAGCGCATGCTGCAGGAAGCGGTCGACTCGCTGCTCGACAACGGCCGCCGCGGCAAGGCGATGACCGGCGCCAACAAGCGCCCGCTGAAGTCGCTTGCCGACATGATCAAGGGCAAGGGCGGCCGCTTCCGCCAGAACCTGCTCGGCAAGCGCGTCGACTACTCGGGCCGTTCGGTGATCGTCGTCGGCCCGACGCTGAAGCTGCACCAGTGCGGCCTGCCCAAGCTGATGGCGCTCGAGCTGTTCAAGCCCTTCATCTTCAACAAGCTCGAGCTGATGGGGCTGGCGACGACCATCAAGCAGGCGAAGAAGATGGTCGAGACCCAGGAGCCGGTGGTGTGGGACATCCTCGAAGAGGTCATCCGCGAACATCCGGTGATGCTCAACCGCGCGCCCACGCTGCACCGCCTCGGCATCCAGGCCTTCGAGCCGGTGCTGATCGAGGGCAAGGCGATCCAGCTCCATCCGCTCGTCTGCGTCGCCTTCAACGCCGACTTCGACGGCGACCAGATGGCGGTCCACGTGCCGCTCTCGCTCGAGGCGCAGATGGAAGCCCGCACCCTGATGCTGGCCTCCAACAACGTGCTCTCGCCGGCCAACGGCGAACCGATCATCGTCCCCTCCCAGGACATCGTGCTCGGCCTCTACTACGCCACCCGCGAGGGCGTGAACGTGCCGGGCGAAGGGATGATCTTCACCGACGTATCGGAAGTGAAGCGCGCCTACGAGTCCGGCCAGATCGCCCTCCACGCGCGCATCACGGTGCGCCTGAAGGAAGCCGACCTCGGCCCCGACGGCGAGCGCATCGAGCGCATCGTGCGCCACAACACGACCGCCGGGCGTGCCATCCTGTCCGAGATCCTGCCCGCCGGGCTGCCCTTCAGCGTCATCGACAAGCCGCTGAAGAAGAAGGAAATCTCCAAGCTGATCAACGTCTCGTTCCGGCGTTGCGGCTTGCGTGCGTCGGTGATTTTCGCCGACAAGCTGATGCAGTACGGCTACGGCCTGGCGACGCGCGCCGGGCTGTCGATCGCGGTCAAGGACATGCTCGTGCCCAAGGCGAAGGAAGAGCTGATCCGTGCCGCCGAGAGCGAGGTCAAGGAGATCGCCCAGCAGTACACTTCAGGCCTGGTGACCGACGGCGAGCGCTACAACAAGGTCGTCGATATCTGGGGCCGCTGCGGCGACCAGGTGGCCAAGGCGATGATGGACCAGCTCGGCTCGGAAGAGGTCGTCGACCGCGAAGGCAAGACCGTGCGCCAGGAGTCGTTCAACGCCATCTACATGATGGCCGACTCGGGCGCGCGCGGTTCGGCAGCTCAGATCCGTCAGCTCGCCGGCATGCGCGGCCTGATGGCGAAGCCGGACGGCTCGATCATCGAGACCCCGATCACGACCAACTTCCGCGAAGGCCTCAACGTTCTGCAGTACTTCATCTCGACCCACGGCGCACGTAAGGGCCTCGCCGACACCGCGCTGAAGACCGCGAACTCGGGCTACCTGACCCGCCGCCTGGTCGACGTCACCCAGGATCTGGTGGTGATCGAGGACGACTGCGGCACGCGCGACGGCTTCGCGATGAAGGCGCTGATCGAAGGCGGCGAAGTGGTCGAGCCGCTGCGCGAGCGTATCCTCGGCCGCGTCTGCGCCGACGACGTGGTCGATCCCGAGTCCCAGGAAACGGTGATCGAGGCCGGCAGCCTGCTCGATGAGGACGCGGTCGAACTGATCGAGAACCTCGGCGTGGACGAGGTCAAGGTGCGCACCCCGCTGACCTGCGAGACCCGTTACGGCCTGTGCGCCAAGTGCTACGGGCGCGACCTGGGCCGCGGTTCGATGGTCAACGTCGGCGAAGCGGTGGGCGTCATCGCCGCGCAGTCGATCGGCGAGCCGGGCACCCAGCTGACGATGCGGACCTTCCACGTCGGTGGCGCGGCGTCGCGGGCGGCGGCGGCGAGCGGTGTCGAGGCGAAGTCGGGCGGCACCATCCGCTTTGCCGGCAACATGCGCTACGTGGCCAACGCCAAGGGCGAAAAGGTCGTCATCGCACGCTCGGCCGAGCTCGTGGTGGCCGATGATCTGGGACGCGAGCGCGAGCGCCACAAGCTGCCTTACGGCGCGACCCTGCTGATCGATGACGGCGCTGCAGTGAAGGCGGGCACCCAGCTGGCGTCGTGGGATCCGCACACTCGCCCGATCGTGACCGAATACGCCGGTACGGTGAAGTTCGAGAACGTCGAGGAGGGTGTCACCGCCGCCAAGCAGATCGACGAAGTGACCGGCCTGTCCACCCTGGTCGTGATCGACGCCAAGCGGCGCTCGACCACCGGCAGCACCAAAGGCGTGCGCCCGCAGGTGAAGCTGCTCGACGAGCGCGGTGAGGAGGTCAAGATCGCCGGTACCGAGCACTCGGTGGCGATCACCTTCCAGGTCGGTTCGCTGATCACGGTGAAGGACGGCCAGCAGATCAACGTCGGCGACATCCTCGCCCGCATCCCGCAGGAGTCGGCCAAGACGCGCGACATCACCGGCGGCCTGCCGCGTGTCGCCGAGCTCTTCGAGGCGCGCGCGCCGAAGGACGCCGGGATGCTCGCCGAATACACCGGGACGGTGTCGTTCGGCAAGGAGACCAAGGGCAAGCAGCGCCTGGTGATCACCGAGCCGGACGGCACTTCGCACGAGTTCCTGATCCCGAAGGACAAGCACCTGATGGTCCATGACGGCCAGGTGGTGAACAAGGGCGAACTCATCGTCGACGGCCCCGCCGATCCGCACGACATCCTGCGCCTGCAGGGGATCAGCGAACTGGCACGCTACATCATCGACGAGGTGCAGGACGTCTATCGCCTGCAGGGCGTCAAGATCAACGACAAGCACATCGAGGTGATCGTCCGCCAGATGCTGCGCCGCGTGGTCATCACCGATGCCTGCGATACCCGCTTCATCCGCGAAGAGCAGGTGGAGCGCTCCGAAGTGCTGGACGAGAACGACCGCATCGAGGCCGAAGGCAAGCTGCCGGCGCAGTACGAGAACGTGCTGCTGGGCATCACCAAGGCTTCGCTGTCGACCGACTCCTTCATCTCGGCGGCCTCGTTCCAGGAAACCACCCGGGTGCTGACCGAGGCGGCGATCATGGGCAAGCGCGACGAGCTGCGCGGCCTCAAGGAAAACGTCATCGTCGGCCGCCTGATCCCGGCCGGCACCGGCCTCGCCTACCACCGCAGCCGCAAGGCCCAGGAGGAAGGGGCGGATCTCGGTCTCGAGCATGCCTGGGCACCCGCCGAAAACGTTGTCGAAACGCAGCAGGACATCGAGGCCAGTTGACTTTTCGATCAGCCTCGGACTAAACTCCGGCCTCTTTTTTGTGGACTGACCAATCGTAGTCGGTCGCAGCCGGAATAATCCGCCCGAGGCGGCCTGTGGTGGGCTGCCTCGGTCTTATGGGAAATTCTTAAGCTATGCCAACAATCAATCAGCTTGTCCGCAAGCCGCGTCAGATGGAAGTTGCCAAGAGCAAGGTTCCGGCGCTGGATGCTTGCCCGCAGAAGCGCGGTGTCTGCACCCGCGTCTATACCACGACGCCGAAGAAGCCGAACTCGGCGCTGCGTAAGGTTGCCAAGGTTCGCCTGACCAACGGTTTCGAGGTCATCTCGTACATCGGCGGTGAAGGCCACAACCTGCAGGAGCACTCGGTGGTGCTGATCCGCGGCGGTCGTGTGAAAGACTTGCCGGGTGTGCGCTATCACATCGTCCGTGGTTCGCTTGACCTCCAGGGCGTCAAGGATCGTAAGCAGTCGCGTTCGAAGTACGGTGCCAAGCGCCCGAAGAAAGCCTGATTGTTGGTCAAAGAAATTTAGCGAGAGGTTGCCATGCCGCGTCGTCGTGAAGTACCCAAGCGCGAGGTTCTGCCGGATCCGAAATTCGGAAGTCAGGATGTCTCGAAGTTCATCAACGTGATCATGCAGTCGGGCAAGAAGTCCGTTGCGGAGCGCATCGTCTATGGCGCGTTCCAGCACATCACCACCAAGGCGAAGGATCCGCTGGAAGTGTTCGCTGCCGCGGTCGGCAACGTGAAGCCGGTGGTGGAAGTGAAAAGCCGCCGTGTCGGTGGTGCAAACTATCAGGTTCCGGTCGAAGTGCGCCCGTCCCGCCGCATGGCCCTGTCGATGCGCTGGCTGCGCGAAGCGGCGCGCAAGCGCGCCGAGAAGTCGATGGCCCAGCGCCTTGCCGGCGAGCTGATGGAAGCCGCTGAAGGGCGCGGATCGGCCATGAAGAAGCGTGAGGAAGTTCACCGCATGGCCGAAGCGAACAAGGCGTTCTCTCACTACCGCTTCTGATTTTCTTTGGTAGCGGTAATTCGGGCCCTGTACAGGGCTCGAATGTTTTCTAACGCATGAAATGGCTCATCGCGTCACAAGCGCGCATAACAGAAGGCAGGTAAAACGTGGCTCGCAAGACACCCATCGAGCGCTACCGCAATATCGGTATCTCCGCTCACATCGACGCAGGCAAGACGACTACGACTGAGCGCATCCTCTTCTACACCGGCGTGAGCCATAAGCTCGGTGAGGTGCATGATGGTGCTGCGACCACTGACTGGATGGTGCAGGAGCAGGAGCGCGGCATCACCATCACGTCGGCTGCCGTGACCTGCTTCTGGAAGGGAATGGACAACTCCTTCCCTGAGCATCGCTTCAACATCATCGACACTCCGGGGCACGTCGACTTCACCATCGAAGTCGAGCGCTCGATGCGCGTGCTCGACGGTGCGTGCATGGTGTACTGCGCGGTCGGTGGCGTTCAGCCCCAGTCCGAGACGGTGTGGCGCCAGGCGACCAAGTACAAGGTGCCGCGCCTTGCCTTCGTGAACAAGATGGACCGCTCCGGCGCCAACTTCTTCAAGGTCGTCGATCAGATGAGGACTCGCCTGAAGGCGAATCCGGTTCCGGTCGTCGTGCCGATCGGCGCGGAGGATTCGTTCAAGGGCGTCATCGATCTGCTCAAGATGAAGGCGGTGATCTGGGATGAGGCTTCCCAGGGTATGAAGTTCGAATACCACGAGATTCCGGCCGAGCTCCTCGGCGTGGCCGAAGAGTGGCGTGCGAACATGGTCGAGGCGGCTGCCGAAGCCAACGAAGACCTGATGAACAAGTACCTCGAGGAAGGCGAGCTGTCCGAGGAAGAGGTCATCGCCGGCCTGCGCGCGCGCACCTTGGCGTGCGAGATCCAGCCGATGCTGTGCGGCACCGCGTTCAAGAACAAGGGCGTGCAGCGCATGCTCGATGCGGTCATTCAGTATCTGCCTTCGCCGATCGATATTCCCCCGGTCGCCGGCGTCGATGATGACGAGAAGGAAGTCGTGCGCTACGCCAAGGACGACGAGAAGTTCTCGGCCCTGGCGTTCAAGCTCATGACCGACCCCTTCGTCGGTCAGCTGACCTTCATCCGCGTGTATTCGGGCGTGCTCGAGTCCGGTTCGACCGTGCTGAACTCGGTCAAGGGCAAGAAGGAGCGCATCGGCCGCATCCTGCAGATGCACGCCAACGATCGCGAAGAGATCAAGGAAGTGCTGGCGGGCGACATCGCTGCCGTCGTCGGCCTGAAAGATGTCACCACGGGTGAAACCCTGTGTGATGTGTCGGCGCCGGTGATCCTGGAGCGCATGGTCTTCCCGGATCCGGTGATTCACGTTGCCGTCGAACCGAAGACCAAGAGCGACCAGGAGAAGATGGGTCTGGCGCTGGGGCGTCTGGCGGCCGAAGATCCGTCCTTCCGCGTGCGCACCGACGAGGAGTCGGGGCAGACGATCATCTCGGGGATGGGCGAGCTTCACCTCGAGATCATCGTCGACCGGATGAAGCGCGAGTTCAACGTTGAAGCCAACGTCGGCGCGCCGCAGGTTGCCTATCGCGAAACGATCCGCAAGGCGGCGAACGACGTCGAGGGCAAGTTCGTCAAGCAGTCGGGCGGTCGCGGCCAGTATGGTCACGTGGTCATCAACCTCGAGCCGGCCGAGCAGGGCAAGGGCTACGAGTTCGTCGATGCGGTCAAGGGCGGCGTGGTTCCGCGCGAATACATCCCGGCGGTCGACAAGGGCATCCAGGACACGCTCAACAACGGCGTGCTCGCCGGCTTCCCGGTGGTCGACGTGAAGGTCACGCTGCACTTCGGCTCCTACCACGATGTGGACTCGAACGAGAACGCATTCAAGATGGCCGGTTCGATGGCGTTCAAGGATGCAATGCGCAAGGCCAGCCCGGTTCTGCTCGAGCCGATGATGGCGGTGGTGGTCGAGACCCCGGAAGACTACATGGGCAACGTCATGGGCGACCTTTCCGGCCGCCGCGGCATCGTCCAGGGGATGGACGACATCCCTGGCGGCATGAAGGAAATCAAGGCCGAGGTGCCGCTGGCCGAAATGTTCGGCTACGCTACCCAGCTGCGCTCGCTGACCCAGGGTCGGGCAACCTACTCGATGGAATTCAAGCATTATGCCGAAGCGCCGAAGAGCGTCGCCGAGGCGGTGATCAGCAGCCGCAAGTAATTTCAGTTACTCACATTATTCAGCAACCTACACAATAAGGACCCACGAACATGGCTAAGGGTAAGTTCGAACGGACGAAGCCGCACGTGAACGTCGGCACGATCGGCCACGTTGACCACGGCAAGACCACGCTGACCGCGGCGATCACGACGATCCTGTCGAAGAAGTTCGGCGGCGAAGCGAAGGCCTACGACCAGATCGACGCGGCACCGGAAGAAAAGGCGCGTGGCATCACGATCAACACCGCGCACGTCGAGTACGAGACCGAAAGCCGTCACTACGCGCACGTTGACTGCCCGGGTCACGCGGACTACGTGAAGAACATGATCACCGGCGCGGCGCAGATGGACGGCGCGATCCTGGTGTGCTCGGCCGCCGACGGCCCGATGCCGCAGACGCGCGAGCACATCCTGCTGGCGCGCCAGGTTGGTGTGCCCTACATCATCGTGTTCCTGAACAAGTGCGACATGGTCGACGACGAGGAGCTGCTCGAGCTGGTCGAGATGGAAGTGCGCGAACTGCTGTCCAAGTACGACTTCCCGGGCGACGACATCCCCATCGTCAAGGGTTCTGCGCTGAAGGCGCTCGAGGGCGACCAGTCGCCGATCGGTGAGCCGGCGATCCTGGAGCTGGCCGCGGCGCTGGACTCCTACATCCCGACCCCGGAGCGCGCGATCGACAAGCCCTTCCTGCTGCCGATCGAAGACGTGTTCTCGATCTCGGGCCGCGGCACGGTGGTGACCGGTCGGGTCGAGCGCGGCATCGTCAAGGTCGGCGAGGAAATCGAGATCGTCGGCATCAAGCCCACGGTCAAGACCACCTGCACCGGCGTGGAGATGTTCCGCAAGCTGCTCGACCAGGGCCAGGCCGGCGACAACGTCGGCGTGCTGCTGCGCGGCACCAAGCGTGAAGACGTCGAGCGCGGCCAGGTGCTGTGCAAGCCGGGTTCGATCACCCCGCACACCCACTTCACCGGCGAGATCTACGTGCTGAGCAAGGAAGAGGGCGGCCGTCACACCCCGTTCTTCAACAACTACCGTCCGCAGTTCTACTTCCGTACCACGGACGTGACCGGTTCGATCTCGCTGCCCGAAGGCACCGAGATGGTCATGCCGGGCGACAACGTGTCGATCACCGTCAAGCTGATCTGCCCGATCGCCATGGAAGAGGGCCTGCGCTTCGCGATCCGCGAAGGCGGCCGCACCGTCGGCGCCGGCGTCGTCGCCAAGATCATCGAGTAATTCGCTCGTGTGCGGGCGGTGCCGGTGGCACCGTCCGCCTGTTCTTTTCGCTCTTTTTGCCCGATCCGCTCTTTAGGAACAAGCTCATGCAAAACCAGAAAATCCGCATCCGTCTGAAGGCGTTCGATTACCGCCTGATCGATCAGTCGGCACTCGAAATCGTCGAGACCGCGAAGCGTACCGGCGCCGTGGTGCGCGGTCCCGTGCCGCTGCCGACGCGTATCGAGCGCTTTGATCTGCTGCGCTCGCCGCACGTCAACAAGTCGTCGCGCGACCAGATGGAAATCCGTACCCACCAGCGCCTGATGGATATCATCGATCCGACCGACAAGACGGTCGACGCGCTGATGAAGCTGGACCTTCCCGCCGGTGTGGATGTCGAGATCAAGCTCCAGTAAGCATTCGCTGCTTGCGGAAGTTTGCAACGGGCCGGTATAATCCGGCCTTTGTGCCTTTTGGTGCATTAATTGTGACCCCCGGTCAATCGCAACCGGGATTCAGGAGAAAAAAATGAGTCTAGGCCTTGTTGGACGCAAGGTCGGCATGACTCGCATCTTCGCCGAGGATGGCAGGACCATCCCGGTGACGGTGCTTGACGTGTCGGACAATCGTGTGTCCCAGATCAAGACGAGCGACACCGACGGTTATTCCGCGGTGCAGATCGCTTATGGCAAGCGTCGTGCCAGTCGCATCACCAAGCCGGTCGCGGGGCATCTCGCGAAGGCGGGTGTCGAACCCTGCCGCGGCATCAAGGAATTCCGTGTCGAATCCGAGCAACTCGCCAGCTTCAATGCCGGCGATCTCCTCGGTGCGGATCTCTTTCAGGTCGGGCAGAAGGTCGATGTGTCCGGTGTGACCATCGGCAAGGGCTTCTCGGGCCCGATCAAGCGCCACAACTTCTCGTCGAACCGCGCTTCGCACGGTAACTCGATTTCGCACAATTCGCCGGGCTCCATCGGCATGGCCCAGGATCCGGGTCGTGTGTTTCCGGGCAAGCGCATGGCCGGCCAGTACGGCAACGTGCAGCGCACCACCCAGGGGCTTGAAATCGTTCGCGTCGATGTGGAGCGTCAGCTCCTTCTCGTGAAGGGTGCGGTGCCCGGTGCCAAGGGTGGCGACGTCGTCGTCCGTCCGGCGGTCAAGGCCTGAGGAGCGCGCAATGGAATTGAAACTCTTGAATGACCAGGGTCAGGCGGCGTCGACGCTTCAGGCGTCCGATGTGCTGTTCGGCCGTGACTACAACGAAGCGCTGGTGCACCAGGTCGTGACCGCCTACATGGCGAATGCGCGCTCGGGCAATCGCAAGCAGAAAGGTCGCGCGGAGATCGCGAAGTCGACCCGCAAGCCGTTCCGCCAGAAGGGTACGGGCAATGCCCGCGCCGGTATGGCGTCGAGCCCGCTGTGGCGTGGCGGCGGCAAGATCTTCCCGAACACCCCGGACGAAAACTTCAGCCAGAAGGTCAACCGCAAGATGTATCGCGCCGGTGTTGCCGCGATCCTGTCGCAGCTGGCCCGTGAAGACCGCCTTGCGGTGGTGGATAGCTTCAGTGTCGAAGCTCCGAAGACCCGCCTGTTGTCGCAGAAGCTCAAGGGCATGGGTCTGGATTCGGTTCTGGTGATTACCGATGCAATCGACGAGAACCTGTTCCTGTCTTCGCGCAACCTGCACCAGGTCCTGGTGCTCGAGGTGAATGAGGCGGATCCGGTGTCGCTCGTGCGCTTCCCGAAGGTGCTGGTCACCAAGGGTGCGCTGGCGAAGATGGAGGAAGCGTGGCAATGAGCGCGATCAGTCAGGAACGTCTGCTGCAGGTGCTGCTCGCCCCGCAGATCTCCGAGAAGGCGACTTACATCGCCGACAAGAACGAGCAGGTGGTATTCAAGGTTGCTTCCGATGCAACCAAGCCCGAAGTGAAGGCGGCGGTCGAGTCGCTGTTCAAGGTCGAGGTCGAGTCGGTGCAGATCGCGAACGTCAAGGGCAAGGTCAAGCGTTTCGGCAAGACGATGGGTCGGCGCAAGGACTGGAAGAAGGCCTTCGTCTGCCTCAAGCCCGGCCAGGAAATCAACTTTGCGGCTGGGGAGTGATAAGTCATGGCACTGGTAAAACTGAAGCCCACTTCTGCGGGCCGTCGCGCCCAGGTGAAGGTGGTCAACCCCAATCTGTACAAGGGTCGCCCCGTCTCCAGCCTGGTCGAGAAGCAGAGCAAGAACGCCGGCCGCAATAACAACGGCCGCATCACCGTCCGCCACCAGGGTGGCGGTCACAAGCAGCACTACCGCCTGGTCGACTTCCGTCGTAACAAGGACGGCATTCCGGCGAAGGTCGAGCGCATCGAGTACGACCCGAATCGCTCCGCCCATCTCGCGCTGCTGTGCTACGCCGACGGCGAGCGCCGCTACATCATCGCTCCGCGCGGGGTGGAAGTCGGTCAGCAGCTGATCAGCGGCTCCGAGGCGCCGATCAAGCCGGGCAATACCCTGCCGATCCGCAACATCCCGGTCGGTTCGACGATTCACTGCATCGAAATGACGCCGGGCAAGGGTGCGCAGATCGCGCGTGCAGCCGGAACCTCGGTTCAGCTGCTTGCCCGCGAAGGCTCCTACGCTCAGCTTCGACTGCGTTCCGGCGAAATCCGCCGCGTCCATGTCGAGTGCCGCGCCACCATCGGCGAAGTCGGCAATGAAGAGCATGGCCTGCGCAAGATCGGCAAGGCTGGCGCCAATCGCTGGCGCGGCATCCGGCCGACCGTGCGCGGTGTGGCGATGAACCCGGTCGATCACCCGCATGGTGGTGGTGAAGGCCGTACGGGTGAAGCGCGCGAGCCGGTGAGCCCGTGGGGTACGCCGAGCAAGGGTTATCGGACGCGTTCGAACAAGCGCACCGACAACATGATCGTGCAGCGTCGTCACAAGCGTTAAGGGGTAAAAGATGGCACGTTCTATCAAGAAAGGCCCGTTCATCGACGCGCACCTCCTGAAGAAGGTCGACGCGGTGCGGACGAGCAACGACAAGCGCCCGATCAAGACCTGGTCGCGCCGTTCCACGATCCTGCCCGACTTCATCGGTCTGACGATCGCTGTCCATAACGGCAAGCAGCACATTCCGGTGTTCGTGACCGAGAACATGGTCGGACACAAGCTGGGCGAATTCGCGCTGACGCGGACCTTCAAGGGTCATGCCGCCAGCAAGAAAGCCAAGCGTTAAGGGGATACGACGACATGGAAACCAAAGCAATTCTCCGTGGCGTGCGCCTGTCGGCCCAGAAGGGCCGGCTGGTGGCTGACCTGATCCGTGGCAAGCGCGTCGATCTGGCGCTCAACACCCTGGCGTTCTCGCCCAAGAAGGGCGCGAAGATCATCCGCAAGGTGCTCGAATCCGCGATCGCCAATGCCGAGCACAACGATGGCGCCGATATCGACACGCTGAAGGTCAAGACCATTCACGTGGAAGAGGGCATGACGCTGAAGCGTTTCACCGCGCGTGCAAAGGGTCGCGGCAACCGCATCCTCAAGCCCACCTGCCACGTCTACGTGACTGTCGGCGAGTAAGGAGTAAATATGGGTCAGAAAATCCATCCTACCGGCTTCCGTCTCGCCGTCACGCGTGATTGGGGTTCGCGCTGGTTCGCTTCCAGCCGTGACTATTCCGGCATGCTGCACGAGGACCTGAAGGTCCGTGATTACCTGAAGAAGCGCCTGGCGCACGCCTCGGTCGGTCGCGTGATCATCGAGCGTCCGGCCAAGAATGCGCGCATCACGCTGTACAGCGCCCGCCCGGGTGTGGTGATCGGCAAGAAAGGCGAGGACATCGAGGCGCTCAAGCGTGATCTGCAGAAGATCATGGGCGTGCCGGTGCATGTCAACATCGAGGAAGTGCGCAAGCCCGAAGTCGATGCGAAGCTGGTGGCCGACTCGATCGCCCAGCAGCTCGAGAAGCGGATCATGTTCCGCCGCGCGATGAAGCGCGCGATGCAGAACGCGATGCGTCTGGGTGCCCAGGGCATCAAGATCATGAGCTCGGGTCGCCTGAACGGCGCCGAGATCGCCCGGACCGAGTGGTACCGCGAAGGCCGTGTACCGCTGCATACCCTGCGCGCCAACATCGATTACGGCGTGTCGGAGGCGAAGACCACCTACGGCATCATCGGCATCAAGGTGTGGGTGTTCAAGGGCGAGATGCTGGGTCGCAACGAGCAGCCGGTCGCGACCGAGCCCGAAGCCGATAACCGTCGTGGCCGCCGTGGCGCGCCGCGCGATGGCGAGGGTCGCCCGGGTCGCCGTCCCGCCCGTCGTGGCGAAGGTCGGCAAGAAGAAAGCAGGAGTGAATGATGCTGCAACCGACTAGAAGAAAGTATCGGAAGGAGCAGAAGGGCCGCAATACCGGCGTTGCTACCCGCGGCGCCAAGGTGTCCTTCGGCGAGTACGGTCTGAAGGCGGTCGGCCGCGGCCGACTGACCGCGCGCCAGATCGAATCTGCGCGGCGTGCGATGACCCGTCACATCAAACGCGGCGGTCGGATCTGGATCCGCATTTTCCCGGACAAGCCGATCTCGAAGAAGCCGGCGGAAGTCCGGATGGGTAACGGCAAGGGTAACCCCGAGTACTGGGTCGCCGAGATTCAGCCGGGCAAGGTGCTCTACGAAATGGACGGCGTGGCTGAAGAGCTCGCTCGCGAAGCTTTCCGGCTTGCTGCCGCCAAGCTGCCGATCGAGACCGTGTTCGTTACCCGTCAGATTGGGGGTTGAACATGAAAGCCACTGAACTCCGCGCCAAGAGCGCCGATGAATTGAACAATGAGTTGCTCGAGCTGCTGAAGGCGCAGTTTTCGCTGCGCATGCAGCACGCCACTCAGCAACTGGGCAACACGAGTCAGATCGGGAAGGTTCGCCGCGACATCGCGCGTGTCCGTACCATCCTGCGCGAAAAGGCGGGTCAGCAATGAGCGAACAAGTTGAAAAGGTTCGTCGCGCGCTGGTTGGGCGTGTGGTGAGCGACAAGATGCAGAAGACGGTGACCGTCCTCGTCGAGCGCCGGGTCAAGCACCCGTTGTACGGCAAGGTCATTACCCGTTCGGCGAAGTACCACGCGCACGTCGAAGATGGTGTGGCCGCAGCCGGGGATCTCGTGGAAATCGAGGAATGCCGTCCGATTTCGCGTACCAAGACCTGGCGGGTCGCCAAGGTGCTCGAAAAGGCACGCATCATCTGACCAGAGTTACAAGCAAGTAGCAGAAAAAACAGCTTGGCACTACTGTGCCAGGCTGTTATACTTTTGCCTCTTTGCTCCGGGGCTCGCTCGGGGCATCCAGCCCTGACGGGTTCCAAGACTGTCCGCGCATGCGGGATAAGTTGGAGATACTTTCATGATTCAAATGCAGTCCAAGCTGGACGTGGCCGATAATTCCGGCGCGCGCTCGGTGATGTGCATCAAGGTCCTGGGTGGGTCGAAGCGCCGCTATGCCGGCGTCGGCGACATCATCAAGGTCACGGTGAAGGATGCTGCGCCGCGTGGCCGCGCCAAGAAAGGCGACGTCTACAATGCGGTCGTTGTGCGCACCGCCAAGGGTGTCCGCCGTCCCGACGGTTCGCTGATCAAGTTCGACAACAACGCGGCCGTGCTTCTGAACAACAAGCTCGAGCCGATCGGTACCCGCATCTTCGGGCCGGTCACGCGCGAGCTGCGCACCGAGCGGTTCATGAAGATCGTCTCGCTGGCGCCCGAAGTGCTCTGAGGAGTCCGTAGATGAACAAGATCCGCAAGGGTGACGAAGTAGTGGTGCTGACGGGCAAGGATCGTGGCCGTCGTGGTGCCGTGCTGCGCCGCGTTGATGACGAGCGCGTCGTGGTTGAGGGTGTGAATCGGGTGAAGAAGCATGTTCGCCCGAATCCGCTCAAGGGTGAGGTGGGTGGCATCGTCGAGAAGGAAATGCCCATCCACGTGTCGAATGTCGCGCTGTTCAATCCCGCGACCCAGAAGGGTGAGCGTGTCGGGATCAAGACGCTTGAGGATGGCCGCAAGGTCCGCTTCTTCAAGTCGAACGGCGAGCTGGTGAACGCCTAAGGAGTGACGATGGCTCGCTTGCAACAAGTTTACAAGGACGAAGTCGCGCCGGCGCTGCAGCAGCAGTTCGGCTACGAGTCCGTGATGGAAGTTCCGCGCATCACCAAGATCACCCTGAACATGGGCGTGGGTGAGGCGGTTGGTGACAAGAAGATCCTGGAGAACGCCGTTGGCGACATGACCAAGATCGCTGGCCAGAAGCCGGTCACCACCAAGGCGCGGAAGTCGATTGCCGGCTTCAAGATCCGTGATGGCTATCCGATCGGCTGCATGGTCACGCTGCGCGGTCCGCGCATGTTCGAGTTTCTCGATCGCCTGATCACGATCGCGCTGCCGCGTGTGCGCGACTTCCGCGGGATCGCCTCGAAAGGCTTCGACGGTCGTGGCAACTACAACCTCGGTGTCAAGGAACAGATCATTTTCCCTGAAATCGAGTACGACAAGATCGATGCGCTGCGCGGCATGAACATCAGCATCACGACCACGGCGAAGACGGACGAGGAAGCGCGTGCACTCCTCGGTGCGTTCAAGTTCCCGTTCAAGAATTGAGGGTGATATGGCGAAACTCGCTCTGATCAATCGCGAAGCGAAGCGTGCCAAGCTGGTGGAAAAATTCGCCGCCAAGCGTGCCGCGCTCGTCGCGCAGGTCAAGGACAGCAACCTGTCCGAAGAAGAACGCATGGCCGCTCGCCTGGCCCTGCAGCAACTGCCCCGTAACGCCAATCCGACGCGCCAGCGCAACCGCTGCGCGCTGACTGGGCGTCCGCGCGGTGTTTTTCGCAAGTTCGGTCTGTGCCGCAACAAGCTGCGCGAAATCGCGTTCCGTGGCGAAGTGCCCGGAATGACCAAGGCGAGCTGGTAAGGAGAATTCGAAGATGAGTATGTCCGATCCGATCGCCGACATGCTGACGCGCATCCGCAACGGCCAGCAGGCCCAGAAGGCAACGGTTTCGATGCCTTCCTCGAAGCTGAAGGTTGCGATCGCCAAAGTGTTGCAGGACGAAGGTTACATCGACGCTTACACCGTGCGCGATGAGGCTGGCAAGGCCTCGCTCGACGTGACGCTGAAATACTACGCCGGCCGTCCGGTCATCGAGCGCATCGAGCGCGTGAGCCGTCCGGGGTTGCGTATCTACAAGGGCAGCGAGGATCTGCCGCGGGTGATGAACGGCCTCGGTGTCGCCATCGTGTCCACGCCGCGCGGTGTGATGACCGACCGTTCGGCGCGCGCCAATCGCGTTGGCGGCGAAGTCATCTGCCTCGTCGCATAAGGGGGGAACGATGTCTCGTGTAGCGAAGAATCCGGTCGTGATCCCGCAAGGGGTGGAAATCAGCATTTCCGCCTCCGAGGTTGCGGTCAAGGGCCCGCTGGGCTCACTCATCCAGCCGCTGAGCGCTGCGGTCAGCGTCGAGCGTGAAGGCGATGCCCTGGTGTGCAAGGCCCGCGACGGCGTACCCAACGCACGTGCGATGTCGGGTACCGTGCGCGCCCTTCTGAACAACATGGTTACCGGGGTCTCGAAGGGTTTCGAGCGCAAGCTGACGCTTGTCGGGGTGGGCTATCGCGCCCAGGCCCAGGGTGACAAGCTGAACCTGTCGCTGGGCTTCTCGCATCCGGTAGTACACCAGATGCCGGCCGGGGTGAAGGTTGAAACTCCGACCCAGACCGAGGTCGTGATCAAGGGCATCGACAAGCAGCAGGTCGGCCAGGTCGCAGCCGAGGTGCGTGCCTACCGCGCTCCCGAGCCCTACAAGGGCAAGGGCGTCCGATACTCGGACGAAGTGGTGGTCCTCAAGGAAACCAAGAAGAAGTAAGGCGGTTCGTCATGAACAAGAAAGAAACTCGTCTTCGCCGTGCGCGCAAAACTCGCGCCAAGATTGCGGAGCTCAAGGCGGTTCGCCTGACGGTGTTCCGGTCCAACTGCCACATCTACGCCCAGGTCATTTCGGGTTGCGGTTCCCGCGTGCTCGCGGCCGCTTCGACGGTCGAGGCCGATGTCCGCGCCCAGGCCCCGAACGGCGGCAACAAGGCTGCGGCCGAGCTCGTCGGCAAGCTGATTGCCGAACGCGCCAAGGCTGCCGGTGTCGAGCAGGTCTCGTTCGACCGCTCGGGCTTCCTGTATCACGGCCGCGTGAAGGCGCTGGCCGAGGCTGCCCGTGAAGGCGGCCTCAAGTTCTAAGCGAGGAATCGTATGGCCAAGCAGCAAACCAAACGTGCGCAAGCCTCCGACGAGCGCGATGACGGCCTGAAGGAAAAAATGGTCGCGATCAATCGCGTGACCAAGGTCGTCAAGGGCGGCCGTATCCTCGGCTTCGCCGCGCTGACCGTGGTCGGCGACGGCGACGGTGGCATCGGCATGGGCAAGGGTAAGTCCCGTGAAGTTCCGGTGGCGGTGCAGAAGGCGATGGACGAAGCGCGTCGCAAGATGCGCAAGGTGTCCCTCAAGAGTGGCACCCTGCAGCACACCGTGATCGGCAAGCACGGCGCCGCCTCGGTGCTGATGCAGCCCGCTCCGGCCGGTACCGGCATCATCGCCGGCGGTCCGATGCGTGCCGTATTCGAGGTGATGGGCGTGACCGACGTCATCTGCAAGTGCATCGGCTCCGCCAATCCGTACAACGTCGTCCGTGCCACGATCAACGGCCTGATGGCGATCAACACCCCGGCGGAAATTGCAGCCAAGCGCGGCAAGTCCGTCGAAGAAATCCTGGGGTAAGCGATGTCGGACAAGAAAATCAAGGTGACGCTCGTCAAGAGCGTGATCGGCACCAAGCAGTCCCACCGCGCCACCGTGCGCGGCCTCGGCCTGCGCCGGCTCAACCACACGGTCGAGCTGGCGGACACGCCCGAAGTCCGGGGCATGGTCAACAAGGTGTCCTACCTGCTCAAGTGCGAGGGTTGAAATGCGCCTGAATACCATCAAGCCTGGTGACGGTTCGAAAAAGACGGCACGCCGCGTCGGCCGTGGCATGGGCAGCGGCCTGGGCAAGACCTGCGGTCGCGGCCACAAGGGCCAGAAATCGCGCGCCGGCGGCTTCCACAAGGTTGGCTTCGAAGGCGGCCAGATGCCGCTCCAGCGTCGTCTTCCGAAGCGTGGCTTCGTGTCGCTGACGCGTGCGCGCAACGTTGAGGTGCGCCTGTCCGAGCTGGACAAGCTGCCGGTCGATGAAGTCGATCTGCTGACGCTGAAGCAGGCCGGTGTGATCGCCGCGGACGCACTGTCTGCCAAGGTCGTGCTGTCGGGTGCGATCAACCGCAAGGTTGTGTTGCGCGGTGTCGGTGCCACCCAGGGTGCCAAGGCAGCGATCGAAGCTGCCGGCGGTTCCGTGGCGGCCGAGTAAACAAGGAAAACGGTTGTGGCGAATCCTGCTGCCACGCTGGGAAACACGGGGCGGTTCGGCGACCTCAAGCGTCGCCTGCTGTTCCTCGTGGGCGCGCTGATCGTCTATCGCATCGGCGCCCATATCCCGGTTCCCGGGATCGACCCCGAGCGACTGGGCGAACTGTTCCAGTCCCAGGCGGGTGGCATCCTCGGGGTGTTCAACCTGTTCTCGGGCGGCGCGCTGTCCCGCTTTACCATCTTCGCGTTGGGCATCATGCCTTACATCTCGGCCTCGATCATCATGCAACTGATGACGGTCGCGGTGCCGCAGCTGGAGGCGCTGAAGAAGGAAGGCGAGGCCGGAAGGCGCAAGATCACGCAGTACACCCGTTACGGAACGCTGCTGCTTGCCTTCGCTCAATCGCTGGGGATCGCGATTGCACTTGAAGGTCAGCCGGGCCTGGTGCTCGATCCGGGGCTGATGTTCCGCTTCGTCACCCTGGCGACGCTGGTGACCGGAACGATGTTCCTGATGTGGCTGGGCGAGCAGATCACCGAGCGCGGCATCGGCAACGGCATTTCGATCATCATCTTCGCAGGTATCGTCGCGGGGCTGCCGAGCGCGATCGGTGGGTTGTTCGAACTGGTCCGCACCGGTGCGATGCATCCCTTCACTGCGCTGTTCATCTGTGTGCTGGTGGCGCTGGTGACGGCTTTCGTGGTGTTCGTCGAGCGCGGTCAGCGCAAGATCCTGGTCAATTACGCCAAGCGTCAGGTCGGCAACAAGGTGTACGGCGGGCAAAGCTCCCACCTTCCGCTGAAGCTGAACATGTCGGGTGTGATTCCGCCGATCTTCGCCTCCAGCATCATCCTGTTCCCGGCGACGCTGGGGCAGTGGTTCGGCTCTTCCGAGGGCATGTACTGGCTGCGTGACATCGCATCCACGCTGTCGCCGGGTCAGCCGATCTACGTCATGCTGTATGCGCTGGCGATCGTGTTCTTCTGCTTCTTCTACACGGCATTGGTATTCAATGCACGGGAGACGGCAGACAACCTGAAGAAAAGCGGTGCGTTTGTTCCCGGGATTCGACCCGGCGATCAGACCGCTCGCTACATCGACAAGATTCTCATGCGGCTGACGCTGGCCGGGGCGGTGTATATCACCCTGGTCTGCCTGCTGCCCGAGTTCCTGATCCTGAAGTGGAATGTACCGTTCTATTTCGGCGGCACTTCGCTGCTGATCATCGTGGTGGTCACGATGGACTTCATGGCCCAGGTTCAGGCGTTCGTGATGTCGCACCAGTATGAGAGTCTGCTGAAAAAGGCGAATTTCAAGGGGGCGGGTTTCCCGGGCAGGTAAGTCCATGTCGAAGGAAGATGTGATTGAAATGCAGGGCGAGGTTACCGAAAACCTCCCGAATGCAACATTCCGCGTCAGGCTCGAGAACGGACACTACGTCCTTGGCCACATTTCCGGGAAGATGCGGATGCACTACATCCGGATCCTGCCCGGCGACAAGGTGACCGTACAGCTCACCCCCTACGACCTGACCAAGGGCCGGATCGTTTTCCGGACCAAGTGAAGAACAGAGAAACAGGAGCAAGACCATGAGAGTCCAGGCATCGGTAAAGCGGCTTTGCCGCAATTGCAAGATCGTTCGCCGCAAGGGAGTGGTTCGCGTAATTTGCAGCGATCCGCGGCACAAGCAGCGCCAGGGTTGATCTAGTCAACGCCAGGTATTAGAATTTAATGTTTCGCATTTTGGGGTAGACGGATGGCCCGTATTGCTGGGGTAAACATTCCCAATCACAAGCATGCCGAGATCGCGCTGACCGCCATCTATGGGATCGGCCGTTCGCGTGCTCAAAAGATTTGCGACGCTGCCGGTATCCAGCGTTCGGTGAAGGTCAAGGATCTGACCGAGTCGGACATGGAGAAGCTGCGTGACGAAGTCGGTCGCTTCGTCGTCGAAGGCGACCTGCGTCGTGAAGTCACCATGAACATCAAGCGACTGATGGACCTGGGCTGCTATCGCGGCGTTCGTCATCGTCGTGGCCTGCCGATGCGCGGTCAGCGTACCCGCACCAACGCCCGCACCCGCAAGGGCCCGCGCAAGGCGATCGCCGGCAAGAAGTAATAGGAACCGATAATGGCTAAGACTGGAACGAAGGTTCGTAAGAAGATCAAGAAGAACGTCGCGGAAGGTATCGCGCACGTTCACGCGAGCTTCAATAATACGATCATCACCATCACCGACCGTCAGGGCAACGCGCTGTCGTGGGCGACTTCGGGTGGCGCGGGCTTCAAGGGTTCGCGCAAGAGTACGCCGTTCGCAGCCCAGGTGGCGGCTGAAGCGGCCGGTAAGGTCGCTCAGGAATGCGGCATCAAGAACCTCGAAGTTCGCATCAAGGGCCCCGGCCCGGGCCGCGAGTCTTCGGTTCGCGCTCTGAATGCGCTGGGGATCAAGATTTCCAGCATCACGGACATCACCCCCATTCCGCATAACGGCTGCCGTCCGCCGAAAAAGCGTCGTATCTGACAAGGAGTTGATAAGTGGCTCGTAATCTCGATCCCAAGTGCCGTCAGTGCCGTCGCGAAGGCGAAAAGCTGTTTCTGAAGGGCGAAAAGTGTTTCACCGACAAGTGCGCCATCGAGCGCCGCGCCTATGCGCCGGGCCAGCATGGCCAGCGTTCCGGTCAGCGTCTGTCGGGGTATGGCGTTCAGCTGCGTGAGAAGCAGAAGATTCGCCGTCTGTACGGTGTTCTCGAGCGTCAGTTCCGCAAGGTTTACGCCGAAGCCGACCGTCGCCGCGGTCAGACCGGTGAGAACCTGCTCCAGCTGCTCGAAGGCCGCCTCGACTCCGTCGCCTACCGCATGGGCTTCGGTGCTTCGCGTGCCGAAGCGCGCCAGGTCGTACGCCACAATGGCGTGTTGGTCAATGGAAAGCGCGTGAACATTCCGTCGTATGTGGTGCGCCCGGGCGACGTGCTCGAGCTGACCGAGCGTGCGCGGAATCACCTGCGGGTCAAGGCTGCGCTCGAAGCCGCCGGTTCGCGTGGCTTCCCGGAGTGGCTCGACGTCGATACCAAGGCCGGCAAGGGCGTGTTCAAGGCCTATCCGGTGCGCAGCGAACTGCCTGCTACGATCAATGAAGGCCTGGTCGTGGAACTGTACTCCCGCTGACCGGGAGACGGGTCCTCTTCTAGTTCCGAGGGAATGCTGATGCAAAGCAATGCACTGCTGAAACCGCGCATCATCGACGTCCAGAGTACCTCGCCGGTCCAGGCGCGGGTGACGATGGAGCCGTTCGAGCGCGGCTTCGGCCATACGCTGGGGAATGCGCTGCGGCGCATCCTGCTGTCGTCCCTGCCGGGGCATGCGGCTACGGAAGTGACGATCGAAGGCGTGCTTCACGAGTATTCGACGCTCGACGGGGTGCGCGAGGACATCGTCGATCTGCTGCTCAACCTGAAGGGCGTGGTGTTCAAGCTGCATAACCGCAGCGAGACCACCCTGCGTCTGGCCAAGTCCGGCGAAGGTGTGGTGACTGCGGGTGATATCGAAATCGGTCACGACGTCGAAATCATCAATCCCGATCACGTCATCGCCCATCTGGCGCCCGGCGGCAAGCTCGACATGCAGATCAAGGTCGAGGCCGGGCGGGGCTATGTTCCCGGCAACGCTCGTCCGGCCAATGCCGAGAGCAAGTCGATCGGACACGTCGTGCTCGACGCTTCGTTCGGTCCGGTGCGCCGCGTCAGCTACCTCGTCGAAAGTGCGCGTGTCGAACAGCGTACCGACCTCGACCGTCTGATCATCGACATCGAGACCAACGGCGCGGTCGATCCGGAAGAGGCCATCCGCTTTGCCGCGCGTGTGCTGATGGATCAGCTGTCGGTGTTCGCCGATCTGGAGGGCACGCCCACTGCACCCCAGGCGGCGGCGGAACCGAAGATCGATCCGGTGTTGCTGCGCCCGGTGGATGACCTGGAGCTGACGGTGCGTTCGGCGAACTGCCTGAAAGCCGAGAACATCTACTACATCGGTGATCTGATCCAGCGCACCGAGACCGAGCTGCTGAAGACCCCGAACCTGGGTCGCAAGTCGCTCAACGAGATCAAGGAAGTGTTGGCCTCCCGCGGGCTGACGCTTGGCATGAAACTGGAAAACTGGCCGCCGGCCGGGCTTGAGAAGCTCGGTTGAATCGCCGGGCAAGTGAGGAATTGAAATGCGTCACCGTAACGGTCTTCGCAAGCTGAATCGTACCAGCAGCCACCGCCAGGCGATGTTCCGCAACATGGCCAACTCGCTGCTGCGCCACGAAGTCATCAAAACGACCCTGCCGAAGGCGAAGGAACTGCGCCGGGTGGTCGAGCCGATGATCACCCTGGGCAAGAAGCCCAGCCTGTCGAACCGTCGCCTCGCGTTCAACCGCCTGCGCGATCGCGACATGGTGGTCAAACTGTTCGACGAGCTGGGGCCGCGCTACGCCGCTCGCAATGGCGGCTACCTGCGCATCCTGAAGTGCGGTTTCCGCGATGGCGACAACGCGCCGATGGCCTACATCGAGTTGCTCGATCGTCCGGACGTCGAGGCGGTCGAAGTGGAAGAAGCGGAAGCGGCCTGATTTCGGGGCGCTCGCAAACGAAGAACCGGGCCCGGCCCGGTTTTTTTTCGCTTGCCTGTAAATCCGGCCCCGCAGGGGGCGAGTCGGAGGAGGTCCGCCATGGGGGCGATCCTGGTTACGGGGGGAGCGGGCTACATCGGCTCCCATACCTGCGTCGAACTGCTCGAGGCAGGGCGTGAAGTCGTCATCGTCGATGACCTCTCGAACGCCTCGTGGGAGGCGGTGCGCCGGGTCGAGGAGATCGGCGGCGCCCCGCTGGCGGGTTTCGTCCAGGCGGACGTGCGCGATCGGGCGGCCTTGACCGGAGTGTTTGCGGCATTCGACATCGAGGCGGTGATCCATTTCGCCGCCAGGAAGGCGGTGGGCGAATCGGTCGCGCAGCCGCTGGCGTATTACGACAACAACCTCCAGGGCCTGCTCGGTGTCCTCCAGGCGATGGACGAAGCTGGTTGCCGGCGGATGGTGTTCAGTTCGTCGGCGACGGTGTATGGCGCTTCGGCGCCGATGCCCGTTACCGAGGATGCGCCCACTTCCGCGACCAACCCCTACGGCTGGACCAAGCTGATGGGCGAGCAGATCCTGCGCGATCTGGCCACTTCGGACCCGCACTGGAACATCGTCCTGCTGCGCTATTTCAATCCGGTCGGCGCCCATCCGAGCGGGCACATCGGCGAGGACCCCGAAGGGCTGCCGAATAACCTGATGCCCTTCGTCAGCCAGGTCGCGGTGGGACGTCTGCCCCGCCTGCAGGTGTTCGGTGGCGACTACCCCACCCCCGACGGCACCGGGGTGCGCGACTACATCCACGTGGTGGATCTGGCGCAGGGCCATCTGCGTGCACTGGAGAAAATCGACCGCCTGCCCGGAGCCACAACGCTCAACTTGGGAACGGGGCGCGGCTACAGCGTGCTGGAAATGATCCGCGCCTTCGAGCAGGTATCGGGGCGCGCGGTGCCGTACGACATCGTCGCCCGGCGGGGGGGTGACGTCGCCGCCTGCTGGGCCGATCCTGCACGCGCCGAGGCGGTGCTGGGCTGGCGCGCGCTACGCGATCTCGCGGCGATGTGCGAGGACGCCTGGCGCTGGCAGCGGCGCAACCCGCAGGGCTACCGGGGCGCTGCGTTTGCTCCGGAAGACGGCGTGTAGGCGGGATCGCCTGCGGCGTGGCCGCGCGCCTCGAGCAGGCGGCGCAGATAGCGCCCGGTGTGGCTGGCGTGAGCGGCGGCGACGTCTTCCGGCGTACCCTGGCACACCACCCGCCCGCCGCCGTCGCCGCCCTCCGGGCCCATGTCGATGATCCAGTCGGCGGTCTTGATGACGTCGAGGTTGTGCTCGATGACGACGATGGTGTTGCCGTGGTCGCGCAGGCGGTGGAGCACCTTCAGCAGCAGTTCGATGTCCTGGAAGTGGAGGCCAGTGGTCGGTTCGTCGAGGATGTAGAGGGTGCGCCCGGTGTCGCGCTTGGAGAGCTCGAGCGCCAGTTTCACCCGCTGGGCCTCGCCTCCCGACAGTGTGGTCGCGCTCTGGCCGAGGCGGATGTAGCCCAGGCCCACGTCCACCAGGGTGTCGAGCTTGCGCGCCACCGCCGGCGCCGCGCGGAAGAAGTCCTGCGCCTGCTCGACGGTCATTTCCAGCACGTCGTGGATGCTGCGGCCCTTGTAGCGGATTTCCAGGGTCTCGCGGTTGTAGCGCTTGCCGTGGCAGATGTCGCAGGGCACGTACATGTCGGGCAGGAAGTGCATCTCGACCTTGATCAGGCCGTCGCCCTGGCAGGCCTCGCAGCGTCCGCCGCGCACGTTGAAGGAAAAGCGTCCCGGCCCGTAGCCGCGCGCGCGCGCTTCGGGAACGCCGGCGAAGAGCTCGCGGATCGGCGTCAGCAGGCCGGTGTAGGTCGCCGGGTTGGAACGCGGGGTACGCCCGATCGGCGACTGGTCGACGCTGATCACCTTGTCGAAGGCGTCGAGGCCGACGATGTCATCGTGTGCCGCCGCCTCGGTGGTGGAACCGTACAGGCGACGTGCCGCGGCGGCGGCGAGGGTGTCGTTGACGAGCGTCGATTTGCCCGAGCCGGACACTCCGGTGACGCAGGTGAACAGGCCGCCGGGAAAGTCCACCGTGACGTTTTTCAGGTTGTTGCCGCGCGCGCCGGCGATGCGCAGCTGACGTGCTGGATCGGGTGCCGTGCGCCGCGCCGGGGAGGGGATCGCGCGCCGTCCGGCGAGATAGTCACCGGTCATCGAGGCCGGGTTGGCGATCACTTCGGCCGGGGTGCCGTGGGCGACGATGCGACCGCCGTGCTCGCCCGCGCCCGGCCCCATGTCCACGAGGTAGTCGGCGCTGCGGATCGCGTCTTCGTCGTGCTCGACCACGATTACGGTGTTGCCCAGGTCGCGCAACTGGCCGAGGGTGGCCAGCAGGCGGTCGTTGTCGCGCTGATGCAGGCCGATCGACGGCTCGTCGAGGACGTACATGACGCCGGTGAGGCCCGAGCCGATCTGGCTCGCCAGGCGGATGCGCTGCGCCTCGCCGCCGGACAGGGTGTCGGCGGAGCGCTCGAGCGACAGATAGTCGAGGCCGACATTGATCAGGAAGCCGAGGCGGTCGGAAACTTCCTTGACGATCTTGTCCGCGACCTGGGCGCGCGCGCCGCTGAGCTGCAGCCCGGCGAAGAAGTGCTGGCACTGGCCCAGCGGCAAGCGGCCAATCTCGTGCAGGGCGCGTCCGCCGATCCGCACATGACGGGCTTCGGCGCGCAGGCGGCTGCCGCTACAGCCCGGGCAGGCGCGGGTCGCACGGTACTTGCCCAGTTCTTCGCGCACCGCCGTCGAGTCGGTTTCGCGCAGGCGGCGTTCGAGGTTGGGGATGATGCCTTCGAAGGGGTGCTCCTTGGGCACCATGCGGCCATTGTCCGCCATGTAGCGGAACGCGATCTTGTCGCGCCCGGAACCGAACAGCACCACTTCGCGGACTTTCTCCGGCAGCGCCTCGAATGCCGCCTCGATGTCGAAGCGGTAGTGCGCGGCGAGGCTCGCAAGCATCTGGAAGTAGAACTGGTTGCGCCGGTCCCAGCCGCGGATCGCGCCCGAGGCCAGCGACAGCTCGGGATGCGCGACCACCCGCGCCGGATCGAAGTACTCGACCTGGCCGAGGCCGTCGCACTTCGGGCAGGCGCCGGCCGGGTTGTTGAACGAGAACAGGCGGGGTTCGAGCTCGGCCAGCGCGAAGCTGCACACCGGGCAGGCGAAGCGGGCGGAAAACAGGTGCTCGCGCGCGCTGTCCATCTCGACCGCGAGCGCCCGGCCGTCGGCGTGGGTGAGCGCGGTCTCGAAGGATTCGGCGAGGCGGCTGCGTAGTTCGGGGCGCACTTTGAGGCGGTCGATCACCACCTCGATGGTGTGGCGACGGCCTTTCTCCAGCGCCGGCAGGGTATCGAGCTCGTGCACCTGGCCATCGACCCGCACGCGCACGAAGCCCTGCGCGCGCAACTCGGCGAACAGTTCGTGCTGCTCGCCCTTGCGCTCGCTGACGACCGGGGCGAGGATCATCAGCCGGGTCTCCTCCGGCAGCGCCAGCACGTGGTCGACCATCTGTGCCACGCTCTGCGCCTCCAGTGCGTGCTCGGGGTGCTCGGGGCAGTGCGGGGTGCCGGCGCGGGCATAGAGCAGGCGCAGGTAGTCGTGGATTTCGGTGACGGTGCCCACGGTGGAGCGCGGGTTGTGGCTGGTCGCTTTCTGCTCGATCGAGATCGCCGGCGACAGGCCTTCGATCAGGTCCACGTCCGGTTTTTCCATCAGCTGCAGGAACTGGCGTGCGTAGGCCGACAGCGACTCGACGTAGCGGCGCTGACCTTCGGCGTACAGGGTATCGAAGGCCAGCGAGGACTTGCCCGAGCCCGACAGGCCGGTGATCACGGTCAGCCGGTTGCGCGGCAGATCGATGCTGACGTTCTTGAGGTTGTGGGTGCGGGCACCGCGGATGCGGATTTCGTCCATGGAGGCGCCTGACTGGAGGTGGACGCCCGACTATACGAGAGAAGGCGGCGCGCAGCCAACCGCGAGTGGAGGCGGAGGAGGGCGCGCCGGTTAATGCGGGTCAAGGACTCCAGCCAGGTCGGCGATGATAGAATCCGCGTTTTGACGAACCTGTTGCCGATGCCCGTTTCCGCACGCGATCCGATGACCCGCGAAGAGCGCCGTGCCGGCCTGGGGCTGGCCGCGATCTTCGCGTTGCGCATGCTCGGGCTGTTCCTGATCCTGCCGGTGTTCGCGGTGCACGCCGCGGACATTCCGGGCGGTGACGACCTGACCCTGGTCGGGCTGGCGATCGGCGCCTACGGGCTGACCCAGGCCTGCCTGCAGATCGCTTACGGGGCGGCGTCAGACCGCTTCGGGCGCAAGCCGGTGATCGTCTTCGGTCTCGTGCTGTTCGTCCTCGGCAGCGTGATCGCGGCGCTCGCCGACGGCATCCACATGATCATCGTCGGCCGCGTGCTGCAGGGCGCGGGGGCGATCTCGGCGGCGGTCACCGCACTGGCCGCCGACCTCACTCGCGACCAGCACCGCACCAAGGTCATGGCCATGATCGGCTCCTCGATCGGCCTGGTGTTCGCGCTGTCGATGGTGGCGGCGCCGCTGCTGTACGCCGCGATCGGCATGGACGGCATCTTCTGGCTGACCGCGGTGCTCGCGTTCGCCGCGATCGGCGTGCTGCTGTGGGCGGTGCCGGAAGCGCCGCCGGTGCCGCGCGCCACCGGCCGTTTCATCGACGTGCTGCGCGACGGCCAGCTGATGCGGCTCAACTTCGGCGTGTTCGCGTTGCACCTGATCCAGACCACGATGTGGGTCATGGTGCCTTCGGCGCTGGTCGCCGGCGGCGGCCTGCCGATGCCCGAGCACTGGAAAGTCTATCTGCCGGCAGTGCTGCTGTCCTTCGTCGTGATGGTGCCGGCGGTGATTCTCGCCGAGCGCCACGACCGGATGAAGGCGGTGTTCAACGCGGCGATCGCGCTGCTTGTGCTGGTGCAGTTCGGGCTTTGGCTGGCGGGCGACGCCCTGATACCATTGGCATTGATGCTGACACTGTTCTTCGTCGCCTTCAATGTGCTCGAGGCCACCCAGCCGTCGTGGATTTCACGCATCGCGCCGGCCGGTTCGAAAGGAACCGCGCTCGGCGTCTATAACACCTTGCAGTCGGCCGGACTGTTTCTGGGGGGGCTGCTCGGCGGCTGGCTGGGGCAGGGTTTCGGTCCTGCTGCGGTCAGCCTGTTCTGTGCCGCCCTGGCGCTGGTGTGGCTCGCGCTGGCGGTCTCGATGGCTCCGCCCCCGGTGCGCCCGGCCCCGCTTCCGGCACATGGCTGAACCCTGTTACGGGCGGCAGGTGCCGCCCGTTCGCACAAGCATTCAAAGGAGAACCGGATGGCATCCGTGAACAAAGTCATCCTGATCGGCAACCTCGGTGCCGATCCGGAAAACCGCTTCGCCCCCTCGGGTGACGCGATCTGCAACCTGCGCATCGCCACCACCGAAACCTGGCGCGACAAGAACACCGGCGAGCGCCGCGAGGCCACCGAATGGCACCGCGTCGTGTTCTTCGGCAAGCTCGCCGAGATCGCTGGGCAGTACTTGAAGAAGGGGAGCCAGGTCTATATCGAAGGCAGTCTGCGCACACGCAAGTGGCAGGACCAGAGTGGCCAGGACCGCTACACCACGGAAATCCGCGGCGACGAGATGAAGATGCTCGGCCGCCGTGAAGGCGGCGATGCGCCGATGCGCGGCGGGGCGGGCGAGGGCGGCTGGGATGCGCCGTCTCCGCCGGCGGCGGCGCGCGCGCCCGCTGGGGCGCCGCAGCGCGCGGCGGCGGCGCCCTCCGCCGCTCCGCAGGCGGGCGGCTTCGGCGATTTCGACGACGATATCCCGTTCTGAGCGCCCCCAGGAAACGGCTTTGCCGTTTCCGCCCCCCCGAGGGGACAACAAACTTGCGACCGTCCAGCGTCTTCTTGAGCGGCGGTGTTTGACGCTTGCGTGGCGCCGGCCCCGGCAAGGCTGCGGGCGTCCAGCCATTGAACTGGGGCGAACGAACCCAAGCTTGCAGGATGAGGAGGGACGTTCATGCAATATCTGATCAGCCATGCCGACGGCGTGCACACGGTGGAGTCGGGCTATGGCCGGCCGCAGCTCGCCGCCGTCCACCTGGTCGTGCACGACGGTCGTGCCGCAGTGGTCGATACCGGCAGCAATGCCGCCGTTCCGCGCGTGCTGGGTGCGCTTGCGGCGCTCGGCGTTGCCCCCGAAGCGGTGGAGTGGGTCATGCTCACCCACATCCATCTCGACCACGCCGGCGGCGCCGGCAGCCTGATGTGCGCCCTGCCCGAGGCGAAGCTGCTGGTCCATCCGCGCGGCGTGCGCCACATGATCGACCCGGCCAGGCTGTGGGAGGGTACGGCCGCGGTGTATGGTGCGGAGCGCGCTTTCGAGCTTTACGGCCATCTCGTGCCGGTGCCGGCGGAGCGCATCGTGGCGGCCACCGACGGGCTCGAGTTCGAGCTTGCTCGGCGCTGTTTCCGGGTGTTCGATACTCCGGGGCACGCGCTCCATCACATCTGCATCTGGGATGCCGGCGCGCAGGCGTTCTTCACCGGTGATGCCTTCGGCCTGTCCTATCGCGAACTCGACGTCGACGGCCGCGCGTTCGTGGTGCCGACGACGACCCCGACCCAGTTCGACCCCGAGGCGATGCACGCCTCGATCGATCGTCTGCTGGCGATGCGGCCGCAGGCGATGTACCTCACTCATTATGGCCGGGTCGTCGACGTCGAGCGCCTCGGCGCCGATCTGCACCGGCTGATCGACACCATGGTCGCAGTGGCACGGGCGGCGCGCGGCGACGGCCTCGCCCGCCATGTCGAAATCCTTGCCGGCCTCGAGCAGGTGATGCGCGAAGAGGCGGCACGACAGAACTGGGCGCTCGACGAAGAGCAGGCGCTGGAGCTGCTGCGGATGGATCTCGAACTCAACGCCCAGGGGCTCGGGATCTGGCTCGACCGCCCGGGCGCGGCGGTGGAACGCGCCTGAGCGGCCGATGAACGTCGAGCTCGACCCCGCGCGCCGCTTCGGCGGTCTCGACCGTCTCTACGGCAGCGGCACGGTGGATCTGCTGCAGCGCCGCCATGCCTGCGTGGTCGGCATCGGCGGCGTCGGCTCGTGGGCGGCCGAAGCGCTCGCGCGCAGCGGTGTCGGCCGCCTGACCCTGATCGATCTCGACCACGTCGCCGAATCCAACATCAACCGTCAGGTCCATGCCCTCGACGCCACTCTCGGCCAGGCCAAGGTGGTGGCGATGGCCGAGCGCATCGCCGCCTTCAGCCCCGCGTGCACGGTGACCCGGATCGAGGAGTTCCTCACCGCGGAGAATGCCGAGGCCCTGCTTCAGGGCTTCGATGTGGTGATCGATGCGATCGACAACGTCCGCGCCAAGGTCGCGATCGCCGCCGTCTGCCGGCGCCGGCACATCCCGCTGGTCATGGCCGGCGGCGCCGGAGGCAAGACCGATCCGGCACGGGTCGCTATCGACGACCTGGCGCGCACCGTGCAGGACCCTTTGCTCTCCAAGGTGCGGGCCCGGCTGCGCAAGGAGCATGGTTTTCCCCGCGACCCGAAAAAGAAGTTCGGCATCGCCGCGGCATTTTCCAGCGAGCCGCTGCGCTACCCCGAAGCCCGTGCCTGTGACGCCGATGCCGCCGTCGGTGCGCGCGCCGGCCTGCAGGGGCTGGCCTGCGCCGGCTATGGTTCGAGCATGGCAGTCACCGCCACCGTCGGCCTGCTATGCTCTGCCCGTGCGCTCGAGCTGTTGCTGCGGCCGCGAACGCACGCTGTCGCCTAGTTCAGCGGCGCGGCGAAGCCGCGGCGCCGGTGCCCGGCGAGACAGCACAGATCCGAATCATGCCCGAGGAGGCTTTCCGATGAATGCAGTGCCGCCGCATGCGTCCGCTGTCGTGCTCTTCGGCCACGGCGCGCGCGATCCCGAATGGGCTGGGCCGATGCAGCGCATCCGCGCGCGCATGCTCGCCGCGCCCGAGGCGCCGCGGGTCGAGCTCGCCTTTCTCGAATTCATCCGCCCGACTCTGCCCGAAGCGATCGCCGAACTGGTGGCCGCTGGCGTGCAGCGGGTGGTGGTGGTGCCGGTCTTTCTGGCCCAGGGCGGCCACCTCAAGCGCGATCTGCCGGCCCTGATCGAATCAAGCCGGCGGGCCCACCCCGAATGCCGGATCACGCTGTCGATGGCGGCGGGCGAAGCCGACGAGGTCGTTGCCGCGATTGCCGGCTACGCCCGCCGCTGCTTGGACTGAGCCGGCGCGGGCGCCTGCGCATGGGGCGCGGGGAATGGATTGCGCTTGCCCTTCGTATATATAAGAATATACTTATTAATATGAAGATCCCTACCATCCTCGTTGTCGCGCGCTTGATTTCTGCCCTCGTCGTGCTGCTGACCCCAGCTGCCGGACACGCCGAAGTGGTGACCGCGCGTGCTGAAATCCGCCCCCTCGGCGCTGCCGTGCAGGCCGAAGCAAGCGTCGAGGCGGTGCACCAAGCCACCCTTGCCGCCCAGGTTCCGGGGCGGATCGTGGCGCTGGCGGTGGATGCCGGCGAGCGCGTGCGCACGGGCCAGGTGCTGGTGCGCATCGATCCTGCCGAAGCGGCCGCCGCGCTTGCCGCCGCCGAAGCCGGCGTGGTTCAGGCCGAAACCGCGCGGGTCAATGCCAAGGCCGACTACGAGCGCGCCCGCAACCTGGTCGCGCGTCAATTCCTCAGCGAGTCCGCGCTCGACAGCGCCCGTGCCCGCCATCAGGCCGCCGAGGCGCAGCTCGACGCGGCGCGGGCGGCGCGGGCGCAGGCGCAGGCGGCGAGGGCGCACACCACCGTCGCTGCGCCGCTGGACGGTCTGGTGGCCGAACGCCACATCGAGCACGGCGAGATGGCCCAGCCCGGGCGCAGCCTGCTCACCGTCTATGACCCGGCGCGGATGCGCGCCGTCGCCGATCTGGCGCCGGAGCGCCTGGCGCTGCTCGGCACGCCCCCCTTGCGGGCGCGTGTCGAACTCGGCGGTGGCGGGCGGATGGTCGAGGCCGCGGCCGTCACCGTGCTGCCCGCCGCCGATGCGCGCACCCATACCGTGCGCGTGCGCGTCGACCTGCCTGCGGGCATCGAAGGCGTGCTCCCCGGCAGCTTCGCCCGGGTCCATTTCCGCGCCGTGGGGGGGGGGGCCACGGTGTCGATCCCTGCCGCCGCGGTGCTGCGCCGGGGCGAACTGAGCGCGGTGTATGTGGCCGACGGGGAGGGCGGCTTCGGCCTGCGCCAGGTCCGCCTGGGGCGCCTTGACCAGGACAGCGGCATGGTTGAGGTGCTCTCCGGGCTGGAGGGGAACGAAACCCTCGCCCTCGACCCGGTGCAGGCCGGGATCCAGGTCCGCGCCGGCTCGAGCGCACGCTGAGCCGGGGGGCGACGATGACAACCCGCCTCGGCATCTCCGGCCGTATCGCCGCCGCCTTCCAGCGCAACGCGATCACGCCGCTGCTCGCGCTGATGCTGCTGCTCGCCGGCCTCTTCGCCACCCTGGTCACCCCCAAGGAAGAAGAGCCGCAGATCGACGTCACCATGGCGAACGTGCTGGTGCCCTTCCCGGGGGCCTCGGCGCACGACGTCGAAGCGCTGGTGGCGCGCCCGGCCGAGCAGGTGCTGTCGCGCATCGCCGGCGTCGAACACGTCTATACCGTGTCGCGCCCGGGGCTCGCGGTGATCACCGTGCAGTTCGAGGTCGGGGTCCCCAACCAGAGCGCGCTGGTGCGGCTCTACGATACGGTGCATTCGCACGCCGACTGGCTGTCACCGCAGCTCGGCGTGGGCACGCCGCTGATCAAGCCCAAGGGCATCGACGATGTGCCGATCGTCAGTTTCACGCTGTGGACCGCCGACCCCGAGCGTGCCGGGTTCTCGCTGCAGCAGGTGTCGCGCGCGATCGAGACCGAGCTCAAGCGCATCCCCGGCACCCGCGACGTCGCCACCATCGGCGGTCCCGGCCACGTGATCCGGGTGAACATGGACATCGAGCGCATGAACGCGCACGGCGTCACCGCCCAGGACCTGCGCGGCGCGCTGCAACTCGCCAACGCCTCGCAGCCGGCGGGCAGCCTGGTCGCGGGCAACAAGGAAGTGCTGGTGCAGACCGGCACCTACCTCGAATCCGCCGAGGACGTGCGCAGCTTGGTGGTCGGCGTGCAGGAGCGCCGCCCGGTGTTCCTGCGCGACGTCGCCGAAGTGGTCGATGGCCCCGACCAGCCCGCCCAGTACGTCTGGTTCGGCACCGGCGCCGCGGCCGAGGCGCGCGGCATCGGCGGGCAGGGCCTCTTCCCCGCGGTGACCCTGACGCTGTCGAAGAAGCCCGGCGCCAACGCCGCCGACGTCGCCCAGGCGGCGATGCAGCGCCTCGACAACCTGCGCGGCAGCCTGATCCCCGAAGGCGTGGAGGTCACCGTCACCCGCGACTACGGCAAGACCGCCAACGACAAGGCCAGCCAGTTGATCGGCAAGCTCGCCTTCGCCACCGCCGCGGTGGTGGCGCTGGTGTTCTTCGCCCTCGGCCGGCGCGAGGCGATCATCGTCGGCATCGCCGTCACCCTCACGCTCGCGGCGACCCTGTTCGCGTCCTGGGCCTGGGGCTTCACGCTCAACCGGGTGTCGCTGTTCGCGCTGATCTTCTCGATCGGCATCCTGGTGGACGACGCCATCGTGGTGGTGGAGAACATCCACCGCTGGCACACGCTCGAGCCCGACACGCCGCTGTGGCGCCTGATCCCGAAGGCGGTCGACGAGGTCGGCGGCCCCACCATCCTCGCCACCTTCACCGTGATCGCGGCGCTGTTGCCGATGGCCTTCGTCACCGGGCTGATGGGCCCCTACATGAGCCCGATCCCGATCAACGCCTCGATGGGCATGTTCATCTCGCTGGTGGTGGCCTTCGTGGTCACGCCCTGGCTGGCGCAGAAGATGCTGAAGAACGTCGATGCCCACCCGCACGGCGGCGAGGACAGGATGACGCGGCGGCTCGACGGGCTCTTTCGCTGCGTGATGACCCCCATGTTCGACGCCCGCCGCGGCGGCCGCAACCGGCTCGCGCTGTGGCTGGCGGTGTTCGCGCTGATCGGCGCTTCGGTGGCGCTGCCGGTGGTGCAGCTGGTGATCATGAAGATGCTGCCCTTCGACAACAAGAGCGAATTCCAGGTCGTGCTCGACATGCCGGTCGGCACCCCGGTTGAGGACACCGCGCGCGTGTTGAACGAGATCGGTGCGTTTCTTTCCGCCGTGCCCGAGGTTACCGACTGGCAGTCCTATGCCGGGACCGCGGCGCCGATCAACTTCAACGGCCTGGTGCGCCAGTACTACCTGAGGGGCGCCCCCGAGCAGGGCGACATCCAGGTCAACCTGGTGGACAAGAAGGCCCGTAGCCGCCAGAGCCACGAGATCGCGGTATCGGTGCGCGACGCGGTCACCGCGATTGCGCGCCGCAGCGGCGGCAACGTCAAGGTGGTGGAGGTGCCGCCCGGCCCGCCGGTGCTGTCGCCGATCGTCGCCGAAATCTACGGTCCGGACTATGACGGCCAGCTCGAGGTGGCAAAGCGCGTGCGGGCCGCCTTCGAAGATACGCCCGACATCGTTGGCGTCGATGACACGGCGGACGAGGACGCGCCCAAGTTGGTGCTGCGCGTCGACCAGCCCAAGGCCGCGCGCATGGGGGTGGCGCAGGCCGACATCGTCGAGGTCGTGCGCCTCGGCCTCTCCGGCGAGAACGTCACCCCGGTGCATGGCGGCGACAACAAGTACGAGATCCCGGTACGCATCCAGCTGCCGGCGGTGCGCCAGTCCGACCTCACCGACCTGCTCGCGCTGCAGGTGCGTGCGCGCGGCGGCGACAACGCCGGCCAGCGGGTGAAGATCTCCGAGCTGGTGCAGGTCGCCGAGACCCGCCGCGAGCAGATCCTCTATCGCAAGGACCTGCTGCCGGTGGTGTACGTGACCGGCGACATGGGCGGCAAGCTGGATTCGCCCCTGTACGGCATGTTCGACATCCGCTCGCGCGTCAATGGCATGGCGCTCGAGGGCGCGCCGGGGCTCGCCGGTACGCTCGGCGAGTGGTTCATCCGCCAGCCCGCCGACCCCTACGCCGGCTACCAGCTCAAGTGGGATGGCGAGTGGCAGATCACCTACGAGACCTTCCGCGACATGGGCGCCGCCTACGCGGTGGGCCTGGTGCTGATCTACCTGCTGGTGGTGGCGCAGTTCCGCAGCTACCTCGTGCCGCTCGTCATCATGGCGCCGATCCCGCTCACCCTCGTCGGCGTGATGCCGGGCCACGCCCTGTTCGGCGCGCAATTCACCGCGACCTCGATGATCGGCATGATCGCGCTCGCCGGCATCATCGTGCGCAACTCGATCCTGCTGGTGGATTTCGTCAATCAGCAGGTCGCCGAAGGGATGGAGTTCGGCGAGGCGCTGATCCGCGCCGCCGCGGTGCGTGCCAAGCCGATCGGGCTCACCGCGCTGGCGGCGATGATTGGCGCGGTGTTCATCCTCGACGACCCGATCTTCAACGGCCTGGCGATCAGCCTGATCTTCGGCATCTTCGTGTCCACCGTGCTCACCCTGGTGGTGATCCCGGTGCTCTACTACGCCGCCATGCGCGGCCGCATCGCAAGCCTCAAGAACCCCGAGGAGAATCCCGCATGACCACCAATGAATACGTGCGTGCCTTCGCCGGCGCCTTCGTCCTGATCTCGCTCGCGCTCGGCGTCGAGGCCTCGCCGCTCTTCGTCAGCAAGCACTTCCTGTGGGTGACCGCCTTCGTCGGCGCGAACCTGTTCCAGAGCGCGTTTACCGGCTTGTGTCCGCTGGTGAACATCCTGCACAAGCTCGGGGTCAAGGACGGCCCGGCGCGCTGCGGCTGAAGCCGGCCCACCGCTTTGCCCATGGCGGGTGATTTTCCGCCGGCAGTCCGGGGGCTACCGGGTGGCCTGCCTAGCCGCGGCGCAGCATCCACACGGCGAACGCCAGCGTCGCGCCGAAGCTCAGCAGCGACCAGTTCGCGATCGACAGCCCGAGGAAGGTCCAGTCGATCACCGCGCAGTCACCGGCGCCGCGGAAGATCATCGGCAGGGCTTCGGCGAGCGGGAAGCTTTCGAGCATGAATTCCAGCCCGGGGCCGCACTCGGGAATCGCCGGCGGGTCGATCTGCAGCCAGCTCTGCCAGGCGGCGATGGCGCCGCCGATGAGGGCGGCGAGGCCGATCAGGGCGGCATAGATCCGCACGCCGGTTCGCCCTGGGCCGTGAATCGCGGCGAGCAGGGCGAGCACGGCGGCGAGGGCGAAGGCGTAGCGCTGCATGATGCACATCGGGCAGGGCTCGAGGCCGACCACGTGCTGCAGGTAGAGGCCGAAACCGAGCAGGCCGGCGGCGACCAGGAACAGGGTCAGATAAAGCGCCCGCGCGGGTAGGGACAGGATTCGGTGTACCAGGGCCATGGCATTTGTCGGTGGTCGGGGAGCGATATTGTAGGCGACTCAGCGTGCCAGGGCGGCCTGCAGCATGTCGAGAAAGGCGCGCGTCTTGGCCGGCATCAGCCGCCGCCCCGGGAAGACCGCCCACGCGATCACCGGGGGCCGGCTCCAGTGCGGCAGGATGCGCTGCAACTCACCGCGACGCACATAAGGCTCGGCAAAATAATCGGGCACGGCGGCAATGCCGACGCCGGCGCGGGCGAAGTGGATCAGCAACTCCGGCGAGTTCGCCGTGATGCGCCCGGGCGGCACCCCCTCCCAGCGTGACTCCCCGTGCACCAGCGTCCACCCGATCGCTTCGCCACTGCGCGCGAGCAGGCGCAGCGCCCGGTGCTGGTGGAGGTCCTCGGGGCGCGCCGGTTCGCCGTGTTCGGCCAGGTAGGCCGGTGCGGCATACAGTCCCCAGGGAAACTCCGCCAGCCGCCGTGCCGCCAGCAGGGCATCGTCCGGGAGTTCGCCCATGCGCACGGCGACGTCGAAATTCTCCCCGAGCAGATCGACCCGCCGCGGCGACAGGTCCAGTTCGAGTGCAACCGCCGGGTGCATCGCCGAGAAGGCGGCGAGCATGTCGGTCAGCAGCAGGTTGGCGAAATCGCTCGGCATCGACACCCGCAGCCGCCCGCTCGGCTGGGCCTGGCGGCTCTCGGCCAGCGCGGCCACCGCTGCCACTTCGGTTTCCACCTGGCGCGCGTGATCGAGCAGGGCGCGGCCGAACTCGGTGATGCTGAGCCGGCGTGTGGTGCGCAGCAGCAGACGCTCGCCCAGATGTTCTTCCAGCTGCGAGAGCCGGCGCGAGACGGTCGACTTCGGCAGGCCGAGGCGTTCGGCTGCAGCGGTGAAGCTGCCGTCATCGACGACGCGGGCGAAGATCAGGAGGTCGTTGGGGTCTATTTGTTCCATGGTTGGAATAATTATGTCCGAAATACCGGATTAATGTTTGATGAAGAAGATAATAGACTGCGTCTCACCTGATTCCCAACCCCGACGAGGAAACCGAGATGAACATCCTGCAGATCAATGGCAGCGCCCGTGCCGAAGCCGGCAACTCCACCCGTCTCGCCCGCGACATCGTCGCCCGCCTGCAGGCGGACAACCCGCAGGCCCAGGTCGTGCGGCGCGACCTGGCGCGCAGCCCCGCCCCGGTGATCGACGAGTCCGCGCTTGGCGCGCTGTTCACCCCCGCCGGACAGCGCACCCCCGAGCAGGCCGCCCGCGTGGCTGCCAGTGATGCGCTGATCGCCGAAGTCGAGGCGGCCGATGTCATCGTGCTCGGCGTGCCGATGTACAACTTCGGCATCTCGACCCAGCTCAAGAACTGGATCGACGCCATCGCCCGCGCCGGCGTCACCTTCCGCTACACCGAGAATGGTCCGGAAGGGCTGCTCAAGGGCAAGAAGGTGTTCGTCGCCTTCGCCCGCGGCGGCCGTTACCGCGGTACTCCGGCCGATACCCAGACGCCCTACCTGCAGATCCTGTTCGGTTTCCTCGGCATCACCGACGTGCGCTTCATCTACGCCGAAGGCCTGAACATGGGCGAGGAGGCGGTGAAGCAAGGCTTCGCCGAAGCCGAGGCCGACATCGCCACCGCGCTGGGTTGAGCGAGGCGCCCGGCGGCTTGTGCGGCCGGATGCGGGGGGTGGCTGGATGCAGTCCCCCGCCCCGGTCGATGAAGGATGGGGCGGGATCGCCCGCCCCCCACCTCAAGGAGAGAACGCCCATGAATGCCTTGAATCCGTTTCCGACGCCTCCCGCGGCGCTTCGCCGTCCGCGCGCGGTCGAGCGCCTTGTCACCGGCCGGCCCACGTCCGACGGTGCCGGGGTCAAGCTCACCCGGGTGCTGACCCAGGGCCTGCAAAAGCGTCTCGACCCCTTCCTGATGCTCGACGCCTTCGGCAGCGACCGCGCCGAGGACTACATCGCCGGCTTTCCGGACCACCCGCACCGCGGCTTCGAGACCGTCACCTATATGATCGCCGGGCGCATGCTGCACCGCGACAGCGCCGGCCACGAAGGCCTGCTCGAGAGCGGCGGCGTGCAGTGGATGACCGCCGGGCGCGGCGTGATCCACTCCGAGATCCCGCAGCAGCAAGAAGGGCGGATGGAAGGCTTCCAGCTGTGGCTGAACCTGCCGGCGAAGGACAAGATGAGCGCGCCCTGGTATCGCGATTTCGCCGCCGCCGAGCTGCCGCGCTTCACCACCGCGTCCGGTGTCGACGTGGTCGTGATCGCCGGCGAGAGCCAGGGCGTGCACGGCGCGGTCAGCCGCGCGGCGACCGCGCCACTCTTCCTCGACCTCCGCCTGCCGGCCGGGGCTGTGTTCAGCCACGCCCTGCCGCCCGGACACAACGCCTTCCTCTACGTCTATCGGGGGGAACTGGCGGTGAGCGGCACGGCCGTGCCGGTGCGCAACATGGCGATCCTCGGCAACGAAGCCGGCAGCGACGGCGTGGTCATCGAGGCCGCGCAAGGTGCCGCCGAAACCCGCGCCCTGCTGATCGCCGGGCGCCCGCTCAACGAGCCGATCGCCCAGTACGGCCCCTTCGTGATGAATACCGAGCAGGAAATCTACCAGGCCGTCGCCGACTACCGCGCCGGGCGCCTGGGGGGCTGAGCGCCGCGGCGTCCGCTTTCCGGCCCCCTCCGGCTACCCCCTCCAGCTGCGCCGCGCCGGGAGTGTCCGCCCGGCGCGCGCCGCCTTCAATGCTCCGCCAGCGCCTTCAGGGCCGCGACCTGGGCGGTGATCGGTACCGGCACCGGCACTTCGCCGGCGAGCATGGCGCGGATCAGCGTCGCGTTGTCGGCCACCGAGGGCGTGCCGGGGAGGGTCTCGAGCGGGGGCGCGCCGCCGCTTTCGGCGGCGACGCCGATCGCCGCTTCGCCGTCCACATAGGTCTTCATTTCCGGGCAGCGCCGCGGGTTGGCGTAGATCTCGCCCTCGGTGCCGCGCAACAGCATCGCGCGCGCGCGGTCGGCACGCAGGAACACGTCCATCCGCTCGAGGTATTCGGGATGGGTCACCGCGACCACCCGCAGGCTGCGCCCACGGCAAGGGTCGAGCAGCTTGGCGACGGTGTGGCCGCTGGCGCGCACGCCTAGGCGGAGGCGCAGCGCGAGCAGCGCATCCAGCCCCGGCAGCAGCTGGTCCACGCCGAGGCAGGCGATGCGCCGGGCCGCGAGCTGCGCCGAAGCGGCGGCCGGGTCGGCGGCCGGATGCAGCTCGAGCGCGGCGAGGAGCTCGAACGGGCTCACCCGGGCGTCGAAGTCGTGCCGGCCCTGGATCAGCACTGGCACCCCGCTGCGCGCCAGCAGCAGAGCCACCAGCGGCATCAGGTTGGGCTGGCGGCGGGCGCCATTGTAGGTCGGCAGCACTACGCAGCGCGGCCCGGGGGGCACGGCGAGCTGCGCGGTGCGCGCGTCCATCGCCTGCTTGAAGCCGAGCAGTTCGTCGAGCGACTCGCCCTTCAGGCGGAAGCTGATCAGGATTGCGCCCAGCTCGAGCGCCGGGACCGTGCCGTCGAGGATGTCGCCGAACAGCGCGGCCGCAGTGGCCGTATCGAGCGCGCGCGCGCCCTTGGCGCCCCGCCCGATTTCCTTGATGATTGCGCCGTATTTCATGGCGGCGATTATGGCTGCGATCCGGCCGCGGAGCCAGCCTGACGCGGTGCCGGAACGAACCCAGGGAGAATGCGGAAAATGGATGTCGGATTCATCGGGCTGGGCCTCATGGGGCGACCCATGGCGCTCAACCTCCTCAAGGCCGGGCACACGGTGCAGGTGTGGAGCCGGCGGCGCGAATCGATGCAGCCCCTCGTCGACGCCGGAGCGGGCGATTGCGCCAGCGCCGCGGAGCTTGCCCGCCGCGCGCCGGTGACGATCAGCATGGTCGCCGATGCGCCCGACGTCGAAGAGGTCGTGCTCGGCCCGTCCGGGGTGGCGGACGGAGCGGGCGCAGGCCACCTGCACATCGACATGAGCACCATCGCCCCCGCGGCGGCGCAGTCGATCGCCGCGCGCCTGGCACAGCGCGGCATCACCGCGCTCGATGCGCCGGTCTCCGGAGGTGAGGGCGGGGCGATCGGCGGCACGCTGACGATCATGGTCGGCGGCGAAGCGGCGGCCTGTGCGCGCGCGCGCCCGCTGTTCGAAGCCATGGGGCAGTCGATCACCCGCGTCGGCGAGGCCGGCGCCGGCCAGGTCGCCAAGGCGTGCAACCAGATCCTCACCGGGGTCGGTGTCGCCGCGGTCGCCGAGGCGCTCAACTTCGCGCGCAAGAGCGGCGTCGACGGCGGCAAGGTGCGCGAGGCCCTGCTCGGCGGTTTCGCCGCCTCGCGCATCCTGGAGAACCACGGCCAGCGCATGCTCGAGCGCAACTTCCGTCCCGGGTTCAAGGCCTGGATGCACCACAAGGACATGCGCATCGTCCTCGACGAGGCCCAGCGCCTCGGCCTGGCGCTGCCGTCGACCGCGGCGGCGGCGCAGATGTATGCGGCGATGGTCGGCGGCGGCCTCGGTGAGGAGGATTCGGTGGCCATGCTCAAGCTGCTCGAGCGGATGAGCGGCGGGGCGGGCGAGTGACGGTCGGACAGTGGCGATCGAAAATGGGGGCAATCACATGAAAGTGGGTTTCATCGGGCTGGGCGTGATGGGCGCGCCGATGGCGCGCCACCTGCGCGCCGCCGGCCACGATCTCGCGCTGTGGGCGCGGCGGCCGGAAACGGCGGCGGCGTTCGTCGCCGAAGGGGTACCGCTGTGCGCGACGCCGGCCGAACTGGCGGCGCGCAGCGAGGTCGTCATCACCATGGTCACCGCCAGCGCCGATGTCGAGGCGCTGGCGTTCGGGGCGCACGGGCTGGCCGCGGGCTTCGGCCCCGGCGCGGTCCATGTCGACATGAGCACGATCGCGCCGGCGAGCGCGCGCATGCTCGCCGCCCGCTATGCCGAGCGCGGCGTGGGCTGGGTCGATGCGCCGGTATCGGGCGGGGCGCAGGGCGCGCACGAGGCGAGCCTGGCGATCATGGCCGGCGCCGAGGCGGCGACGCTGGAGCGGGTGCGCCCGCTGCTCGCGGTGCTAGGGCGGCGCATCGTCCATATCGGCCCGCCCGGTGCCGGGCAGGTGGCCAAGGCGTGCAACCAGATGATCATGGTCAGCACGATCCAGGCCTGCGCCGAGGCCGTCCGCCTGGCCGCGGCCCACGGCGTCGATGTCGCCGCGGTGCGTGCGGCGCTGATGGGCGGTTCGGCAGGGTCGCGGGTGCTCGAAGTGATGGGGCAGCGCATGGTCGAGCGCGACTTTGGCGCCGGCATCGAGGCGCGCCTGCACCACAAGGATTTTGCCCTCCTGATGGATGAGGCCGCCCGGCTCGGGGCGCCGCTGCCGGTGGCGGCGCAGGTCTGGCAACAGCTCAACGCGCTGATGGGCGCGGGTTGGGGGCGGGAGGACACTTCCAGCCTGCTGCGCGTGCTCGAAGGCGGGCGTGGCTGAGGGGGCGTCCGGGCGCAGCCCGGGGGCTCCCTCAGCCGGCGGGGCGCGATCGCCGCGCCGCCTCTTTTCGCTCGGCCTGCTGTCCGCTGCCCTGCTGCAGGGCTGCGCGGTGGTGGCGGTGGCCGACGCCGTGGTCACCGTGGGCGTGACCGCGGTCAAGGTCGGCGCGACGGTGGTCGAGACCACCGTGGATGTAGCCGCGGCCGGGGTCGATGCGGCGGTCGGCGAGGACAGGGATGAGGAGTAGGGCAAGCCCAACATTACTCGGGGGGCTACAGGAAATTGGCCTTGGGGTACCGATGATCCTGTGAAGTGCTTCGAAGTACGCCAGGCCCATGCGGAACAGGCACTGGATGCACTGGGCCGGTAGCCCCACGCACACACAGGTAACGACCGCACTCCGACGGCGCAGTAAGATGAGGGTGATGCCGAAGAGATTGTTTTTATATGTTAAGGAGATGATGTAAGGTTGGCGGCGAGGTCGATTAAGGGTCCCTGATGGGCATAGTTCGTGAGGCTGTGACGATTGGTCGAGAGTCCATTCTTCGAGTTTTTCGGTGTCGCCGTCAAGGGAGAGTGATCCAGCGTTATGCGCCCAAGAAGATCCTCAAGCCCTACCGATGAGCCTGTTACGCCAGGCTTTCAGGCGTGCCCTGCCAAGACATTCTGGCGCGCCGACGGCATGCTTACAGTGGGGCGCAGTGTCCTTGAGCACTGTAATGTCGTTGGCGAAGTGGCCCGCGAGCTCATTTCACGTTATCCAGGTAAGCTAGGTGTCGACTTGTTTCCTGTCGGTGCCGAGTTGGTTGCTGCTTGTCACGACATTGGTAAGGTTAGCCCATGTTTCTACGAGAGGATCCGTCGTGCGTGCACGAGCGCGAGCCCCAGACAGCCGCTACTCCAGCTGCCTAATGTGGCGCCAGAACTAGAGAGCCAGTGGGGTGGGCATGCCGGTGTTAGCCAAGTCGCGGTAAAGGCTCTGAATGTGCCACCTTATGTGGCCGAGATCCTCGGGCAACATCACGGTTACTCACCATCGGTCGCGGGGTTCAGAGCAAATGATGACGTTTTGGGCGGCTTGTCTTGGCAGCGGGAGCGCGTCGCCTTAGTCGAGGCATTGAAGCAGCGGCTTCGATGTGACTGGCCGCAGGTTCGATCAGTCCCGCAGGCGAGGTTATTGGCTGGATTGACGTCTGTAGTCGATTGGATCGGCTCGGGATCCTTCTTCGAAGATCCGGCACAACCCTGGCAAGGGCGTATCAAGCCTGCACTGGATGATGCCGGTTTCATCCGCCCCGACTATCGGATGGATCTCTCCTTCGAGCAGGTCTTCGGCTTTCCCCCGCGCCCGGCCCAGCAGCAACTGATCGATGCGGTGGCCGGTCCCGGCGTCTATGTGCTGGAAGCACCGATGGGCCTGGGCAAGACCGAGGCGGCGCTGTATGTCGCCTATCGCCTGCTGGCCGCCGGTCAGGCCAATGGCATCTATTTCGCTCTGCCGACCCAGCTCACCTCCAACAAGATCTACGAGCGTTTCAACGATTTCCTGCAGGGAATCCTCGCCCCGGAGTGTCGCCATCGCTCCCTGCTGCTGCACGGCAAGGTCTGGCTGCTGGATACCGAAATGGGCGAGGAGGGACGGCCGGGGGGGGCCTGGTTCAACCATGCCAAGCGCGGGCTGCTGGCGCCCTTCGCGGTCGGCACCATCGACCAGGCGCTGATGGCGGCGATGAACGTCAAGCATGGGTTCGTGCGCGCCTTCGGTCTGGCCGGCAAGGTGGTGATCCTCGACGAAGTGCACACCTACGATGCCTACACCAGCACCCTGCTGAATGCCTTGGTCGAGCTGCTGCGCGAGCTGCACTGCACGGTCATCATCCTCAGCGCCACGCTGAACCGCGAGCGCCGTCAGCAAATGTTGGGCGCAGCGGTCAGCGAGGAGGCCTATCCGCTAATTTCTGCCGCACCCCGCCAGAAGCCAGTGAGCGAATGGCCTGTGCCGAGTGGAGCTGGCCATGAGGTAAACATTCGTTTGCTCGACGACCCGCGCGCGGCATTGGCCGAGGCCCTGGAGCGGGCCAGTCGCGGCCAGCAGGTGCTGTGGATAGAGAATACGGTGGTCGAGGCGCAGGAGCGCTATCTCGACCTGGCCGCTCGCGCCGCCGAGCTGGGTGTCGCCTGCGGCTTGCTGCACTCGCGCTTTACTGCCGAAGATCGCCAGCGCATCGAGGATCGCTGGGTCAGCCTGTTCGGCAAGGACGGCTGGCAGGAGAGGGCAAGGCAGGGGCGGATTCTGGTCGGCACGCAAATTCTCGAGCAGTCGTTGGATATCGACGCCGACTTTCTGGTCAGCCGCTTTGCGCCGACCGACATGCTGCTGCAGCGTCTGGGCCGCTTGTGGCGACATGCGGGAACGCCGCGTGAGCCGGCCGCCTGTTGCGAGGCCTGGATACTGGCGCCCGATTTGGAGAAGGCGATTATCGCGCCGCTCTCAGCGTTCGGCAGCAGCGCCCACGTCTACAGCCCCTATGTGCTGTGCCGCAGCCTGGAGGTCTGGCAGGGGATGGATTCGCTGTGTCTGCCGCAGGATATCCGCACTCTGATCGAGCAGACCTACGTCCAGCGCCAGGAAGACGGGGTCATGGCGCAGTGGCTGCATGAGCTGGATCACGGCACGCTGCGGCGCAAGGGCCGCAAGGCGCTGGCCCAGCTGGCGCGGGTGGCCCTGGCCGAGGGTGGCAACACCCTGCCGGAAAGCAAGGCACAGACCCGCTACAGTGAGCAGGACAGTCATGAGGTGTTGCTGTTGCGCGCCGCCGTGCAACTGCCGGAGCAAAAGGCGACCCGCCTGATCCTGCTCAATGGCCAGCAACTGCTGTTGCCCTGGGCGCGACACCAGCGGGACAAGCGCGGCTGGCGTGAACTCAGCGCCAGCCTGATGCGCCAGACCGTGCCGGTGCGCGTGCAGGATGCGCCTGAGTGCCTGCCTATCGATACGTTGAGCAAGTTCGCTCTGCAGCACTGCTTCTACCTGGGCGATCCGGCCCATGACGAAGCCGTACTGCGCATCGCGCTGGTCGACGAAACCGGTGCGCTACGCGGCCTGCAGGGCGCCCAGATACACCAGAAATACACTCTGGGATATCGCGACGACCTGGGTTACCGGGTGATCAAGGAGCATGGATGAGCAACATGGAAAATCGCTTCAATCTGATAGACGAACCCTGGATTCCGGTGGCCGGTGTCGGCCGCGCCAGCCTCTGGCAGGTCTTCGAAAACCCGCAGTACCGCACTCTCGGCGGCAATCCAGTACAGCGGATCGCCTTGATGAAGTTGCTGCTGGCCATCGGCCAGGCCGCCGCCACTCCGGCCGATGAACATGCCTGGCGAGCCCTCGGCGCCGCAGGACTGGCGCGCAGCTGCCTTGCCTATCTGGATCGCTGGCATGAGCGCTTCTACCTGTATGGAGAGCGGCCGTTCCTGCAGATGCCGGCCATTCGCGTGGCAGCTCTGCAAAGCTACGGCGCCGTGTTGCCGGAGGTTTCCACCGGCAATACCACGGTGCTCAACCACGGGCAGGTCGAGCGCCGGCTGGACGATGGGGAAAAGGCGCTGCTGCTGGTCGGCCTGATGGCTTTTGCCCTGTCGGGCAAGAAGACCGACAACAGCGTGGTGCTGACGCCCGGCTATGCGGGCAAGCGCAACGACAAGGGCAAGCCCTCGTCCAGCAAGCCGGGGCCGGCAGTGGCGCACATCGGGCTGCTGCACAGCTTCCTGATCGGCAGCAGCCTGCAGGAAACCCTGTGGCTCAATCTGCTGACGAGCCGGCAGGTCGAGCAGGCGATGATCTTCCCGCAGGGTATCGGTACGGCACCCTGGGAGCGGATGCCGGATGGCGAGGACTGCCCGGCCGCGCAGGCACTTCGACAGTCGCTGATGGGCCGTCTGGTGCCGCTGTGCCGCTTCTGTTTGCTGGCCGAGGACGGCCTGCACTATTCGGAGGGGCTGGCGCATTCCGGCTACAAGGAAGGCGTCTGCGACCCCACCGTGGCGGTCGATCATTCTGGCAAGGAGCCGAAGGCGCTGTGGGTTGATCCGGACAAGCGTCCCTGGCGCGAGCTGACCTCGCTGCTGGGCTTCATCGAGCAGGGGGGCAGTCAGGGCTTCCAGAGCCTGGAACTGCACGCCGGACTGGACCGCGCCCGCGACGCGACCGAGGCCTTCGCCATCTGGTCGGGCGGCCTGCGGGTCAGCAGCAATGCCGGGGAGCAGTACGCCTCTGGTAGTGACGATTTCGTCGAATCCCAGGTCTGGCTGCACAGCGCCATGCTTGGCAAGCTGTGGTTTGTCCAGCTCAAGGCTGAGATGGATGCGCTGGGCGGGCTGGCCAAGGGGCTGTATGGCCGGGTGCTGGCCTTCTTCAAGGAGCAGAAGGTGGACGGCAGCAAGCTGGCCGCCCAGGCCTCGACGCTGTTCTGGCAGCTCTGCGAGCGCCATTTCCAGCAACTGGTGGACGCCTGCGAGCCAGACGAGCAGGGCGTCGAGCAGCGCCGCCAGTTGCGGTTGACCTTCGCTGGCTACGTCCAGCAGGCCTACGACCACTTCTGTCCGAAGGAAACAGCGCGCCAGCTGGATGCCTGGGCCAAGTGCCGACCGAACAACAGCAAATATCTTCGTCAGGAGGCGTAAGGGGATGGAGCCTATGCAAGCCCAGGAACAACAGCCGGAAAAAGCCCCACCCAGCCGCGAGGAGCGCTTCGTCGCCGGAGTGCTCAAGCTCTGCACCGAGAACAAGGGCATGGCTGCGCGTCTGCGCCGGGCCGACAACCCGGCAACCGAGTACCAGAGCTGGGAGCTGCTGGCGGCTTATGGCATCGATCTGGAACAGGAGCGCGAGCGCCTACCCTTTGTCACCGTGGCGGCAGCCATCGCCAAGGCCAAGGCCGAGCGCAACGGCAGTCTGGGGCTGGGACGTGCCATCGCGGCCTGCTACGAGAGCGGCAATGCCGGCGACCAGGCCAAGGCCCGCCTGCGCCGCCTGCTGGCCTGCGACGACCTGGCGGAGCTGTGCCGTATCCTGCGTCCGCTGCTTTCGCTGATCGACAGCAAGGTCGGTCAGCCGCTCGACTACATCCGCCTGCTCAAGCAGCTGCGGCGCTTCCCATTCAACGCCCAGCAGGTCAGGGCGCAATGGGCACAGGAGTTCTACGGGCAGGCTGCGAACGCCGAGGAGGAGGGCGCATGAGCCTGATTGCCAGCGTACTGCACCTCGACCGCCAGGCTAGCCAAGCGCTGCGGATCACCGATCCCTATTCGCTGCACCGGGTGGTCTACAGCCTCTACGAGGACGTACGCAGTGCCGAGAAAAAGAGCGCCAGCCAGCCCAGCGGCATCCTCTACGCCGACCAGGGCGGCGACTTCCGCAGCCGGCGCATCCTGCTGCTCGCCGACCGCATGCCGGCCGAGTGCATCGATGGCCAGTACGGCCAAGTGCAGAGCAAGCCGATTGCCGAGAGCTTCCTCGATCATGATCGCTATCGCTTCAAGGTGATCGTCAATCCGACCCGCCGCGACAGTGCCAGCCGCAAGCTGCTGCCGGTCAAGGGCCGCGAGGCCATCGGCGACTGGTTCTGCGAACGCGCCCTGCAGAGCTGGGGCTTCCGGGTGTCCCGCGAGCACCTGCAGGTGGATCGGGTCGATGTGCTGCGCTTCAAGGACAAGCAGCAACATCCGGTCACCCTCGCCCAGGCCCATGTTCAGGGCCAGCTGGAAGTCACCGACCGCACACAGTTCCACACCAGTTTCGCCCGGGGCATCGGCCGTGCGCGCACCTTCGGCTGCGGCCTGCTGCAGATCGTGCCCCTTCTCGACAATCCATTCGCCTGAAAAGGACTTCGCCATGAGCAACGCCTACACCAATACCCGCATCGAGTACCACATCCTGCAATCCTTCCCGGTGACCTGCCTGAACCGCGATGACGTCGGGGCGCCGAAAACCGCCGTGGTCGGCGGCGTGACCCGCGCCCGGGTCAGCTCGCAGTGCTGGAAGCGTCAGGTGCGCCTGGCCATGCCGACGTTCGGTATCAAGCTTGCTGCTCGCACCAAGCAGGCGGAGACCCTGTTCGTGCGTGCCTGTCTCGAAGCCGGGGCCGATGAAGCCAGCGCCCAGACGTGCGGCAAGAAGATCGCCGAGCTGCTGATCGACGACACCTTGCTGTTCATCAGCGACAGCGAGGCCCGCGCCTTTGCCGAATACGCCCGCGAGCTGGAGTTCGATGTGGCCAAGCTCAAGGACAAGGAACTGGCCAAGGTCGCCAAGAAGGCCATCAACCCGGCCGTGGATGCCCTCGATATTGCCCTGTTCGGCCGCATGGTCGCAAAGGCCGCCGACATGAACGTCGAGGCGGCGGCGTCCTTCGCCCATGCCATTTCCACCCACCGGGTCAGCAACGAGGTGGAGTTTTTCACCGCGCTGGACGACTTGCAGAGCGAGCCGGGGTCGGCGCACATGGGTAGCCTGGAGTTCAACTCGGCGACCTACTACCGCTATGTCAGCCTGGATCTCGGCCAACTGGCGCAGACCCTCGGTGAAGAAGACCTGAAGAAGGCGATTGCCGCCTTCACCCAGGCGCTGTTCGTCGCCGTACCCAATGCCCGCCAGACCACCCAGTCCGGCGCCAGTCCCTGGGAGTTCGCCCGCGTGCTGGTGCGCAAGGGCCAGCGTCTGCAGGCGCCCTTCGAGACGCCGGTGCAGAAGGGGCGCGAGGGAGGCTACCTGCAGCCGAGCATCGAGGCGCTGAAGGGCTACCTGGACAAGAAGGAAAAACTGTCCGGCTCGCTGTTCGGCAAGCAAGCTGGCTACGAGTGGGGTGAGGACGAGGAATTCAGCATCAACGAGCTGATCGCCAAGCTGCAAAGCCATGTGCAGTGAGATAGGACGATGAGCGATCCCTATCTGTTGCTGTGGCTGGAGGCGCCGCTGCAATCCTGGGGGCATGACTCCCGTTTCGGCCGGCGCGACAGTCTCGATTTTCCCACCAAGTCCGGTGTGCTGGGGCTGCTGTGTTGCGCCCGTGGTGCCGGCGGCGAGGAGCGCGGCTGGCTGGCGGCCTGGGCCGACCTAGACATGCAGGTAGTGGGCTACGTGCCGCGGGACCGGCGCGGCCTGCCGCTACCGCGGCAGCCGTTGCTGCGCGATTTCCAGATGGTCGGCAGCGGCTATGACGATCAGGACCCCTGGGAAACGCTACTGATCCCGAAGACCAGCGAAGGCAAGAAGGCGGTCGGTGGCGGCACCAAGATGACTTACCGCTACTACGTGCAGGACATGGCCTATGCCGTGGTCCTGCAGGTACCGGCGGAGCTGGTCGAGGCGACAACCGAGGCGCTGCTCAATCCGGTCTGGGACTTGTATCTGGGGCGCAAGAACTGCGTGCCTACTGAGTTCATCTACCAGGGGGGCTTCGCTACTGCCGAGCAGGCTGTAACGGCCGGTATGGCACTGGCGGCGGAGAAGAAGCGCGCGTTCGCGCTGCGCGTCCTGCAGGGCGAGCACGAAGGCGAGGTGCTGACCCTCAACGATGTGCCCCTGCAGTTCGGCCCGCACAAGAAGTACCGAGATCGTCAGGTGACCGTGCAAAAGCAGGAGGGCTGAGATGGCTGCCGGGCAACGTCTGTTCGTCAAGGTCACCCGCGATTCCCTGCCCCAGGTGAAGGACAAGTATCCGTTCCTGTACCTGGAGCGCGGCCGGCTGGAGATCGACGACAGCAGCATCAAGTGGATCGATGCCGACAACAACGTGGTGCCTCTGCCGGTGGCGACGCTCAATGCGCTGCTGCTGGGACCGGGCACCACGGTCACCCACGATGCGGTCAAGACTGCGGTATCGGCCAACTGCTCGATCTGCTGGGTGGGGGAGGACAGCCTGCTGTTCTATGCGGCGGGCTTTTTGCCGACGGCAGACACCCGCAACCTGAAGCAGCAGATCGAGCTGGCTTCGGATGCGCAAAAGTCGCTGGAGGTGGCGCAGCGGATGTTTGCCCGGAGGTTCCCCGATGCCGAGCTGAAGGGCAAGAGCCTGCAGGAAATGATGGGCATGGAGGGCTATCGGGTGCGTGCCCTGTACCAGCAGAAGGCCGAGGAGTATCAGGTCGGCTGGAAGGGGCGCCAGTTCACGCCGGGCAAATTCGAACTGGGCGACGTGACCAACCAGGTACTGACCGCCACCAATGCGGCGTTGTACGGCATCCTCTGCTCGGCGGTCCATAGCATGGGCTACTCGCCGCACATCGGCTTCATCCACTCTGGCAGCCCGCTGCCGTTCATCTACGACCTGGCTGATCTGTACAAGGAGACATTGTGTATCGATCTGGCCTTTTCGCTCACCCGGGACCTGGCCGGCCGCTACGACAAGCACAAAGTATCGGCAGCGTTCCGTCAGCGGGTGATCGAAACGGAGCTGCTGGCCAGGGTCGGAGAAGACATCCAGGACATGTTCGGAGTGAGCCATGCTTGTCGTCGTCGCAAATGACCTGCCGCCCGCCGTGCGAGGAAGGATGAAGCTTTGGTTCATCGAGCCGCGGCCCAATGTGTTCGTCTCCGGAGTCAAGGACTCGGTGGCCACCACGGTCATCGAGTACCTGTACAAGCATTGCCCGCCCGAGTCGGGGCTGGTGATGTTCCGCTCCCTGCCACGGCCTCCCGGCTACGAGATCAGAACCATAGGCCCGCCCCGAAAGCCGATGACGAGTATCTCGGGTCTGCAACTGGTTATGGAAACCCTTGCATCGGCGTAATTGGCATATCTTGTATCTGCAGCCGGGCTCATTAACAATCTGTTGGTGTCTTCCCCACGTCCGTGGGGGTGTTTCTCGAAGCTGCGGCGACTCCGATCGCTGCCATCGGTCTTCCCCACGTCCGTGGGGGTGTTTCCGATTGATCCGCTCGGCGCTGTGGTTTGCGGTCGTCTTCCCCACGTCCGTGGGGGTGTTTCCGTCTTGTCGCCGCCGACCGGTAGCGCCCAGGTGTCTTCCCCACGTCCGTGGGGGTGTTTCCTTGAGATCCTGCTTCAGCTGGCGGATGCGCTCGTCTTCCCCACGTCCGTGGGGGTGTTTCTCCCGATTGACCGCCAGCACGTCGGCGAAGAGAGTCTTCCCCACGTCCGTGGGGGTGTTTCCGAAGTCATGTATCCATTCGGCTTGCGGTGCAGGTCTTCCCCACGTCCGTGGGGGTGTTTCTACCTCTCCAGCGTCAGCGGTGCCGCTCTTCAGGTCTTCCCCACGTCCGTGGGGGTGTTTCCACATCACGAAGCCGAGCAAGCAGTGACTTGGCGTCTTCCCCACGTCCGTGGGGGTGTTTCTGGACTACATCGTGCCCGGACTGGGCGGATCGGGTCTTCCCCACGTCCGTGGGGGTGTTTCCTACACGCTCAACGCCAAGGGCGGCTCGATCGAGTCTTCCCCACGTCCGTGGGGGTGTTTCCTTTTTCGACACAAGTAGGTTACTGTTCCGGCGGTCTTCCCCACGTCCGTGGGGGTGTTTCCATCGGATGCTGGGTGATCAGGTAGATATCGAAGTCTTCCCCACGTCCGTGGGGGTGTTTCCGCCTACGGGCGGTGCATCGTATGTACCCGGCGGTCTTCCCCACGTCCGTGGGGGTGTTTCCTTCACGTCGACGCCGTCGCCGAGCTTGCCAGGGTCTTCCCCACGTCCGTGGGGGTGTTTCCACGACAAGCGGCGTTTGCATGATGGGCTGCTGGTCTTCCCCACGTCCGTGGGGGTGTTTCGAGGTCACGAACCGGGGGACGCTCTCGAAGTCCGTCTTCCCCACGTCCGTGGGGGTGTTTCCCCGTCAGTCAAGCGGACGCGATGGAGCCGCGCGTCTTCCCCACGTCCGTGGGGGTGTTTCCTGCGCCGCCTGGCCGGGCTGGGCCAGATCGAGGTCTTCCCCACGTCCGTGGGGGTGTTTCCGACACGCCGCTCCCAATCAACGCGACGGTGACGTCTTCCCCACGTCCGTGGGGGTGTTTCCAAGCACCACAGTACAGCGCCGGAATTCGGCACGTCTTCCCCACGTCCGTGGGGGTGTTTCCGGGTTGAGTGCGGTGACGTTGCTCATGGTGTCGTCTTCCCCACGTCCGTGGGGGTGTTTCCGCGCCCTCTTCGCCCTGCCAGTCGGCGGCAAGGTCTTCCCCACGTCCGTGGGGGTGTTTCCGTCTGGCGCCGATCGGGCGGCCCGGAGATGCCGTCTTCCCCACGTCCGTGGGGGTGTTTCTGACCAGCCGTGCGATACGGCGAAAGAGACCGAGTCTTCCCCACGTCCGTGGGGGTGTTTCCGCATGGTCGGCGTAGGCGATGAGACGGAACTGGTCTTCCCCACGTCCGTGGGGGTGTTTCCATCCCCGCCGGGCATATCGACGAATTCCCCCGGTCTTCCCCACGTCCGTGGGGGTGTTTCTCCAGCATTGCGCTGCCAGGCATTCAGAGCAAGGTCTTCCCCACGTCCGTGGGGGTGTTTCCGGATGTGTTCGTTCGCGCAGGGCCGCCATCCGGTCTTCCCCACGTCCGTGGGGGTGTTTCTCAAACATGCCGCCGAGCAGGTCGCGCTCTGTGGTCTTCCCCACGTCCGTGGGGGTGTTTCTCCACCGAGGGGACGAGGTTCATCTTGATCACCGTCTTCCCCACGTCCGTGGGGGTGTTTCCGACCTTAGTCACTTCGTCGTAAACCTCAGCAGGTCTTCCCCACGTCCGTGGGGGTGTTTCTAAGGCTTGGTGTCGGTGCTAGATTGCTCGGACGTCTTCCCCACGTCCGTGGGGGTGTTTCCGACCACGAAGGATCAGGCCGGGAACACGATTTGTCTTCCCCACGTCCGTGGGGGTGTTTCTGTGCCGCGCTTTTCCAAGCGATGCAGCAGGAAGTCTTCCCCACGTCCGTGGGGGTGTTTCCCCATAAAGTGCTTTACACACGCGCCAAATGAGGTCTTCCCCACGTCCGTGGGGGTGTTTCCAAGGTAAGCGGTAACTGCCCGGCGTCCTTGCCTACTTCGAGATTTCGAAGAGATCGGATCGCAGCGGATTGGCCGCGAAGTGTTGCTTCCACAGCCTTGGGGTGAGCTGCGCCACGTTGGCGGCCGGATGCTGGCCGATGCGCTGGAGCACATCGACCAGGTACGTATAGGGGTCGATGTCGTGCAGGCGGCAGGTGGCGATCAGACTCTGCGCGATGCCCACGTACTTTGCCCCGACCTCGGTCCAGCAGAAGAGCCAGTTGCGACGGCCCATCGGCACCACGCGTAGCGCCCGCTCCAGATGGTTGGTGTCGATCGGCACCTCGGGATCGGAGAGGTACACCTCGAGGGCGGCCCGGCGCTCGCGCACGTACGCCATGGCGGTGGTGAGCGGTGAGCTGGGCAACAGGCCCTGGGATTCGAACTGGGCGTCGACCCAGGCGAAGAACTGCTGGAGCACGGGCTTGGCCTGCGCGAGCCGATGCGCGCGGCGTGCCTCACCGACGAGCCTGGCCTCGCGGATGTGCTTCTCCACCGCGTACAGTTTTCCGATCATCTCCAGCGCCTGGCCCGCACGCTCGGGCTCGAGCGCCTGCGCATCGAAGAACTTCCTCCTCGAGTGCGCCCAGCATTGCGCGTGCGTGAGCCCGCATTTTTCCGCGTAGCGTTCGTAGGCCGCATAGCCATCGGTAAGCAGCACCGCCCCCTCGGGCGGCGGGTCGGTGCCCAGGGTCTGCGCAATGTGCTTGCCACTGCGCCCCTCGTGATAGGCGAAGCAGATTTCGTCACGCTCGCCATAGACCGGCCAGAAGTAGCCGCCCTTCATCTTGCCCGGGCCGGCCCGGCCGGCCTTGATCGGGGTCTCGTCCATCGCCTTGATGCGGCTCGCGCGGATCGAGTCGAGTTGGGCCGTAAAGATGGGTTCGAGCAGCGACAGCGCCCCGTGAGTGAGCTGCGTGAGCCACGGGCGCGAAACCTTGATGCCGTTGTCCCCGAGCCGCTGGTGCTGGCGGTACAGCGGCTGGTGGTAGCAGAACTTGTCGGTGATGAGCCCGGCGACGAAGCTCACATCGGCGCGGCTGCCGCGAATCACCCCCTCGGGTGCCGCCGGGCAGGAAATCGCCTGGGTGTCGAGGCGCTTGATCACCGGACGCACATACTTGAGGATCACGTAGCTGCCCGGGCGCTGTGCCAGGCGGTGACTGACCTTCTCGCCGATCACCTCGAACTGGTCGGCGGTGAGCCCGTCGATTTCCGGGTTCGCCACGGCGATGGTCTCGACCGGCACGCGGGCTTCGTCGAAGAACAGCGCCGATGCGTCGCCCGCCGCGTAATCGGTGGTGCGGGCCCGGCGGGTGTGGGCGGCGATGTCCTTGGCAGGGGGCGGCGGCGAGGATTCGGGCACCGGCAACTCGCCCAGGTTCATCTGATGCGGGCTCGCATCGACGATGCGCTTCTCGCTCTTCGCCCCGAAGAGCTGGCGCCGGAACCACTCGATCTGATGCTTCATCGCCTGGAACTCGAGCTGCAGGGCATCGAGTTGGCGGGCGGCGGCCGCGTTCGCCTGGGCCAGTGCGACGATTTGCTCGGGCGCCCAGCGGGCGGCCTCGGCGGGCGTCGGAACGGTCAGCGAAACGGGCGTCGTCATGGCCGGAATTTTACCGTAAAACCCAGCATTCATGCGGGCTTGGCGGCCACTTCCGGGAGCTTGAAACGGCGCTTGAAGCGCGCCGGCTCGATGCCTTCGAGCAACAGCTTCAGCCCGGTCCAGTCCATCTGGCGAGTGAGCACCCGCGACCAGTCGGACACGAACCGTCCCTGCTCGAGGCGCTTGGCCCACACGCAAAAGCCGCTGCGATCCCAGTACAGCACCTTCATCTGCGTGCCGCGCCGGTTGATGAACACGAACAGCTCGCCCGACAGCGGATCGCACCCAAGTGCGTGGCGGGTGAGCGCGTACAGCCCATCGAAGGACTTGCGCATGTCAACCGGGCGGCCATAGACATGCACCCGCACCGCCCCTTCGGGGAAGAACATCAGCCGCGCACCAGATGCAGCACGACACCGCCACCCAGATCGAGCTTGAGCTCGAGCCGGCCTGCACCGCCGCCAACGTCGACCAGGCCCGCATCGACAAAGCCCGCACGAGCGCACGCATCGCCGCGATCGGCGACGCTCGACGCCTCACCGGCCAGCAGGCCGCGCCAGCGCTCGAAACTCGACTTGCTCAAGCCCTCGCTGTCGCAGAACTGCCGGATGCTCAGACCGCTTGCCGCAAAGCGATCGAACACCGCCCGCCATTCCTCGTGGCCGCGTCGCCGCCATTTGCTCCTCACCGTCGATGCCATCACTGCCAATCCCGTCGTCGTTGAACATGGCGAGAATTATTCAACGATCGCTACGCCGCGAGAAGGACGCCGCTCAGTTACCGGTTACTTTCCAAGGGCGCGAATCCGGCGAAAAGCTGCGATCCGTCTTCCCCACGTCCGTGGGGGTGTTTCCCCCCAGTCGTTACCTGCCGGTTCGCTCTTCATGTCTTCCCCACGTCCGTGGGGGTGTTTCGTTACCTGGGCGCACTATGTCAAATAAGAATCGGTCTTCCCCACGTCCGTGGGGGTGTTTCCGAGGCGACTATCGTGGCCCTTGCCCTTCCGGGGTCTTCCCCACGTCCGTGGGGGTGTTTCCGGGATGCTGGATCGTGATCGAGCCACAAGGCGGTCTTCCCCACGTCCGTGGGGGTGTTTCCCCTAGCCCCGCTCTTTCGCCAGCAATGGCGCTGTCTTCCCCACGTCCGTGGGGGTGTTTCCGACATGCGCACGCCACGGCACCATGCGCCGTAGTCTTCCCCACGTCCGTGGGGGTGTTTCCGACATGCGCACGCCACGGCACCATGCGCCGTAGTCTTCCCCACGTCCGTGGGGGTGTTTCCGCGTTCTGATCGTGTGACGTTGAATAGCGGTCGTCTTCCCCACGTCCGTGGGGGTGTTTCTACCGAGTTCTGGGTGCGCTTCGAGGGCCTCAAGTCTTCCCCACGTCCGTGGGGGTGTTTCCCATGACGCCCGCCGACCCTATCGCGGAACTGGGTCTTCCCCACGTCCGTGGGGGTGTTTCTTCCCATCTCGTGCTGAAGAGCTGCCGTGATGAGTCTTCCCCACGTCCGTGGGGGTGTTTCCGCGCTTCGCCGGCAAGGCTACTCGGTCGATTGGGTCTTCCCCACGTCCGTGGGGGTGTTTCCAAAAGCGCCTCGCCACCGACTTCATCGACCGCGTCTTCCCCACGTCCGTGGGGGTGTTTCCGAAGTTATCGACCTCCCCGCCCAAACCGGCACGTCTTCCCCACGTCCGTGGGGGTGTTTCCGCCGCCTGCGCCGCCTGTACGAATCCGTTGAAGTCTTCCCCACGTCCGTGGGGGTGTTTCGCCGGTGGTGGCGGATGGGGCGGCCTTCCCTGTGTCTTCCCCACGTCCGTGGGGGTGTTTCCGGTAAGTAGCTGGGCTGTTTGCATCGGCGGAAGTCTTCCCCACGTCCGTGGGGGTGTTTCCCTCGTCCCAGTCCCAGGTCAGGTGCTCTTCGAGTCTTCCCCACGTCCGTGTGTCACCGACCGGCACATTGGAGCCAGTTGGTGATCGGCACAATAGGGCCACCGTGTGATCGGCACATTGAGGCCACCTCCGGATCGGCACATTGGAGCCAGCGCCGGATCGGCATAATGAGGCCAGTTTTGTTCTGACGGACGTCTCGAACTTGAGCGCGCCATGGCTACCCTTCAGCCTTTTTGTTCGGCAGGAGGGAGGCGATGGCCCGCAGGAGCATCGAGATGTACGAGTACCGCCAGGCCCTGATGCGCATGCGCCAGGGCGACTCCGAGCGCGAGATCGCGCGCTCGAAACTGATGGGTCGCACCAAGGCGGCCCGGTTCCGGGCGTTGGCCCAGCTTCAGGGCTGGCTCGACCCCGAGCGCCCCCTGCCCGAGGACGCCGAGATCGCCGCTGCGCTCGGGCAACCGAAGCTGCCGGCGACGGCCCGGTCTTCGATTGCCGTGTACCGGCCGCTGGTCGAGCAGTGGCACGCGCAGGGGGTGTCCGGCGTGGTGATCCACGCCACGCTCAAGCGCGAGCACGGTTTCACCGGGCACTACTCGAGCGTGCGCCGGCTGATCGCCCAGATCGGCCGCGAGCAGCCGCCGCAGACTACGGTGCGCCTCACGTTCGCACCAGGCGAGGCCGCCCAGGTGGATTTCGGTGCCGGCCCGCAACTGGTCGATCCCGCCACGGGCGCGATCCGCCGCAGCTGGGCGTTCGTGATGACGCTGTGCTTCTCGCGTCACCAGTACGTGGAGTTCGTCTGGGACCAGAGCGTGCGCACCTGGCTCGGCTGCCACCGCCGCGCCTTCGAGTGGTTCGGCGCCGTGCCCGCGCGGCTGATCATCGACAACGCCAAGTGCGCGATCACCCGCGCCTGCATGCACGACCCCCAGGTGCAGCGCGCCTACGCCGAGTGTGCCGAGGGCTACGGCTTTCGGATCGACGCCTGCCCGCCGCACGATCCGCAGAAGAAGGGCATCGTGGAGGCTGGGGTCAAGTACGTGAAGGGCAACTTCCTGCCCACGCGCAGCTTCCGTGATTCGGCCGATCTGAACGCCCAGGTGCGCGACTGGGTGATGAAGGAAGCCGGACTGCGCATTCACGGCACCACCCGCGTGCGCCCGCTCGACACCTTCGCGGTCGAACGCAGCACCCTGCTGCCGCTCCCCGCGGTGCCGCCGGACCTGGGCACCTGGCATGCCGTGACGGTCCATCGCGACTGCCACGTCAGCTTCGAGCGCGCGCTGTACTCGGTGCCGTTCGCGCTGGTGGGCAAGCCGTTGTGGCTGCGCGCCACCGACGCCGTGGTCACCGTCTATCACGACTTCAAGCCCGTCGCCACGCACGCCCGCGCTCGGCGCCCCGGCGAGCGGCGCACTGTCGCCGACCACCTTCCGGTGGCCGCCCAGCGCTTCTTCGCGCACGACCGCAGCTGGTGTGTGCAGCAGGCCGGCGAGATCGGGCAGGCCTGCGCACAACTGATCGGACGGCTGCTCGAAGACCGCATCAGTGAGCGGCTGCGCGCCGCTCAGGGTGTCATCGCGCTCAAAGCCCAGTACGGCGCCGCGCGGCTCGAGGCCGCCTGCGAGCGCGCGCTCGCCCACGACAGCCCGCACTACCGCACCGTCAAGACCATCCTCGCCGGGGGTCACGACCTCGCCCCGGTGAGCACGATCACCCCCGAACCCTATGCCGGCCGTGCCCGCTTTGCGCGCGCCACCGCGTCGCTGTTTGCCGACGACGGCCCCACGTTTCACTGACCCGGGTGCAGCCCGCACCCGCTTTACTCAAGGAGCCACTCACCATGAACCCTGCCACGGAACTCGCGCCGCAACTCAAGCAGTTGCGCCTGTCCGGCATCCTCGATTCGCTCGACGCCCGCAACCGCCAGGCCATCGACGCCAAACTCGCCTACACGGAATTCCTCGCCCTGCTGATCCAGGACGAGATCGCCCGGCGCGAGCAGAAGAAGTTCAGCACGCGGCTGCGACGCGCCGCCTTCCGGGCCACCAAGACGCTCGAAGGCTTCGAGTTCGACCGGCTGCCCTCGACCAACCGCGCCCTGGTCCATGACCTCGCCACCGGGCGCTACATCGATGAGCGCGCCCCGGTGTTGATCGTCGGCCCCTGCGGCACCGGCAAGAGTCATCTGGCGCAGGCGCTCGGGCACTGCGCCGTGCGCCAGGGCCACGACGTCGTCTTCGCCTCCTGCGCACAACTGCTTGCCAGCCTGAACGCCGCGCGGGCGGTCGGCACCTACGACCGAAAGCTGCAGCAACTGGCCCGCGTTCCGGTGCTCATCATCGACGACTTCGGCCTCAAGCCCCTGCGCGCGCCCGCCGACGAGGATCTGCACGATCTCATCGCCGAGCGCTACGAGCGCGCCGCCACCATCGTCACCAGCAACCTCGACTTCACCGAGTGGGACCAGGCGTTCCCGGGCAACCGGCTGCTGGCTTCGGCCACCGTCGATCGACTGCGCCACAACGCCTACTGCCTCACCCTCGACGGCGCCTCCTACCGCGCGCCGCGGCAGGGGCCAGGCCGGGCGAAAAACGCTCTTGCCGGCACCCCGAAGAACATCCATTCTTGACCCCCCCAACGACGTCCGTCAGAGCCCCATTCACGTGGCTTCTATATGCCGATCATCGGTGGCCCTATTGTGCCGGTCAGTGACACCGTGGGGGTGTTTCTACTTACCCGATGCGCTACCAGATGTTTAGCTCGTCTTCCCCACGTCCGTGGGGGTGTTTCCATCATGACCACCACCACCACCACCACCACCACCACCACCACGTCTTCCCCACGTCCGTGGGGGTGTTTCCGATGACGCTCATCGCCACGGTCCCCGGATGTCGTCTTCCCCACGTCCGTGGGGGTGTTTCTGCTTACGTCAGCTACATCCCGTTTGACATCCGGTCTTCCCCACGTCCGTGGGGGTGTTTCGAACAAGCGCGGGCTGGCTGTGCTCGTCATCGAGTCTTCCCCACGTCCGTGGGGGTGTTTCTGAACGTCACGAACCGCATCACGCACGACTGCCGTCTTCCCCACGTCCGTGGGGGTGTTTCTCTCCTGCGTGGTGATCGTGCTGACCAGCTGGCGTCTTCCCCACGTCCGTGGGGGTGTTTCCACTGGCAAACGCGCCATTGTGGCGCGGTGAAGGTCTTCCCCACGTCCGTGGGGGTGTTTCTCCTTCCGCCCGAAGGCAGCGCTGGCATCCGCCGTCTTCCCCACGTCCGTGGGGGTGTTTCTCATCAAAACCGCCGCACCCCAAAAGACCGCATGTCTTCCCCACGTCCGTGGGGGTGTTTCTGTCGTAGCCCTGCCCTTCCATGTCATCGGCGGGTCTTCCCCACGTCCGTGGGGGTGTTTCCCGCCCACGACAGATTCACGGTTATACCAGCAGGTCTTCCCCACGTCCGTGGGGGTGTTTCCGATGCGTTGCGGCATCGGCCAGGACAGATAGAGTCTTCCCCACGTCCGTGGGGGTGTTTCCGACCGGCTCGGCGCCACCTCGCGCAGCGCCTAGTCTTCCCCACGTCCGTGGGGGTGTTTCTAGGCCCGCGCTTGTCGGCTTGCTCTGGTGAATGTCTTCCCCACGTCCGTGGGGGTGTTTCCAAGCGCGCGATTGCCAATCTGTGCGGGTGCTCGTCTTCCCCAATCCGGGTGGTGTTTCTACGGCGGAGTTCGAGCTTACCTCGGAGGACGGTTCCGATGCGAGCTAGGGGTTGGCGTTTTTCAACTTCAGCGCCCGAAATTCGGCACTTTGTGAATGAATTTCGAGTGTCGTGAAGATTTTTCGAGTCCAGCGGGCGAGGGGGCGGATACGAACATCGGGTTGCCAGGATCGGTCTTGTCCGCACGGATGAGATTGAGCACAGCCTTCTTGAGCAGCGAGAGGTTCTGCGGTGCGTTGTCCTTGCGGATCATGCAGTCGTTGTCAATGTCGATTTAAAGCTGCACGACGCCGCTCGCCTGCGCCTTCTCGTCGCTATAGGCCCGTACCCGCCCCGCGCGGCTTGCCGTACCAGCGGAAGCGCTCGGTCACCTCGGCCATTTCCGCCGCCGACAGCAGTACCGGGCTGCCGAGCTGGAGGGTGCGCCAGTACTGCTCGCACAGGGTTTCGAATTCGATCGCCAGCGCCAGCGCATGGGTCAGGTCGCGGCCGAACACGACCATGCCGTGGTTGGCCAGCAGGCAGGCGTTGCGCTCGTGCAGCGCGGCCACCGTGGCGTCCGACAAGGCCTGGGTGCCGAAGGTGGCGTAGGGCGCGCAGCGGACGGTGGTCCCGCCGAAGCGCGCGATCATGTAGTGGAAGGGCGGGATGTCGAGGCGCTGGCAGGCGAGTGCGGTGGCGAACGGGGCGTGGGCGTGGAGGATCGCGCCGGCGGCGGGAAAGGCGGCGTAGAGGTCGCGGTGCAGCAGCCACTCGGAGGACGGGGCGAGCGCTCCGAGGGGGCGGCCGTCGGCGTCGACGATCACCATGTCGTCGGCGGTGCAGCGTGGCACCGGCAGTCCGCTGGGGGTGATCAGCATGCGCGGCGCGCGGCGGTGGCCGTCCGCATCGGGGCGGGGCTCGTCCAGGCGCACGCTGGCGTTGCCGGCGGTGCCGACGTTGAGGCGGGCTTCGCCCATCGCCCGCATCGTGCCGAGGAGGGCGTCGCGCAGCGCCGGGAGATCGGCCGCTTTCATCGCCGCCGCCTTCATCGTGCCTGCTCCGGATAGAGCGCGGCGAGGCGCCCGGGGGCGGTGATCCCGCGCTCGGTGACGATGCCGGCGATCAGCGCCGCCGGGGTCACGTCGAAGGCCGGGTTGGCGGCGCGGGTCGCGGGAGGGGCGAGGCTCAGTTCGGCGATCGTGGCGTCGTCGGCGAGGCCGCGGATGCGGCAGACCTCGTCGGCGCCGCGGTCCTCGATCGGGATCGAACGGCCGTCCGGGCAGCCGAAATCGAGCGTCGAATGCGGCGCGGCGATGTAGAAGGGCACGCCGGCGGCGTGCGCGGCGAGCGCCTTCAGATAGGTGCCGACCTTGTTCGCGGTGTCGCCGTTGGCGGCGATGCGGTCGGCGCCGGTGATCACGAGGTCGACTTCGCCGCGCATCAGCAGCAGGCCGGCGGCGTTGTCGGCGATCAGCGTGTGCGGCACGCTGGCGGCGCGCAGCTCCCAGGCGGTGAGCAGGCCCTGGTTGCGCGGGCGGGTTTCGCTGACCACCACCTCGACCGCGATGCCGGCCGCCTGGGCGGCGTAGACCGGGGCGAGCGCGGTGCCGGCGCCGCAGGTGGCGAGCCAGCCGGCGTTGCAGTGGGTCATCAGGCGCACCGGGCCGGGGCGGCGGGCGGTGATGGCGGCGATCAGCGCCAGGCCGTGGCGGCCGATGGCGTCGCAGGTCGCGGCGTCGTCGGTGCGGATCGCCTCGGCTTCGGCCCAGGCCGCGGCGCGGCGGGCGGGCGCCGGCAGCGGACGTAGCACGTCCGCCATGCGCGCCAGTGCCCAGTGCAGGTTCACCGCGGTCGGGCGGGTGGCGCCGAGCACGGCGAGAGCGTGTTCGAGCACGGCGTCGTCGGCGCCGCCGCGGGCGAGGGCGAGGGCGACGCCGAAGGCGGCGGTGGCGCCGATCAGCGGCGCGCCGCGCACCTGCATGTGGCGGATCGCGTCGGCGGCGGCGTCGAGCGTGGCGAGGGCGACGGTTGCGCTGCGAAACGGCAGCAGGGTCTGGTCGAGGATGACGAGCGTGTCGGCCTCGCGGCGCAGGGTGGGAAGCGGTTGTACGAACATGGGGCGGGCGGTTGTCGGGGTGGGTTGTCCGGTGGGCTGCGGCAGCGTTCAGACCCGGCGCAGGCGTTCGCCGGCGGCGGCGAGCGTGGCCTCGTTCTTGGCGAAGCAGAAGCGCACCACGCGCTCGTCGCGGCCGTCGGCGAAGAACGCCGACAGCGGGATCGCGGCGACGCCGATGTCGCGGGTCAGGTATTCGCAGAAGGCGGTGTCGGGCAGCGTCGAGATCGCGCCGAAGCGGGCGAGCTGGAAATAGGTGCCGCGCGAGGGCAGCAGCTCGAAGCGCGTGCCAGCCAGCGCGTCGCGGAAAAAGTCGCGCTTGGCCTGGTAGAAGGCGGCCAGCCCGAGGTGGCGCGCAGGTTCGCTCATGTAGTCGGCCAGCGCGAGCTGGACCGGGGTGTTCACGGTGAACACGTTGAACTGGTGCACCTTGCGGAATTCGGCCATCAGCGCGCGCGGCGCCAGGATGTAGCCGACCTTCCAGCCGGTGATGTGGTAGGTCTTGCCGAAGCTCGACACCACGAAGCTGCGCGCGGCCAGTTCCGGGTGGCGGGCGCAGCTGGCGTGGGTGGCGCCGTCGAAGACGATGTGCTCGTAGACCTCGTCGGCGACGACGACGATGGCGGTGTCGCGCACGAGCGCGGCGAGGCGGTCGAGATCGTCCGCGGTCCACACCGTGGCGGTGGGGTTGTGCGGCGTGTTGATCATGATCATCCGCGTGCGCGGGGTGATCGCCGCGGCCACCGCGGCCCAGTCCGGGCGGTAGTCGGGGGCGGCGAGCTGCAGGCGCACGACGGTGCCGCCGGCCAGTTCGATCGCCGGCGCGTACGAGTCGTACACCGGCTCGAACACGATCACTTCGTCGCCCGGGCGGACACAGGCGGTGACCGCGGTGAACAGCGCCTGGGTGGCGCCGGCGGTGACCGTGATCTCGTGCTCGACGTCGTAGCGGGTGCCGTACAAGGCCTCGACCTTGGCCGCGATCGCCGCGCGCAGCGCCAGGCAGCCGGCCATCGGCGCGTACTGGTTGTGGCCGCTGCGCATCCAGTGAGCGACGTGCTCGAACAGGACGTCCTCGGCGTTGAAGTCGGGAAAGCCCTGGGACAGGTTGATCGCGCCGCATTCCTGGGCGAGGCGCGACATCACGGTGAAGATGGTCGTACCGGTTTCAGCAAGCTCGGGGCGGGGTGCAAACCACTGTTTTTCCATGTTTTCATCCAGAAACGGGAAGGTTCGAAGCGCCCCGAAGCCGAGCTTCCGGGCGCTCACCGAAGCTGGCCATTCTTTCGCAATCGACGGACTTGAAAGAGTATTACCCGGCAGGATCTCGCTCGGAGTAGCCGGCCTCCCGCTGGCTGCGTATCGCCAGCACGAACACCGTATCAATCTCGGGCACATAGCGATACAAGGCCACATACCCATGTGAACGACGGCCAATCACCAGTTCGCGCTTGGCATCCGCCACCAGACGACCGATCAACGGGTTCTGCACCAGAATTTCCAAGGCAGCAATGATTTCGCCAATGCGCTGCCCAGGATTTTCCACCTCATAGCTGGCCAGATGATCGAGGATGCGATCAAAATCTTCTGCAACCTCCGGTGCCAACTCGATGCAGGACACCTTCAGGGCGCCAGCTTGCGCGCAACGGGGCGCGTCGCCGCCTTGCCGGCCATGCGCGCTTCCAGATAGCCGCGCATTTCCTGCCACGGGATGGTCTTGCCAGTGGCCACAATGCGGGCATAGCGAGCTTCCGCTACCGCATCGAAATCGGCACGACGTTCCGCTTGCTCGGTCTTCTCGGCGATCGCTTCGAGAATGAAGCCATGAGCCGTCGTTCCGGCGTGCTTTGCAGCAGCTGCAACCCGGGCTTTCAGGTCATCCGGCAGGCGAATGGTGGTCGTGGACATGTCGAACTCCAAATGTGGCATCCGAGCGCAATGTAGCACATTTGTGCTACATTGTACAAATTAGCGTCCAGCCTTCAACGTCCGTCGCCGAGCTTCCAGGTGACCACAGAAGCTGACCATGCTGTCCGCCGGGGTTCGACGTGCGCCGACTTTGCACGGCGCACGTCGAACTCGGGTGGCCTGTCATCCGCGGCGGGCAGGTACGGGTCGAGGGCGGCTCGGTTCGGGAGTCGGACGCGAAGCCGACATCGTCGCAAACCCGGGCCCTTCGTCGGCGGGCGGCAGGAGGGCGCATGCTAAAATCGCCTCCCTTTCCTCTGCCGCCGGCGCCGGCCGTGCGCCGCTCCAACCGTGCGCAATCTGCTCATCCTCATCCTCGTTTTCATCGGCATCTGGTGGCTGCGTGGCGCCGTGCGGCGCTTCAAGCAGCAGGGCGGGGCGAAGGCGGCGCGGCGCCCGGCCGGCGCGGAACGCATGCTCGAATGTGCGCACTGCGGGGTCAACGTGCCCGAGTCCGACGGGGTGCGCGCGGACGGCGTGTTCTACTGCTGCGAGCAGCACCGCCGCGCCGGGCCGCGCCTGGATTGAGGTCGGTGATGGGGGCGGCTCCGGCGGTCGAGTTCGAGCATGCGCGGCGGGCCTCGCTGCGCTATCTGAACCTGTTCCGCCTGGTCATCGCCGGCCTGTTCCTGGTGGCCGGGCGCGAACTGGGGCTGGGTAGCGAAAACCCGTCCGTCTTCCGCCTCGCCGCACTCGGCTACCTGGGTGCCGTCCTCGCCCTCGGCTTTCCCGATGCGATGCGGCGCTTCGGCTCCGAGCGCGTGATCCTGCTGCAGGTGGTCGTCGATGTGCTCGCCCTGTCGGCGATCATGTGGGTCAGCGGCGGTTATCGCAGCGGCATGCCGGTGCTGATGATGGTGGTGCTCGCCGGCGCCGGGCTGGTCTTTGCCGGGCGGATGGTGCTGTTCTTCGCCGCGCTCGCGACCCTGGCGGTGCTGCTCGAAAATGCCTGGCGCCTGGCGGCGGGGCGGCAGTCGGTCGAGTTCTTCCAGGTCGGGCTCTTTTGCGCCGGCTTTTTCGGCATTGCCCTCGTCGCCCGCCTGCTCGCCCTGCGCGCCCAGGCCAACGCCTCGCTCGCCGCCGAGCGCGGCGAGGCGCTCGCCAACCAGCAGGCGGTCAATGAGCACATCATCCGCGACCTGCCCGACGGGGTGATCGTGGTCGATGCCGGCGGGCGCATCCGCCAGGCCAACCCGCGCGCGGTCGAGCTGCTCGGCATGGCGCCGGCTGCGGCCGAGGCGCTCGAGGGGCGGGTGCTGGTCGAACTCGACGCCGCCTTCGGGCCGGCGTTGTCGAGGGCGGGGGCGGAAGATGGGGGCGAAGCGGAGGCGGGCGCCGGGACGCTTCAGGCGGCGGTGCCGGGGAGGATGCTGCGATCGACGGTGTCCGGCCGCCTGCTGCGCTGCCGGGCGGTGGCGGGGGCGTCCGCCAGCGCCGCGGCGGGCGATACCTTGCTCTACCTGACCGATTTCGAGGACATCCAGCGCCAGCTGCAGCAGATCAAGCTCGCCGCGCTCGGCCGCCTGACCGCGAGCATCGCGCACGAGATCCGCAACCCGCTGTCGGCGGTGATCCAGGCCGCCGAGCTGCTGGGCGAGGAGCGGCGCCAGGAGGTGCAGGCCCGCCTGGTGCGCATCATCAACGACAATGCCCAGCGCATCGAGCGCATGGTGCGCGATGTGCTCGCCCTCGGCCGGCGCGAGCAGGCCCTGCCCGAGGCGCTGGCGCTGGCCGCATTCGTGCGCGAGCTGGTCGAGGCGCGGGTGTTCCGCAATGCCGCCGAGCACGCGGTGTATGCAGTCGATATCGATCCGGCGCTGACCCTGGCAATCGACCGTGCCCATCTGCACCAGATCCTCGACAACCTGCTCGCCAATGCCTGCCGTCACGGTTCGGGGGCGCCCGCTTCGGTCCGCCTGTGGGCACAGGCCTTGCCCGGCGAACGTGTCGCGGTGCACGTGTGCGACGATGGCCCCGGGCTGGACGAAGCCGCGCGGGCGCACCTGTTCGAACCCTTTTTCACCACCCACCCCAAGGGCACCGGGCTCGGCCTGTACATCGCCCGCGAACTCGCCGAAGCCAACGACGCCACGCTCGAGCTCGCGGCGAGCGGCGCGGGGGCCGATTTCATGCTGACCGGACGCATCACGCCATGAACACCGTCGAACGCCGTAACCGCCCGCGCACCGTCGACGTCCTCGTCGTCGATGACGAGGAGGACATCCGCGAGCTGCTCGAACTGTCCCTGCTGCGGATGGGCCTGGGCTGCGACACCGCGGGCTCGCTGGAGGAGGCGCGCGCCTTGCTCGATGCGCGGCGCTATCGCCTGTGCCTGACCGACATGCGCCTGCCCGACGGCGACGGGCTGAGCCTGGTCGAATACATCCAGGCCCGCCATGCCGGCCTGCCGGTGGCGGTGATCAGCGCCTTCGGCAGCATCGAAGCGGCGATCCGCGCGCTCAAGCTCGGTGCCTTTGATTTCGTCACCAAACCGGTCGAACTCAAGGCCTTGCGCGAACTCGTGCACCATGCGCTGAGCCTGCGCCCCGAGCCCGCGGCAGCGCCGGCCGGCGATGCGCGGATGCTGGTCGGCGACTCGCCCGCCTTCGCCCAGCTGCGCGGCCAGGCCGAGAAGCTGGCGCGCAACCAGGCGCCGGTGTTCATCTACGGCGAGTCGGGCACCGGCAAGGAGGTGGTCGCCCGCTTCATCCACCGCCTCGGGCCGCGCGCGGCCGCGCCTTTCGTCCCGGTCAACTGCGGCGCGATCTCCCCGGAGCTGATGGAGAGCGAATTCTTCGGCTACCGCAAGGGCAGCTTCACCGGCGCCGCAACCGACAAGGAAGGCCTGTTCCAGGCCGCCCGCAGCGGCACGCTGTTCCTCGATGAAATCGGCGAGCTGCCGCTGGCGATGCAGGTCAAGCTGCTGCGCGCGATCCAGGAGCGCGCGGTGCGCCCGGTGGGCGCGCATGCCGAGGAGCCGGTCGATGTCCGCATCCTCTCCGCCTCGCACCAGGACCTCGGACGGCTGGTGGCCGAGGGGCGCTTCCGCCAGGACCTGTTCTTCCGCATCAACGTCATCGCCCTGCGCGTGCCGCCGCTGCGCGAACGGCGCGAGGATATTCCCGCGCTGGCAGCGCACATCCTTGCCCGCCTCGCCGAGCGCGAGGGGCGCGCGCCGCGGCAACTGTCCGTGGCGGCGCTCCAGGTGCTGCTCGAGCACCCTTTCCAGGGCAATGTGCGCGAGCTGGAAAACCTGCTCGAGCGCGCCTGTGCGCTGTGCGAGGGCGAGCGCATCGAGGCCGCCGACATCGAGCTCCATCCGGGGGCGAGCGTGTCGGGCTGGCTCACCGAGAGCGCTTTCGGCTTCAATCCGACGGCCACCTGGGTTGCGCCGGCGCGCTTCGAGCGCGCCTCCGGGGCCGAGGGACGGGAAGGGGAGCACGCCCGGGAGCAGGTGCGCGTGGTCCGTGTCCTCGAGCAGGCGCGCTGGAACCATGACGCCGCGGCGCGCAGCCTCGGCCTCAGCGTCGCCCAGCTGCGCTACCGCCTGCGCCAGTGGGGGATGGAATGAGGCCGCGTGGAGCTGCCGCTGCGTGGCCGGGGCTTCAGCCTGCCGGCGAGGGGTTGAGCAGCTGACGGAATTTGCGGAACTCCTCTTCCGAGGGGAGCAGCCGGTCTACCCGTCGCGCCCGGCGCGCGCGCAGCGGCATGCGCGACGGGCCGCGCCCCGCGAGCGCAGCCTCGAACGCCTGCCGCGACAGGTGCAGCAGCACCGCAGGGGCACCCACCCGCGGGCAGATCCGCTCTTCACCGGCGAGCCGGAAGCCGAATACGCGCTGGTGAAAGCGCGCGTGGCGCGGATGGACTTCGATGAAGATGTCGCTCATGTGGCCGGTGAGCTGGGCCAGGGTGTAGAGCGCCTGGAGCAGGCCCGCCAGGGCATCGTAGGAGGCCGCGTCGGGCGCGATCGCGAGCCGGGTGATCTCGCTGACGCGGGCGCCGCGCTGGCGTACGGCATCGATTTCATCGTGATACAGGGCGTCGGCGAGCAGGCCGGCGCCGCAGTCCATGCGCAGTGTCAGGGTGGCGGCGGCGTGGCCGTTGCGCAGGGCGGCGACGATCAGGTCGCGCCCGTCCGGGGGGGTGACATGCACGCCGTAAGGGATGAGGCCGCGGGCGGCGTACATGCGCTCGACCAAGGCGGCGGTCTGGCGCTGCAGCGGGTCGCAGCCGTTGGCGATCCGGACCAGGTAGCCGTTGCGCTCGATGGTGAGTGCGGGGGGCGGCGGAAGCGCGTGGTCGGGGCAGTCGGCGGCGGCGTGCCCGCAGAGGTCATCGGGCGTGGTGAGAATGCCGGGAGAAGGCGACTCGAGGACCGTTGCAGCGGAAAGTCCGGACGGGGGTTGGGAAGGCTGCATCGGCGCGGTCGGCCCTTGAAAGGGGTTCGGTTCGGGGGGTGAGTGCTGCCTTGCAGTGTGCCGGAATCGGGGCGAGGATGGTATCGCCGTCGCGGGCATGTGGCGGGAATCGCTTCACTGTCTGTGCCGAGCGGGGTTGCGGCGCCGGACTGCGGGGCGGCCGCCGCGGCCGCCGCGGACGACGCTGACGACCATCGTGACGATGAACAGCGCCAGTGCCGCGGTGTTGGCGAGCGCGCCCCACTGGCGCAGGGCGAGGCTGTCGCCGAAGCTGCCGGCAATGCGCACCGCGAGCGAGGCGTGGAGGAGCAGGAGGGGAAGATAGAACGCCGGGTGGTAGGGGATCTTCACCTTCGCCACTGCCGGGAAGATGATGGGTGCATGGCCGAAGACCATCGCGAAGACGAACCCCAGGGTGATCGCATGAAGGGCGATGTCGTGGAGCGCGTGGCCCGGCGCGAAGCCGCCGGCCAGACCGGCGAGGGCGCCGGCGGCCAGCCACAGGTAGCCCGACAGCAGGCACAGGGCGATGAAGCGGGTGAGCCCGCGCTGGCGCGCGTTGTGGCGGGCGATGTCGAATGCCAGCAGCCAGGCCGCGAGCGCCAGCAGGCCGGCGGCGAACAGGGTCAGCCCGGCTGCGCTGTGCACGGTCGCGAGCAGCGCGCCGGCGAGGACGAGGATGACGGCGGCGATGAAACTGGGCGGTGCGGCGCGGCGGGCGGGGAGAAAGCGGGTCAGTTCGAGGCGTTCGCCGGCGATCGTGAGAACGAGGAAGGCGAGCCAGAACGAGACTGCAGAGTGCAGTCCGGCGCCGGCCAACCAGGCCAGGTTGCCCAGCAGCCAGCACGCCGCGCCGACCGCCAGCATCACGGTGAACAGCGCGAACTGACGCTGCACGACACGCACGCTGCCGAGTAGCAGCACCAGGGAGGCGGCGGTGAACAGGGACTGCGCCGCCCACAGCGGCCCGCCGGCCAGCAGCACCATGCCGCCGATGCCGGCCGCGGCGGGGGCGAGGTAGGCCCACAGGCTGGCGAGGGCGACCGCCCGTTCGAGACTGATGACGGCGCCGAAAAAGGCACAGACCATCAGCGCCGCATGGCTGCCGGCCTGGGCCGCGCCGAAGGCCGGCACGGAGAATCCCAGCCGGGCGAGGCCGGCAAGCACGCCGGTGAGCAGCGACAGCAAGGCGAACACGAGCAGCGGAATGCGGGCGGGCGGGGAAAGGTCGCGGGTCATGCCGTAGTCGGGCTCCGGGAGGGGCGGGAGGGTGTTGTCCGGGCCGGGGAGGCGGCGCCAGGCATCGTGGTGCGAATTCTGTGCCGGGGAAGCGCGGCGGTCGCCGTGTTACTGGCCCCAGCCGAAATGGTCGCGCGCTTCGACTGCCATCTTGTCCGGGCTCCAGGGCGGCTCCCACACCAGGTCGATGCGGATCTGGATATCGGCGGACAAGACCGCGTCCAGCGCGGCGTGGGCCTCATCGACGATCATGTCGCCGAGCGGGCACGCGGGAGAGGTCATGGTCATGTCGATATGCACCGCTCCGGGGGTGCAGTCGATGCGATAGACGAGGCCGAGATCGACGATGTTCATGCCGACTTCGGGGTCCATGACCTGGCGCAAGGCCTGGCGGACGTCGTCGGGGTCGGGAGTGGGGGCAGTGTTCATGGTCTTCGGGCGGGACAAGAGGCAGGAGGGCCGATGATGGATCACATCGCCCCCCTCATCAAGCGCGGCGCCGCGCCGCGCAGTAGAATCCGGGCCGTGGCCACGGACCGGGGCAGGTGCCGTGGCAGCCCCTGTCCCCCTACGCCCGAGGAGTCCCATGACAGATACTGCGCTGCAACAAGAGATCGCTCCCGCCCGCAAGGCCGAAATCCTCGCCGAGGCGCTGCCCTACATCAAGCGCTTCTTCGATAAGACCATTGTCATCAAGTACGGCGGCAACGCGATGACCGATCCGCACCTCAAGGACTGCTTCGCGCGCGACGTCGTGCTGCTCAAGCTGGTCGGCCTGAACCCGGTGGTGGTGCACGGCGGCGGCCCCCAGATCGAGAACCTGCTCGCGCGCGTCGGCAAGAAGGGCGAGTTCATCCAGGGCATGCGGGTGACCGACGCCGAGACCATGGAAGTGGTCGAGATGGTGCTCGGCGGCCAGGTGAACAAGGAGATCGTCAATCTCATCAACAAGCATGGCGGCAAGGCCGTGGGCCTCACCGGCAAGGACGCCGGCTTCATCCGTGCGAAGAAGCTGCTGATGCAGCGCCAGGATGCGCCTGAGGGCGACCTCATCGATGTCGGCCAGGTGGGCGAGATCACCGGCATCGACCCGAGCCTGATCGCTTTCCTCGACCAGGGCGATTTCATTCCGGTGATCGCGCCGATCGGGGTGGGGGCGGAAGGCGAGACCTACAACATCAACGCCGACGTGGTCGCGGGCAAGCTGGCCGAGATCCTGAAGGCGGAAAAGCTGGTGTTGCTGACCAATACGCCAGGGGTGCTGGACAAGGCCGGCAACCTGCTGACCGGGCTGACGCCGCGCCAGATCGAGGATCTCGTCGCCGACGGCACGCTGTCGGGGGGAATGCTGCCGAAGATCGGCTCGGCGCTTGATGCGGCGCGCAACGGGGTGAAGTCGGTGCACATCATCGATGGTCGGGTGGAACACTGCCTGCTGCTCGAAATCCTCACCGACCACGGCGTCGGCACCATGATCAAGAGCAAGTAGCCCGGGCGGGCGAGGCGCTGCGCTCCCCGGCCCGGGGGGTACGGCTGGGCGTGCGCGGTTACGCGTGCGACAGGCGGCGGACGAAATCCACCACCGTGCCGACGGTGGCGAACGAGCTGCCGTCGACTTCGTCATCCGGCACTTCGATGCCGAACCGGGTTTCGATTTCCTGGATGACGGCGATCACCGCCATCGAGTCCAGTTCTGCCAGGCTGCCGAGCAGAGGGGTGTCGGCATCGAAGTTCAGTGCCCGACCATCGAGGCAGAGCACCTCGTCGAGCAGCGACAGCACTTCTTCGTGAATCTCCAAGGGACGCTCTCCGCATAAGGGCAAAGAGGGCGCGGTCGACTGTGCGGCCGGCGCCCGGACGCGCGCATTATACTTGCGCGCGACTCCTGATTGATCGTGCGCAGCCCTTACGAGATCCGACATGCTTTCCCGCGACCTGCTCCATCACCTGATCACCGCTGCCGCCGAGCGCGATAGCGCACGCCTGGCGCTGAGCGCGGGGCAGGCCGGCCTCGACTATGGCACGCTTTACCACGGCTGCGCGCAATGTTGCGCCGGCCTGCTTGCGCTCGGGCTCGCGCGCGGCGAACGGGTGGCGATCTATCTCGACAAGCGGCCGGAGTTCGTCCTCGCCGCGTTCGGCGCCAGCGCCGCGGGCGGCGTGCTGGTGCCGGTCAACCCGGTGCTGAAAGGGCCGCAGGTGGGCCACATCCTGCAAGACTGCAACGTGCGCGTGCTGGTGACGAGCGCCGAGCGCCTGGCCGCCCTCCGCGACACCCTGGCGAGCTGCCACGACCTGCGTCACGTGGTCCTCACCGGCGAGCCGGCGACGCTCCCCGTGCTTGCCGGGGTTTCGGTGCATCGCTGGCACGAGCTGCTCGCGGCGCCGCCCGCTGCCGGCCACCGCGTGATCGACAGCGACATGGCGGCCATCTTGTACACCTCGGGCAGCACCGGGCGGCCCAAGGGCGTCGTGCTGTCGCACCGCAACATGGTGGCCGGGGCGCGCAGCGTCGCGCACTACCTCGAGAATCATGCCGGCGACACCCTGCTCGCGGCGCTGCCGCTGTCCTTCGATGCCGGCTTTTCCCAGCTCACCACCGCGTTCCATGCCGGCGCCCGGGTCGTGCTGCTCAACTACCTGCTGCCGCGCGACGTGCTCAAGGCGATCGAGCGCGAGCGGGTCACCGGACTGACCGCGGTGCCGCCGCTGTGGATCCAGCTCGCCCAGCTGGAGTGGCCGCAGGGCATCGATGCCCACCTGCGCTACATCGCCAACACCGGCGGGCGGATGCCGCGGGAGACGCTCGAGCGCCTGCGCGCGCTGCTGCCGCGGACCCGCCCGAACCTGATGTACGGCCTCACCGAAGCCTTCCGCGCGACCTGGCTGCCGCCCGAGGAGGTCGACCGCCGCCCGGACTCGATCGGGAAGGCCATCCCCAATGCCGAAGTCATGGTGCTGCGCGAGGACGGGAGCGAATGCGCGCCCCACGAGCCGGGCGAGCTGGTGCAGCGCGGCGCACTGGTGGCGATGGGCTACTGGAACGATGCGGAGCGCACCGCCGAGCGCTTCCGCCCGCTGCCGGCGCGCGCACCGGGGCGCGAGGATGGCCTGGTGCTGCCCGAGGTCGCGGTGTTTTCCGGCGACACCGTGCGCCGCGACGAGGATGGCTTCCTCTATTTCATCGGTCGCCGCGACGAGATGATCAAGACTTCGGGCTATCGGGTCAGCCCGACCGAAGTCGAGGAGATCGTCTATGCGACCCGCCTGGTCGGCGAATGCGCCGCGTTCGGCGTGCCGCACGCCACCCTCGGCCACAGCATCACCGTGGTCGCGACCGCTCCCGACGGGGCCGGGCTCGATACCGGTGAACTTCTCGCCGCGTGCCGGGCGCGGATGCCGGCCTACATGGTGCCGGCCCGCATCGAGCTCCATCCCGGGCCGTTGCCGCGCAACCCCAACGGCAAGATCGACCGCAAGGCGCTCGCCGACAGGGTGTTCCCGACCGGGACCCCCGGCTGAAACGCCCGATGATCCGCCACACGCGCTCCTTTTCCGCTTCCTGCCGTCCTGCTCCGTTCGAGTGAAACCACGATGTCCCTGACCCCTGCCGCTTCGAAGACGCCTCCCGCGCATGCGCCGATGAATCAGTTCGCGGCCGGCGACGGCGAGTTGCAGGTCGGTGGCATCCCGCTCACCCGCCTCGCCGCGCGCGTCGGGCAGACGCCGTTCTATGCCATCGACCGCAGCGTGGTGGCGGCGCGGGTGGGGGAACTGCATGCTGCGCTGCCGCCGGCGGTGAAGCTGCACTACGCGATGAAGGCCAACCCGATGGCGGCGCTGGTCGGGCAGCTGGTCGGCCTGGTCGACGGCATCGACGTGGCCTCGGCCGGGGAGCTGAAAGTGGCGCTCGACGCCGGTGCCGATCCGCGCCACATCAGCTTCGCCGGCCCGGGCAAGCGCGACGCCGAGCTGCGCCAGGCGGTCGCCGCCGGGATCCTGGTCAACCTCGAATCGGCCCGCGAGATCGCGCCGCTCGCCCAGGCCTCGCAGGCGCTGGGCCTGCCGGCGCGGGTGGCGGTGCGGGTCAATCCCGATTTCGAGCTCAAGTCTTCGGGAATGAAGATGGGCGGCGGGCCGAAGCCGTTCGGCGTGGACGCGGAAGCGGTGCCGGCCCTGCTCGCCGAAATCGGCCGCGCCGGGCTGGCGTTCGAAGGCTTCCACCTGTTCGCCGGGTCGCAGAACCTGAAGGCGGAGGCGATCGTCGACGCCCAGCGGCGCAGCTTCGAGCTGGCGCTGCGGCTGGCCGAGGCGGCGCCGGCGCCGCTCCGCTTCCTCAACCTGGGGGGCGGTTTCGGGATTCCCTACTTCCCCGGCGAGCAGCGCCTCGAACTGGCGCCGGTGGCCGCCAATCTCGCGACGATCGCCGCCGACACCGCCCGCCTGCTGCCGCAGGCCGAGCTCGTCATCGAGCTGGGGCGCTACCTGGTCGGGGAGGCGGGGGTCTACGTGTGCCGCGTGCTCGAGCGCAAGGTGTCGCGCGGCCATGTTTACCTGGTGACCGACGGCGGGCTGCACCACCATTTGTCGGCGAGCGGCAATTTCGGCCAGGTGCTGCGCAAGAACTATCCGCTCGCGCTCGGCAACCGCATGGATGAAGCGGCGCAGGAAACAGTTTCGGTGGTCGGGCCGCTATGCACGCCGCTCGATTTGCTCGGCGACCGTGTGTCGCTGCCGGCGGCGCAGGCGGGCGACCTGGTGGTGGTGTTCCAGTCGGGCGCGTACGGCGCCAGCGCCAGCCCGCAGGCTTTCCTGGGGCATCCGCCGGCGCTGGAAGTGCTGGTGTGACGTGACCGTGCGTGTGGCCCGGCCGCCGCCCCGCTGCCGGGCGCGGGGCGGGCGCCAGGCGGGGACGGTTCAGTCGATGCTCAGCCGCTTCGCTTGCGCTTCGGCCTTCTTCGGCAGGCTCAGCTCCAGCACCCCGTCGTTGAAGCGGGCGCTGGCCTTGGCTTCGTCGATTTCCTGGCCGAGCTGGAAGCTGCGCGAGACCTTGCCGAAGTAGCGTTCGGTGCGCAGCACCTTTTCGCCCTCCTTGACCTCCTTCTCCTGTTTGCGCTCGGCGCTGATCGATACCACCGGGCCGTCGATATGGACGTGGATGTCTTCCTTCTTCATGCCGGGCAGCTCGGCATGGACTTCATAGCCTGCCGCGTTCTCCTTGACGTCGACGCGCATCTGCGGCGCGTCGGTGCTGAGATTGGCGAGGCTGCCGCCTCCGCCGAAATCCACCGGGCGGACGAAAAAGCCACGGAAAAAGTCTTCCAGCGGGTCGACACGACGAGTGAGGTTGTTGCCCATGTCACGTTCTCCTTCTCTTTCAGACATGCCGGAAAACCCGGCTTCATCCCGAATATAGGTGGGAACGGACGCTTTTCAAGAGGGCGGCATTGCGGCCGGGAAGGGCCGCGCGGCGTCGGGCCAGCCGCTGACGGTGGGGGCTTCCCGGCCCTGACTTACTGCCGGGCGGCCGGTGCAGCCGGGGGCGCGGTGCCATCGTCCGCCCCGTCTTCGGTGAGGCATACCCTGAAGTCCACGCCCTGGTCGGCCCAGGCGGCGGCGGCGGCGTCGAAGATTTCCAGCGCGGTGGCGAGGGTCTCTGGTGCGGCGCGGCGCAGGGGAGCGGCCTGCGTGAGCGTGATCCGGTACGCGCCGGCAGGCAGCCAGGACAGATCGGTCAGGCAATCGGCCAGGGCGTCCCAGTTGTGTCCGAACCAGCCGGGAAAGTGCAGCGCCGCGGCGATGCGCTCGAGCAGTTCGGCCTTGCTGGCGCAGCCGTCGAGCGCGATGGTGACGGCGACGATGTCGGGGTTGGCGGGCGTCGGGGGCAAAGCGCTCATGGCAGGGGCTCGATCCGGCGGAAGCTGCGGTAGTGGTCCGCAGTGTAGTAGAACACTTCCGGCGGCTCGCCGCCGGTGACGATGCGCCGGGCGCCGCGGTCGCGTGCGCCGGGGGTGGGGACGGTGTATTCGCGGTAATAGCCGCGCGGCCTGGTCGGCAGCAGGCGCTCGCGGTTGTGGAAAACGCTGCCGTCCTTGCGGTAGGGGAAGGGGCCGCCCTGGCGGATCGACTCCAGCACCGCCACCGCTTCGGGGGCAGGCCGGGCGGGCCGGCGCCGTCCGGGGGCGCAGGGGCGCACGCCGCGAGCGGGGCGAGGAGGGCGAACAGGAACAGCAGGCGGGCGAGCAGGGTGCGGAGCATGGCGAGGGCCACCCGGGAAAGGGGCGGGGGGTGGAAGGGGCGGGAGTCGGCGGCAAGAGAAAAGCGGATATTGACGCTGACGAGGCGGAGGCCTAGACTTTTCCGACTGTTTAACTCAACTTTTCAGGTTTTCACCATGGACATTCAGGACGTCATTCGCGATCAGGTCACCAACAACGCCGTGGTCCTCTACATGAAGGGCTCGCCCCAGTTCCCGCAGTGCGGCTTTTCCTCGACCGCGGTACAGATCCTCAAGAACTGTGGCGTGCGCGAGGTGGTGGCGGTGAACGTGCTGGCCGACAGCGACATCCGCCAGGGGATCAAGGAATACTCCAACTGGCCGACCATCCCGCAGCTGTACATCAAGGGCGAATTCGTCGGCGGCAGCGACATCATGCGCGAGATGTACGAAAACGGCGAGCTGCAGCAGATGCTGAAGGACGCCGGCGCGGTGCAGGAAGGCTGAAGCCCCGGCTTCTCCGGCTTTTTCGTCGAATCGGCCTGTCGGCGCCCGGGGCGCGGCAGGCCGTTTGTTTTGTCCGGCCGGGATGGGCGCACGGGGTGCGGCGCGCGCGTCCCGGAGGGCGCGATGATCCGCCCGGCAATCGAATACCGTTCAGGGCGAACGGTATCGCGTATCCCGGTGCCGGCTTAATCGCCGTGGGCGACGCGGGCGCGGGCGATCGCGGTGCGCACCTGTTCGGGTGCGGTGCCGCCGACGTGGCTGCGCGAGGCGAGCGAGCCTTCGACCGTGAGTACGGCGAAGATGTCCGTGCCGAGGCGCTCGGCGGCACCCGGAACGTGGGCCATGGCGATGCGCAGCTCGTCGAGCGAGAACTGCGGCAGGTCGCAGCCCTTGACGTCGGCCGCGCGCACCGCGAGCGCCACCGCCTCGTGCGCGTCGCGGAAAGGCAGGCCCTTCTTCACCAGGTAGTCGGCGAGGTCGGTCGCGGTGGCGTAGCCCTGGCTCAGCGCGCCGCGCATCGCCTCGGCCTTGACCCGGATGCCGGTGATCATGTCGGCGTAGATGCGCAGGGTGTCGATCACCGTGTCGGCGGTGTCGAACAGCGGCTCCTTGTCTTCCTGGTTGTCCTTGTTGTAGGCCAGCGGCTGGCCCTTCATCAGCGTCAGCAGCGCGATCAGGCTGCCATTGACGCGGCCGGTCTTGCCGCGCACGAGTTCGGGCACGTCGGGGTTCTTCTTCTGCGGCATGATCGAACTGCCGGTGCAGAAGCGGTCGGCGAGGTCGATGAAGCCCACGCGCGGGCTCATCCACAGGATCAGCTCTTCGGACAGGCGCGACAGGTGGGTCATCAACAGCGCCGCGGCGGCGCAGAACTCGATGGCGAAGTCGCGGTCGCTGACGGCGTCGAGCGAGTTGAAGCAGACCTCGTCGAAGCCGAGCTCAGAAGCGACGAACCCGCGGTCGATCGGGTAGCTGGTGCCGGCCAGCGCCGCCGAGCCCAGCGGCAGGCGGTTGACGCGCTTGCGGCAGTCGGCGAAGCGCTCGGCGTCGCGCCGGCTCATCTCGTAATACGCCATCAGGTGGTGGCCGAAAGTGACCGGCTGGGCGACCTGCAGGTGGGTGAAGCCGGGCATCGGCGTCGCGGCGTGGGCTTCGGCGACGTCGAGCAGGTTCTTCTGGAAGTCGCCGATCAGCGCGAGGATCTGGTCGATCGCGTCGCGCAGCCACAGGCGGATGTCGGTGGCGACCTGGTCGTTGCGGCTGCGCCCGGTGTGCAGGCGTTTTCCCGCGTCGCCGACGAGCGCGGTGAGGCGCTTCTCGATGTTGAGGTGGACGTCCTCGTCGTCGAGGTTCCAGGCGAATTCGCCGCGTTCGATCTCGGCGGCGATCTGCGCCATCCCGCGCTCGATGTCGGCCAGATCCTGCGCGCCGATGATGCCCTGCTTTGCCAGCATCTTGGCGTGGGCGAGCGAACCGCGGATGTCCTGTGCGGCCATGCGCTGGTCGAAGAACACCGAGGCGGTGTAGCGCTTGACCAGATCGGAGACGGGTTCGGTGAAGCGGCCCGACCAGGCCTTGGCGGTGGCGTCGATGGAGGCATTGGCGCCGGCGGCCGGCGTCGTGGTGTCTGTCATGATGGCTGCCGAAAAATGAGTCGGCCGGCATGTCGCAGCCGGCTCCGTGCGAAGACATGAGGCCGCTGCTGCGGCGCTCATCAAGGGCGGAATTATAGAGCAAAAGCCCCCGCGCCCCGTTTGCTGCCTGATCGCCGTGTGGCCGGTGGCGGGCGCGGCGAGCGACCCGGATTTTCGGTTGCAACCCGGTTGCGGGTAGCGATCGTCGCCCGGGGGCTGGACGATCAGCCGCTGTTGCGCAGCCCGGCGGCGATGCCGTTGATCGAGATGTGGATGCCGTTGCGGATGCGCCCGTCGATGGCCCCGCCCTCGTTACCGTCGCTGTCGCGGTGGCGGCGCAGCAGTTCGACCTGGACGTGGTTGAGCGGGTCGAGGTAGGGAAAGCGGTTGCGGATCGAGCGCTTGAGCAGGGGGTTGCCGTCGAGCAGCTCGCGCTGGCCGGTGATCGCGAGCAGCGCCTCGACGGTGGCCTGGTGCTCGGTGCGGATGCGGCCGAAGATTGCCTCGCGCAGCGCCGCGTCCTTCACCAGCGCGGCGTAGCGGCTGGCGATGGCGAGGTCGGTCTTGGCCAGCACCATGTCGATGTTCGACAGCAGGGTGGCGAAGAAGGACCAGTCGCGGTGCATGCGCTGCAGCAGTGCGAGCCCGTCCTTCGGGTGCGCGGCGAGGAAGGACCGCACGGCGCTGCCGAAGCCGTACCAGCCCGGCAGCATGACCCGGCACTGCGACCATGAGAACACCCATGGAATCGCACGCAGGTCCTCGATCGCGGTGCTTTTCTTGCGCGAGGCCGGACGGCTGCCGATGTTGAGCGCGGCGATCTCGCTGATCACGGTGGATTCCCAGAAGTAGCGCTCGAAACCGTCGGTTTCATACACCAGCCCGCGGTAGGCGGCGAAGGCTGCGTCCGACAACGCCTGCATCGCCTCGAGGAAGGCCGGCGGCGTCGGCGCGACCTCGGCCGGGCGCAGGCTGGTCTCGAGCGTGGCGGCCACCAGCACCTCGAGGTTGCGCCGGCCCACTTCCGGGTTGCCGTACTTGGCGCCGATCACCTCGCCCTGCTCGGTGAGGCGGATCTGGCCCTGCACCGCGCCCTCGGGCTGGGCGAGGATGGCCTGGTAGCTGGGGCCGCCGCCGCGCCCGACCGAGCCGCCGCGGCCGTGGAACAGGCGCAGGCGCACACCGTGGCGCGCGAACACCTCGACCAGCTCGCCCTCGGCCTTGTACAGCGCCCAGCCCGAGCTCAGGAAGCCGCCGTCCTTGTTGCTGTCGGAGTAGCCGAGCATCACTTCCTGGGTGTGCGCGTGCGACGCCAGCAGCACGCGGTAGATCGGCAGCGCGAACAGCCGCTCCATGACCCCAGCGGCATTTTCGAGGTCGCCGATGGTCTCGAACAGCGGCACCAGGTTCACGTCGAGCGCATGCTCGAGCGGGCGCAGCAGGCCGGCTTCCTTCAGCAGCACGGCGAGTTCGAGCAGATCGGAGACGTCGTCGGTCTTGGAGATGATGCAGTTGCGGATCGCCCCGGTGCCGTAGCGCAGGTGGGCGCGGCGTGCGGCGCGAAAGATCGCCAGCTCGCCTTCGGTCTCGTCCGAGTAGCGCACGTGTGGTGAGGCCAGCGGCCGTGCGGTGGCGAGCTCCTCGAGCAGCAGCGCGCAGCGCCCGGCCTCGTCGTGGGCGGCGTAGGCGGTGCCGGGGCGGGCCACTTCGAGCAGCTCGGCGACGGTGCGCTCGTGCACGTCGGAATTCTGGCGCAGATCGATCGGTGCGAGGTGAAAGCCGAACACTTTCACCGCGCGGCGCAGGTGGCGCAGCCGCCCGCGCGCGAGCGCACCCGAGCCGTTGGCCACCAGCGAGCGGTGGAGCACGTCGAGGTCCTCGGCGAGCGCCGCGGCGTCGGCATAGGGCTCGGCCTCGGCCACCGCGTGGCGCGCCGGCGCGGCGCCCAGCAGCGCCCGGTAGGTGGCGGCCAGCCGCGCGTAGATGCCGGAGATGGCGCGCCGGTAGGGCTCGCCGCTGCGGTGCGGGGAGTGGTCGGGCGAGTGTGCGGCGAGCGCGAGCAGCGCGTCCGAGGCGCTCACCAGGCCGAGGCCGAGCGAGAGCTGCGAGCCGAGCACGTGCAGCTCATCCAGATAGTGGCCGAGCGCCACCGCCGCGTGCATCGCCAGTGCGCGCTCGAGCACCTCGGCGGTGACGTAGGGGTTGCCGTCGCGGTCGCCGCCGATCCAGCTGCCGACCTGCAGGAAGGCGGCGAGCTCGGGGGGGCGAGCGTGGGGGCGGTGCCGGCGAGGCGGTCCTCGAGGCTGGCGTAGAGGCGCGGCAGCTCGTGCAGGAAGGTGGTGTCGAAATAGGACAGGCCGTTGGTGACCTCGTCGATCACCGACAGCTTGGCGGTGCGCAGCATGCGCGTCTGCCACAGCGTGAGCACCGCCCGGCGCAGCGCCTCGAGGTTGGCTTCGGCCTCCTCGGGGGTGAGCTGGATGCGGTCGCGCTCGTCGAGCAGGCGGGCGATCACGGTCTCGCAGTTGAGGATGCTCTTGCGCTGCACTTCGGTCGGATGCGCGGTGAGCACCGGCGAGATCAGCGCGCTGTCGAAGAACGCCACCAGGCCGGCGGCGTCGGTTGCGGATACCGCCTCCAGGGCGTGGGCGAGGCTGCCTGCGCGCGGCGCCGAGCCGGCAATCAGGTGAGCGCGCGAACGGCGGATATGGTGCTGGTCCTCGGCGATGTTGGCCAGATGCGAGAAGTAGCTGAAGGCGCGTACAACCTGGATCGTCTGCTCGCGCGACAGCGCATCGAGGATGTCCTCGAGTTCGCGGCGGGCGATGATGTCGTCGTCGCGGCGGAAGCGCACCGAGTTCTGGCGGACGCGCTCGATCAGCTCGAAGGCGGCTTCGCCCTGCTGGTCGCGCACGGTGTCGCCGAGCAGACGTCCGAGCAGGCGGATGTCTTCACGCAGCGGGGCGTCTTTATCGTGGGTCATGTTCGTGGCGATGGGTCGGGAAAAAGGCCCGGCTGCAGCCGGCGGTCCGGATTCGTGTCCGGTGGCGGGCAGGCGGGGCGGGGGTGATCGGCACGCATGCTAGAATCCCCGCCTGCCAACGCACCATTGGTGCGAACCCTGATGCTGCGGTGCGGCGAAGCCCCGCCGGCTGCGGCATGATTCCTTCCTGTCAGGTGAGTTAACCATCGTGAGCCAAGCGACCCCCGAGCGCATCGTCATCGCCACCCGTGAAAGCCGCCTCGCCCTGTGGCAGGCCGAGCATATCAAGGCGCGGCTCGAAGCCCTGTATCCCGGCTGCCGCGTCGAACTGCTCGGCATGACCACCCGCGGCGACCAGATCCTCGACCGGCCCCTGGCCAAGGTCGGCGGCAAGGGCTTGTTCGTCAAGGAACTGGAAACCGCGCTGCTCGACGGCCGCGCCGACATCGCCGTGCATTCGATGAAGGACGTGCCGATGGAAATGGGCGAGGCGTTCGCCCTGGCCTGCATCTGTGCGCGCGAAGTGCCGCTCGACGCCTTCGTTTCCAGCCGCTATGCAAGCCTCGCCGAGATGCCGCCGGGTGCGGTGGTGGGGACTTCGTCGCTGCGCCGCGAGTCGCAGATCCACGCCCAGTACCCCTTTCTCGGCGTCACCAGCCTGCGCGGCAACCTCGACACCCGGCTGCGCAAGCTCGACGAAGGCCAGTACGACGCGATCATCCTCGCCGCCGCCGGCCTCACCCGGCTGGGGATGGGGGAGCGCATCCGTTCGGTGCTGCCGGCCGAAGTGTCCCTGCCCGCCGCGGGGCAGGGCGCGCTCGGCATCGAGTGCCTGGCCGCACGCAAGGACGTGATCGGCTGGCTGGCGCCGTTGGCCGATGCCGACACCACCGCCTGCGTCCTCGCCGAGCGTGCGGTGGCGCGCGCGCTGGCGGGCAGCTGCGAAGTGCCGCTCGGCGCCTACGCGGTGATCCGCGCAGGCCGGCTGTGGCTGCGCGGCTTCGTCGCCCGCCCGGATGGCAGCGAGATCGTGCGCGCCGAGCGGGAAGGGGCTGCGGCCGAAGCCGAAAGCCTCGGCCGGGCGCTGGCCGAGGCGTTGCGCGCGCAGGGGGCCGAGGCCCTCCTCGCCGATCTCGGCTGAGCCGGCTCTGCGCGTGACTTCGCCGATGACTGCGCCGGATGCCGCTTCCGCCCTGTCCGCCAACGCCCCCCTGCGCGGGCGGACCCTGGTGGTGATGCGCCCGCGCGAACAGGCTGCGAGCCTCTCCGCGCGCATCCGTGCTGCCGGCGGCCATGCCCTGCAGTTCCCGGTGATCGCGGTCGGACCTGCGCTCGACCCGGCGCCGTTGGAAGAGGTCACGGCGCGCCTGGATGCGTTCGATCTGGCCTTCTTCGTCAGTCCGAACGCGGCGAACTATGCGCTGCAGTTCATCCTCGCGCGCCGGCCCTGGCCCGCCGGGCTGAAAGTCGCGACCGTGGGCAAGGGCAGCGAGCGCGTGCTCCGGGCTTACGGCTTCGCCGAGGTGATCGCGCCGCAGCAAGGCTTCGACAGCGAAGCAGTGATCGCCCTGCCCGAGTTTTCCGCCGCCGCCGTTGCCGGGCGCAAAGTGCTTATTCTTCGTGGTGACGGGGGGCGCGAGCTGCTTGCCGAGACCTTGCGCGAGCGCGGTGCGAGCGTCGAGTATGTGACCTGCTACCGGCGATCTTGCCCGAGCCTCGATCCTCGCCTGTTGCTGGAGCCGGTGGCGCGCGGCGAGATCGACGCCTTGCTCCTCACCAGCAGCGAAGGCGTGCGCAATCTGGAGCGGATGCTGGGCACCGATGGCCTTGCGGCCTTGCGTCCGGTGACGGTTTTCGCCACCCACCCGCGCATCGTCGCCCAGGCGCGTGCGGCCGGATTCCATGTGGTGGTGGAAACCCCGGCGGGCGATGAAGGCCTGATGCAGGCACTTGTGAACCACTTTGGTTAAACTGACGCCATGAAAGAAGAGACCCCAGCCCTGACTCAGCCGCCCGCGTCCGTGCACGTGCCGAACAAGGACGACGCCCGGGACGATTCTGCGCGCGCGCCAGGCTCGTCCGCCGACGGCGTGCCCGAGGGCGCGGCGGGCGCCGGGGGGCAGGGGCGCAGCCCGGCAGCATGGTGGGCGCTGTTGCTCGCCCTGATCGCGCTCGCCGGTGCCGGCTGGGCGATCTGGCAGGTGCGCGACACCCGTACGCAGGCGGGCGCACTGCGCGAGGAACTGGCGCAGCGACTGGCCGAGGGCGAGACGAGCGCCGCCGAGGCGCGCGGCATCGTCCGCCAGCAGCAGGAAGTGATTGCTTCGCTGCAGGGCAAGCTCGGCGTCCTCGACGCCAAAGTCGAGGCCACCGAAGGCCAGGCCGCCGCGCTGGAGGCCTTGTACCAGGAATTTTCCCGCTCGCGCGAGGACGGCGTGATCGCCGAGGTCGAGCAGGCGGTCGTGCTCGCCGCCCAGCAGCTGCAGATCGCCGGCAACGTCGAGGCCGCGCTGATCGCCCTGCAGGAGGCCGAGGCCCGCCTCGCGATCCACGACCGTGGCCAGCTGGCTGCACTGCGTCGTGCGCTCGCGCGCGACATCGACACCCTCAAGCTGCAGCCCTCGCTCGATGTGTCCGGTCTCGGACTGCGCCTGGAACGCCTGCTCGAGCGCGCCGACGCGCTGCCGCTGGCGTTCGAAGGGCAATTGCCGGTCGACGCCGCTGTGGGCCGCGAACTGGCGCCGGGGGCGGACGAAGGCCTTGCCGGCTGGGTTGCCGGGGCTTGGCGTGCGGCCCGGGCGGTCGCGGGCGACGTCTGGCACGAAGTCCGCGCCCTGGTCCGGGTGGAGCGCCTCGATCAGACCGACCCGGTGCTGCTGGCTCCGGCGCAGAGCACTTTCCTGCGCGAAAACCTGAAGATCCGCCTGCTCACGGCCAGGCTCGCGCTGCTCGCGCGCGACGGCCGCACCTACGAGGCCGATCTCGCCCAGGCGCGTGCCTGGATGGAGCGTTTTTTCGATCTGCGCGACGCGCGCGTGCGGGGCGCCCTGCTGGAGCTGAAAGAACTCGAGGCGGTGAAAGTGCGCTACGAGCCGCCGAATCTCACCGAAACCTTTACCGCCTTGCGCAATGCCCAGGTGCGGGGCGGCCAGCCGGCAGCAGAGGCCGGGCGCGCGCCCGCGATGGCGGCTCCGGTGGTCCCGGCCACGCCGGCGCCGGAGGCGCCGGTCGCGGACCCGGCGATCTCATCCGGCACGGCGCCCGGGACCGACGCTGCACCCGGTACCCCGTCTGAAGCCCCGTCCGACCCCAGGCCGGATGCGCCGTCCGCCGCGGCGTCGCCTGCGCCGGCCACGGATGAGGCTGCGGGCCTGCCCCCGCGGCCAGCGAGTGAGGGCCGAGCGATGCGCGCACTGATCTGGCTGATCGGCATCTTCGCCCTTGCCGTCGGCGTGGCGATGATCGCCGGGCTCAACGATGGCTACGTCCTCGTCGTGCTGTCGCCGTGGCGGGCACAGATTTCGCTCAATCTCTTTGCCGTCGTGCTGGTGGCCGGCGTACTGCTGATCCATCTGCTGCTGCGGCTGCTGACCCGCACCCTTGCCCTGCCGGCGCGCGTTGCGCAGTGGCGCGAGCGCCGGCGTCGCGAAAAGGCAGACAACGCCTTGCATGGTGCGATCAACGCCTTCTTCGAGGGACGCTTCTCGCAGGCGCTGAAGCTGGCGTCGGCCGCATACGCCACCAGCGCGCGCGCAGGCATTGCCGCGCTGGTGGCGGCGCGCGCCGCGCATGCCCTGCAGGACGAGGAGCGTTACCGGGAATGGCTCGGTCATGCAGCCGAACAGGGCAAGGACAGCGAGGTCGCGCGGCTGATGACGGAAGCCGAACTGGCACTCGACAGCCGCCAGTTCGATGTCGCCGCGAGCAGGCTGCAGGCGCTGCGCGAGGGCGGTCACAAGCACATCGCGATGCTGCGCCTCGAGTCGAGGGTGGCGCGGGCGCTGGGGCGCTGGGAAGAGCTGATTCACATCGTGCGCCAGCTGCGCAAGCACAAGGCGCTCAGCGAAGAACAGGCGGTGCCGAAGCTGCGACGCGGCCATATCGAGCGGATGAAACAGCTTGCCGCCGATCCGCCGGCCCTGGCCGCGTACTGGAAGGACATCCCCGCCGACGAGCTGCAGGATCGCGTCCTCGTCGAACGTGCGCTGGCGCTGATGGCCCGGGCCGGCCACGCCGCCCTCGTCCGGCGCCACACCGAGCGCCTGCTCGATGAGCGCTGGGACAGCGCGCTCGCTCGCCTGTATGCCTGCTGCGCCGGATCCGACGCCGACGCCGGAGGCTGCCTGCAAAAGGCGGAAGGCTGGCTGGAGCGGCATGCGCAGGATGCCGGGCTGTTGTTCGCGCTCGGCCAGCTGTGCACGCGTGCCGAGCTGTGGGGGAAGGCGCAGAGCTACTTCGAGGCTTCACTGAAGCTCGCTCCTGCAGTCGATGCCCACCTCGCGCTGGCCCACCTGTTCGATACCCTGGAGCGTCCGCAGGATGCCCAGCGCCACTACCGCGCGGCTGCAGAATTGGCCGCCGGGGGCGCGGCCCGGACGGGCAGCTGAGGCGTCCGCTGCTGCGGCTCAGCTCCAGTCTTGCGGCTTGAGGAACACGTCGTAGAGGCGCGCTTCGTCCGAGCCCGGCTCCGGGTGCCAGTCGTAGCGCCACTTCACCACCGGCGGCAGTGACATCAGGATGGATTCGGTGCGTCCGCCCGACTGCAGGCCGAACAGCGTGCCGCGGTCGAACACCAGGTTGAATTCGACGTAGCGCCCCCGCCGGTAGGCCTGGAAGTCGCGCTCGCGTTCGCCGTAGGCGAGGCCCCGGCGGCGTTCGGCGATCGGCAGGTAGGCATCGATAAAGGCTTCGCCGACGGATTTCGTCAGGCCGAAGGCAGCGTCGAAATCCGTCCTGCCGTCGGCGCCGAGATCGTCGAAGAACAGCCCCCCCACGCCGCGCGGCTCGTTGCGGTGCTTGAGGAAGAAGTAGCGGTCGCACCACTCCTTCAGCCGCCGGTATTCGGCTTCACCGCCATGGGGCAGCACCGCCGCCTTGCAGGCCGAATGGAAGTGGCGGACGTCCTCTTCGAAGCCGTAGTACGGGGTCAGATCCATGCCGCCGCCGAACCACCACACCGGTTCCTTGCCTTCGGCCCGGGCGAGGAAGCAGCGCACGTTCATGTGTACCGTGGGGCAGTAGGGGTTGCGTGGGTGGAGCACCAGCGACACGCCCATGGCCTCGAAGTGGCGGCCGGCCAGTTCGGGGCGGTGTGCGGTGGCCGAGGCCGGCATCGCCTCCCCCGTGATATGGGAAAAATTCACTCCGCCGCGCTCGAAGAAGGCTCCCTCTTCGATCACGCGGGTCAGCCCGCCGCCGCCGCCCGGCCGGTCCCACCGATCAGTGCGGAAGGCCTGCCCGTCGAACGCTTCGAGGCGGGCGACGATGCGGTGCTGGAGATCGGACAGCCAGGGTTTGACGGCGGCAGGGGTCATCGCAGTTCAGCTCTTGTCGTCGACCGCAGCGCCGGCCGCTGCGGATTTGGTGGCGGCAACGGCGGTTGCGCACGCGCTGGCGTCGGCGAACATCGGGCTGGTACCGATGATCTGGCCGTTGCTTGCCTTGAGGTTGAAATACGGGCGGCCATCGGAGGCGGTCTTCAGGTCGTAGCGGGCCTCGTCAGCGGCGTTCCGGCGCACCGACTCGATGCCGTTGGTGCAGCTCGCCTTGGCGTTGTAGCCTTCGCTGCGCAGCAAGGTCTTGCCATCGGTGTTGAGCAGCTTGAAGTGAAATTCGCCCTTCTCGGTCTTGCTGATCTCGAATTTGACGGACATCGACGCCTCCATGACTATGGTCGCGGGCGCCGGATGCGCCCGCAGGCGTAGGATAGACCGCAGGGCGGTCGATGTCAGCGGTGTACGGGCTGAAAAGCCGGCGGGTATTCAGCTGCGGCGCGAGAGGGCGCGGTGGCCGATGTCGCGGCGATACTGGCAACCGTCGAAAGCGATCCCCGCGGCGATCTCGTAAGCGCGCTTCTGTGCCGTGCGCACGTTGTCGCCGAGCGCGGTGACGCACAGCACGCGGCCGCCGGCGGTGACGATCCGGCCGTCCTGTTCTGCGGTGCCGGCATGAAAGACGTGGGCATCCTCCGGTTCGGCATCCGGCAGCCCGGTGATCGCGTCGCCCTTGCGCGGGCTGTCGGGATAGCCGGCTGCCGCCAGCACCACGCCGAGTGCGACGCGACGGTCCCATTCGGCTTCGACCTGGTCGAGCCTTGCGGCGATGGCGGCCTCGACGAGGTCGGCGAGGTCGGTCTTGAGCCGCATCATGATGGGCTGGGTTTCGGGGTCGCCCATGCGGCAATTGAACTCGACCACGCGCGGTTTGCCGGCCTCGTCGATCATCAGACCGGCATAGAGGAAGCCGGTGTAGGGCAGGCCGTCGGCGGCCATCCCGGCGAGGGTTGGCTGGATGATCTCGCGCATCACGCGGGCGTGGACTTCGGGCGTGACCACCGGTGCGGGCGAGTACGCGCCCATGCCGCCGGTGTTGGGGCCGAGGTCGCCGTCCTGCAGGCGCTTGTGGTCCTGGCTGGTGGCAAGCGCGAGCGCGTTCCTGCCGTCGGCCATGACGATGAAGCTCGCTTCCTCGCCTTCCATGAACTCCTCGATCACCACACGGGCACCCGCCTCGGTGTACTGCACGCCCATCTTGTTGCCGGAGAGCATCCTGTCGATTGCCGCGTGCGCTTCGTCAGCCGTCATCGCCACCACCACGCCCTTGCCCGCGGCCAGCCCGTCGGCCTTGATCACGATCGGGGCGCCTTCGGCGTCGATGTAGGCGTGGGCCTCGCCAGCATCCGAGAAGGTACGGTACTTCGCGGTCGGGATATTGTGGCGGACGAGGAACTGCTTGGCGAAGTCCTTCGAGCTCTCGAGCTGCGCAGCAGCCCTGGTCGGACCGAAGATCGGCAGGCCGGCGGCGCGGAAGGCATCGACCACGCCGGCGGCGAGCGGCGCTTCCGGTCCGACCACGGTGAAGCCGACCTGCTCGCTGCGGGCGAGTGCGACCAGGTCTTCGATCGCGGTGGCGGCGAGGTTCTGCATCCTGGGTTCGCGCGCAGTGCCCGGGTTGCCTGGTGCGACCAGCACACGGGTGACCCGGGGTGACTGGGCCAGTTTCCAGGCCAGCGCATGTTCGCGTCCGCCCGAACCGATGACGAGGACTTTCATGGGCTGCTCCGGATCAGTGACGGAAGTGGCGGAAGCCGGTGAACACCATGGCGATGCCCTGCTCGTCGGCAGCGGCGATGACCTCGGCGTCGCGCATCGAACCGCCGGGCTGGATCACCGCGGTGGCGCCGGCCTGGGCGAGCACGTCGAGGCCGTCGCGGAAGGGGAAGAAGGCGTCCGAGGCGACCACGCAGCCGGCAATCTCGAGGGCGGCATTCTCGGCCTTGATCCTGGCGATGCGGGCGGAGTCGACCCGGCTCATCTGCCCGGCGCCGACGCCGATGGTCATGCCGTCCTTGCAGTACACGATGGCGTTCGACTTGACGTATTTCGCCACGCGCCACGCGAACAGCATGTCGCGCATTTCCGTCTCGGTGGGCGCGCGCTGGGTGACGACCTTGAGGTCGGCGATCTGGATGCGGGCCTCGTCGGCGCTCTGCACCAAGAGGCCGCCGCCGACGCGCTTGTAGTCGAAGGCGCCGGCGGGCTGGCCGAGCGCGCAGCTGAGCACGCGCACGTTCTTCTTGCCCGCGAGCAGCTCGAGCGCATCGGTGGTGTAGGACGGCGCGATCAGCACCTCGAGGAACTGCGCCGATACCGCTTCGGCCGCGGCGCGGTCGACTTCGCCGTTGAAGGCGATGATGCCGCCGAAGGCCGAGGTCGGGTCGGTGGAGAAGGCCTTCTTGTAGGCCTCGAGCGGGCTGGCGGCGACGGCCACGCCGCAGGGGTTGGCGTGCTTGACGATGACGCAGGCCGCGGCCGGGCCGTCGAAGGCCTTCACGCATTCCCATGCCGCGTCGGCGTCGGCGATGTTGTTGTAGGACAGCTCCTTGCCCTGCAGCTGGGTGTAGCCGGCGACGCCGCCCTCGGCCGCGCCGGGCTGGCGGTAGAAAGCGGCGGACTGGTGCGGGTTCTCGCCGTAGCGCAGGTCCTGCACCTTGTCGAAGGCCAGCTGCAGGCGCTCGGGGTAAGTCTGCAGTGAGACGTCGCCGGCGTCGTTGGTGACCAGCGCGGTGAGGTAGTTGGAGATCGCCGAGTCGTAGCGCGCGGTGTGGGTGAAGGCCTTCACTGCGAGCGCGAAGCGGGTCGGGTGGCTGAGCTTGCCGCCATTGGCCTTGAGCTCAGTGATGATGCCGGCGTAGTCCTCAGGGTCGGTGACGATGCCGACGCCGCCATCCTTGTTGCCGTGGTTCTTGGCCGCGGCGCGCACCATGGTCGGGCCGCCGATGTCGATGTTCTCGATTGCGTCCTCCAGCGTGCAGTCGGGCTTGGCCACGGTCTGCTGGAAGGGGTAGAGGTTCACCACCACGAGGTCGATGCGGCCGATGTCGTGGGCGGCGATGGTGTCCATGTGTTCGGCGAGGTCGCGGCGGGCGAGGATGCCGCCGTGCACCTTCGGATGCAGGGTCTTGACCCGGCCGTCGAGCATCTCCGGGAAGCCGGTGTGCTCGGAGACGTCGGTCACCGGCAGGCCGGCCTCGCGCAGCAGGCTGGCGGTGCCGCCGGTCGACAGCAGCTTGATGCCGAGGGTGGAAAGCTCGCGGGCGAAGTCGAGCACGCCGCGCTTGTCGGAAACACTGATCAGGGCTTGGGTTACGTTCATGGTGGATTCGGAGACGGGAAAATGGATGGGAATCGGTTGGAAGCCAGGGCGGAGGCGCCATGCCGGGGCGGGCGGCGGCTCAGCAGGATGTCGTTGCCGGTGGCGGAAGGGGCTGCGCCCGATGCCGGAGCTGCGGCTGCCTGCGGATCACAGCAGATCGTAATCGGTCAGCTTGCGGCGCAGCGTGTTGCGGTTGATGCCCAGCATGTCGGCGGCGATGGTCTGGTTGCCCTTGGCCTGCTGGAGCACGAACTGCAGCATCGGGCGCTCGACGTTGCGGATCACCATGTCGTGGATGGCGGCCGGTTTCTCACCGTCGAGGTCGCGGAAATACTGGTCCAGCGTGCGGAGGACGGCCTCCGCGATCTCGTTGCTGCAGCTCATGCGGCGAGTTCCTGTGGATATTCTTTTTCGTAGTGCAGGCGGGCGCCGGCTTCGGCGAGCTGGCCGAAGAAATCGTCGATCGCGGCGAGCTGCGCAGGAATGTCGGCAAGCAGGTTCATCGTGCGGCGGAAGGCGGCCGAACCGACCAGGCCCTTGGTGTACCAGGAGATGTGCTTGCGCGCGATCTTCACTCCGCGCTCGTCGCCGTAGAAGGCATAGAGGTCGGCCAGATGCTCCCGGCACACCTGGTGGATCTCGCTCACCAGCGGCGGGGCGAGTTCCTCGCCGGTGGCGAGGAAGTGTTCGATCTCGCGGAAGATCCACGGCCGGCCCTGGGCCGCGCGGCCGATCATGACGCCGTCGGCGCCGGTGTGCTCGAGCACCTGCCGCGCTTTCTGCGGGGTGGTGATGTCGCCGTTGGCGATTACCGGGATCTTTACCAGAGTCTTGACGTGGGCGATGGTGTCGTATTCGGCTTCGCCCATGTACTGGTCGGCGCGGGTGCGGCCGTGGATGGCGATCGCGCGGATGCCGGCGTCCTCGGCGATGCGGGCGATCGCCGGGGCGTTGCGGTGAGCGCGGCTCCAGCCGGTGCGGAACTTCAGCGTCACCGGCGTGTGCGGTACGGCGTTCACCACCGCATCGAGGATGCGCGCGACCAGCGGCTCGTCCTGCATCAGCGCCGAGCCGGCCATGACGTTGCAGACCTTCTTCGCCGGGCAGCCCATGTTTATGTCGATGATCTGGGCACCGCGGTCGGCGTTGTAGCGTGCGGCTTCGGCCATCATCGCCGGGTCCGCGCCGGCGATCTGGACTGCGATCGGTTCGACTTCGCCGTCGTGGTTGGCGCGGCGCCGGGTCTTCTCGCTGCCGTAGAGCAGCGAGTTGGAGGTGACCATCTCGGACACGGCCAGCCCTGCGCCCATCTTTTTGCACAACTGGCGGAAAGGGCGGTCCGTGACCCCGGCCATCGGAGCGAGGACGAGGTTGTTGCGCAAAGTGAAGCCGGCAAACTGCATCGGTCTGGTCGAACGCGGAAAACGCGCATTTTAACCGATGCACGGCGGTGCGGGTGAGTGCGGCCCGAAGCCTTTGCGCCTGGGGCGGGGCTCCGGGCGGGGCTGCCCGCGCGCTCGGCCGGGGCGGGCTAAGTGTAGGCGATCTCGGCTTCTCCGGCGCTGAGCCGCTGGGCGTGCACCAGCGCGGTGGTGATGTTGCCGCTGATCCGGTCTGCCCCGAGTGCGTCCTGGAAGCCCGAGCGCCGCACGATCGAAGCCGGCTGGGCGTTGAGTCCGCACAGCATGAGGTGGGCGCCGCGCTTGCCCAGGTTGCGGTGCAGGGTCTGCAGGATGTCGAGCCCGGTGGTGTCGAGGTTGATGACCTTGTTCATGTCCAGGATCACCACGTCGGGGTGGCCGTGCTGCATCTGCAGCAGGTTCTCGAGCTTGTTGGCGGCGCCGAAGAACAGGCTGCCGAACAGGCTGTAGGCGAGGATGCGCGGGCTGCCGTCGGCGCGGGTGAGGGCCTCGACGCCGTAGTGCTCTTCGAGCGGGATGCGTTCGATGCGGGTGAGGTCCGACATCCGGTAGATGAAGAACAGGCTCGCCAGCGCCATGCCCAGTTCGACCGCGAGAGTGAGGTCGAACACCACGGTGACGAAGAAGGTCGCGAGCAGGATGGTGCGGTAGTTGAGCGAATAACGCCTGAGTTCCTGCGGGGCGAGGGCGTGCCATTCGCCCATGTTGATCGCAACCACGACGACGATCGCCGACAGGGTGGCGAGCGGGATGTGGCTGGCGAGCGGGGCGAGGGCGAGGACGACGGCGAGCAGCACTGCGGCGTGGATCATGCCGGCCACCGGCGTGCGTCCGCCGGTGCGGATGTTGGTGGCGGTGCGGGCGATCGCACCGGTGGCGGCAAAGCCGCCGAACAGCGGCGCGGCGACGTTGGCGATGCCCTGTGCCATCAGCTCCTGGTTGGGGTCGTGGCGGTCGTCGATCAGGTTGTCAGCCACCCGCGCCGAGAGCAGGGATTCGATCGCGCCGAGCAGGGCGATGGTGATAGCGGGGGCGATCAGCTTGCCGAGCATGCCCAGTTCCAGCGCCGGCAGGCCGATCGCGGGGAGTTCCTGCGGGATGCCGCCGAAGCGGCTGCCGATGGTGTCGATTGGCAGCGCGAACAGGGCGTTTGCCGCAGTCATGATCACCAGCACCGCGAGCGGACCGGGCATCCGCCGCATCCAGGCGATCTTCCGGGCCTGGTGGTTCCAGCCCAGCAGCACGCCGAGGGAGGCGACGGCGGCGGCGACGGTGGGCAGATGCGCGCTCGGCAGCGCGGCCCACAAGGCAGCCATCTTGGCGAAGAATTCGCCCGGTAGGGTGTCGATCGGCAGGCCGAGAAAATCCTTGATCTGGGAGATGAAGATGACCACGGCGATGCCGTTGGTGAAGCCGATCACGACCGACAGCGGGATGAAGCGGATCATGCTGCCCAGGCGCAGGGCGCCCATCGCGAACAGCATGACGCCCGACATCATCGTGGCGATCAGCAGGTTGGCCACGCCGTAGTCGGTGACGATGGCGTAGACGATGGGAATGAAGGCGCCGGTCGGGCCGCCGATCTGCACCCGCGAGCCGCCGAGGACGGCGATCAGGAAGCCGGCGACGATCGCGGTCCAGATGCCGGCACTGGGCGACATGCCGCTGGCGATGGCGAAGGCCATCGCCAGCGGCAGGGCGAGCACGCCGACGGTGAGGCCGGAAGAAAGGTCCTGGAAGAAGACCCCGCGACCGTAGTCGGGCAGGGTGTCGAAAAGCTTGGGTCGGAACTGGATTTTCATGCTGTCTCCGCGGTGAACTTGAACAGAAGCCTGAACAGGTCTTGCGGCACCGCCCGGGCGGGCGGTGCTAGGGAGACAGGCGCCCCCGGCCTGCGTGGTGCAGGACGATCCAGCGTTTCGAGGGCGTCAGCGGCATGGCGGGGGCCGGGTTACTTCACCTTCATTCCCGGTGCGGCGCCCGCGTCGGGCGACAGCAGATGGATGCCGCCGGCCTTGCCTTCGGCATCCGAGGCGGCGAGGACCATGCCTTCGCTCATGCCGAACTTCATCTTGCGCGGCGCGAGGTTGGCGACCATCACCGTCAGGCGGCCGACGAGCGCGGCCGGGTCGTAGGCCGACTTGATCCCGGCGAAGACCTGGCGCGGCCTGGGGTTGCCGGCCTCGTCGGTCTCGCCGATGTCGAGCGCGAGGCGGATCAGCTTGTCGGCGCCATCGACGTGCCGGGCGTCGACGATCCTGGCGATGCGCAGGTCGACCTTGGTGAAATCGTCGATCGAAATGTGTTCCAGGGACGCTTCGGCGGCCTGCGCCGCGTGCTGCTGCTTCTCGGCGTGGCGCTGCTGCGAGGAGGCCGCCTTGGCCACCGCCTCCGCCTTGACCGGCGCGGCGGCGGCCGGGGCGAGGGATTCGCGGTTGGCTTCGAGCAGGGCGTCGATCTGCTTGCGTTCGACGCGGGTCATCAGGTGGCGGTAGGTCTGGATTGCGTGGCCGGCGGGCAGCGGCGCCCACTCGCCCCGCCAGTCCATCGCCGGGATGACGAGGAAGGCTTCGACCTGCGCGGCCAGCGCCGGCAGCACCGGCTTGAGGTAGCGGGTGAGGTCGCGGAACATGGTCAGCGCGGTGCTGCACACGGTGTGCAGGCGCGCCTCCTGGCCTTCCTGCTTGGCGAGTTCCCACGGCTTGTGGTCGTTCACATACTGGTTGGCGGCGTCAGCCAGGCGCATGATCTCGCGCAGGGCGCGGCTGTAGTCGCGCTCGTCATAGGCGGCGGTGATCCGGCCCTCGGCCCAGGCGGTGGCGAACTCGGCACAGGCGGCGGCATCGACTTCGCCAAGGCGGCCGCCGAAGCGCTTGCCGATGAAGCCGGCACAGCGGCTGGCGATGTTCACGAACTTGCCGACGAGGTCGGCATTGACCTTGGCGATCATGTCGTCGAGGTTGAGGTCGACGTCTTCCATGGTGCCGTTGGACTTGCCGGCGAAGTAGTAGCGCAGCCACTCGGGGTTGAGCTTCTGCGCGATGTAGGAGTGCGCGGTGATGAAGGTGCCGCGGCTCTTGCTCATCTTGGCGCCGTCGACGGTCAGGAAACCGTTGACGCACAGCTGGCTGGGCGTGGCGTAGCCGGCGAACTTGAGCATCGCCGGCCAGAACAGGGCGTGGAAATAGAGGATGTCCTTGCCGATGAAGTGAATCATCTCGGTGCCGGCGGCGGTGGCGCGCCCGGCATCGGTGTAATCCTCGAGCGCGATCGTCTCGCCGGTTGCGGCACGTTTTTCGGCCAGATTGCGGAAGCTGGCGAGGTAGCCGATCGGCGCGTCCAGCCACACGTAGAAGTACTTGCCCGGCGCCCCCGGAATCTCGAAGCCGAAGTAGGGCGCATCGCGCGAGATGTCCCAGTCGGAGAGCTTGTTTTCGCCCTCCTCGCCGAGCCACTCCTTCATCTTGTTGGCGGCCTCTGCCTGCAGGCGGCGCTCGCCGGCGGCGTTGCTGCCGCGCGTCCAGTCGCGCAGGAAGTCGACCGCGCGCCCGTCCGACAGGCGGAAGAAATAGTGTTCGGAGGTCTTCAGCACCGGGGTCGCGCCGGAAACCGCCGAATAGGGGTTCTTCAACTCGGTCGGGGCGTAGGCCGCGCCGCAGGCTTCGCAGTTGTCGCCGTACTGGTCGGCGGCACCGCACTTGGGGCATTCGCCCTTGATGAAGCGGTCGGGGAGGAACATCTCCTTGACCGGGTCGTAGTACTGCTCGATCGCGCGGGTGTCGATCAGGCCGCCGGCTTCGAGCTTGCCGTAAATATCCTCGGCATAGAAACGGTTTTCCGCGCTGTGCGTGGAGTGGTAGTTGTCGAAGGCGACGCCGAAGGCGGTGAAGTCGCGCAGGTGCTCGCCATGGACGCGGGCGATGAGCTGCTCGGGGCTCAGGCCTTCCTTTTCCGCGCGCAGCATCACCGGAGTGCCGTGGGTGTCGTCCGCACACACGTAGTGCACCGTGTGCCCCCGCATGCGCTGGTAGCGTACCCAGATGTCGGCCTGGATGTAGCCGACCAGGTGGCCGAGGTGGATGTCCCCGTTGGCGTAGGGCAGGGCGTTGGTGACGAGAATCTTGCGGGGCATGGTGGGTGGACGCGGAGCGGCAGGTGAAAGGAGCGCAGTTTAGCAAAGCGGCGCCCTTGCCGCGTCGGGACCGTCGGCCTTGCTCAGGGCAAGGGACGCAGGAACAGCTCGACGCGGCGATTGCGCGCGCGGCCTTCTTCGGTGGCGTTGCTGGTCAGCGGGTCGGATTCGCCGCGGCCATCGGCGCTCAGGCGCTCGAGTCCGATGCCGCGCTGGCGCAGATGTTCGACGACGGCTTCGGCGCGCGCGATCGACAGACGCAGGTTCACCATCTCGCTGCCCTGGCTGTCGGTGTGGCCGACAACCAGGATGGTAATGCCTGCTTCACCTGCCAGCGTGGGCGCGAGCGCATCGAGGGTGCGGGCGAGTGGAGGGCGGATCGCGCTGGCGCCCGAGGCGAAGCCGTCGGCGACGGGAATTCGCAGGCTCAGCCCTGTGCTGTCCGCGCTGCCCACACTCACATCCGGCAGGTTCGCGAGCGCCTGCGCCACGCGCTTGCGCACGGCGGGCCAGTCGGGCGAGGGCGCAGCGGGGCGCACGAGCGCATGGCGGTGAATGAGGTCGTCGGTGCCGGCGGCTGCATCGGGGGGCTGGCCAGGGGTGGCGCAGGCCGCCACCAGCGCGGCCGCCAGAAGCGAAGGGAGGAAAGAGGCGTGCTTCATGAGGAGGAAGTTGGCGGTGGGAAAGGTGGAAACCTTGTTGGCGGTACGGATGAGCGAAAGCCCGGGCTCCGGTATGATTCTGCAGTTTTCACCCGGCGGCGGGTGCACCGATTATCGAGGAAAACGTGATGAGTCTTGATCAGCAAACCGTAACCGAAGCACTCAGGCAGGTGGTCGATCCCAACACGGGCAAGGATTTCGTCTCCGGGCGCTGCATCCGCAACCTGACGCTCGATGGGGGCAATGTCCGTTTCGACGTCGAGCTGGGGTATCCGGCGAAAAGCCAGCATGAAGGGATCCGGGCGATGCTGGCCGCAGCGCTGGCGAAGCTGCCTGGCGTGGGCAAGGTCGAGATCCGGGTCGCCAGCAAGGTGGTGGCTCATGCGGTTCAGCATGGCGTGAAACTGCTCGAAGGGGTGCGCAATATCGTCGCCGTGGCTTCGGGCAAGGGCGGCGTCGGCAAGAGCACGACGGCGGTGAACCTGGCGCTGGCGCTGGCCGCCGAGGGCGCGCGCGTCGGCATCCTCGATGCGGATATCTACGGCCCCTCGCAGCCGCAGATGCTGGGCATCGGCGATCAGCGCCCGGTGTCGGACGATGGCAAGACCATGCAGCCGCTGGAGGCCTACGGCATCCAGGCGATGTCGATCGGCTTCCTGATCGAACAGGATACCCCGATGGTGTGGCGCGGGCCGATGGCGACCCAGGCGTTGAACCAGATGCTGAAGGACACGGCCTGGAACGATCTCGACTACCTGGTCATCGACATGCCGCCGGGAACGGGCGACATCCAGCTGACGCTGTCGCAGAGCGTGCCGTTGACCGGCGCGGTGATCGTCACCACGCCGCAGGACATCGCCCTGCTGGATGCGCGCAAGGGTCTGAAGATGTTCGAGAAGGTGGGGGTGCCGATCCTCGGCGTGGTCGAGAACATGAGCATCCACATCTGTTCGAAGTGCGGCCACGAAGAGCACATCTTCGGTCATGGCGGTGGCGCGAAAATGTGCGAGGACTACCACATCCCGTTCCTCGGCGCCTTGCCGCTCGATATCCAGATCCGCTCCGAAGCCGACAGCGGTGCGCCGACCGTGGTTTCCGACCCGGATGGCCGCATCGCCATGATCTACAAGGAGATCGCGCGCAAGGTTGCGGTGCGCATTGCCGAGAAGTCGAAGGACATGACGCACAAGTTCCCGAATATCGTCTTCAAGAGCAGCTGAGCACTTCATTCGGGCCCCGGCGCGCGGCGGTCCGCCGCCGCCGGCGATGGATCTGCCCCCGGTGCCGGGGCGACGGAGCGGGCATCGAACGATGGCCTTTCCCCGCTGCGGTGCTTGTCCTAAACTACGCCGTTTTGCAACCGACCCCCTGGGTCGCACTGGAATCTGCGCCGATGTCGATCAAGTCCGACAAATGGATCCGCCGCATGGCCGAAACGGCCGCCATGATCGAGCCGTTCGCGCCGGAACTGGTGCGGGCCAATGGCAGCGGACGCATCGTTTCCTACGGCACGTCGAGCTATGGCTACGATGTGCGGGTGGCGAACGAATTCAAGATCTTCACCAACATCAACTCCACGATCGTCGATCCGAAGGATTTCGATGCGCGCAACTTCGTCGACTTCATCGGCGAGGTGTGCATCATTCCGCCGAACTCCTTCGCCCTGGCGCGCACGGTGGAGTATTTCCGCATCCCGCGCAGCGTACTGACGGTATGCCTGGGCAAAAGCACCTATGCGCGCTGCGGCATCATCGTGAACGTCACCCCGCTCGAGCCCGAGTGGGAGGGGCACGTGACGCTGGAGTTTTCCAACACCACCCCCTTGCCGGCCAAGATCTACGCCAACGAAGGGGTGGCCCAGATGCTGTTCTTCGAATCCGATGAAACCTGCGAGACTTCGTACAAGGACCGTGGCGGCAAGTACCTGGGCCAGACCGGCGTCACACTGCCGAAAATTTGAGCGCTTACGCTGACGGACGAAGTTCGCACGGGGCCGCCTGACGGCCCCTTGTGTTTTTTCGAATCACTTTCGGTAGCGCACGGGCGGCGAGTGGCGGAACAGGCTTTCCGCACCGGCCCGTCGCGCAAGACCCCGCTGGAGGCGAACAGGATGAGATTCCATTTCCCCATCATCATCATCGACGAGGATTTCCGTTCGGAAAACACGTCCGGGCTGGGTATTCGTGCTCTTGCCAAGGCAATCGAAGATGAGAGCATGGAGGTCCTCGGGGTCACCAGTTACGGCGACCTGACGTCCTTCGCGCAGCAGCAGAGCCGCGGCTCCGCCTTCATCCTGTCGATCGACGACGAAGAGTTTTCCTCGCCCGAGGCCGCCGACAGCGCGATCGCCGGATTGCGCGCGTTCGTCGAGGAAATTCGCCTGCGCAATGCCGACATCCCGATCTTCCTCCACGGCGAGACGCGCACCACGCGCCACATTCCCAACGACGTGCTGCGTGAGATGCATGGCTTCATCCACATGTTCGAGGACACGCCGGAGTTCATCGCGCGCTATGTCGTGCGCGAGGCGAAGAACTATCTGGAGTCGCTGCCGCCGCCGTTCTTCCGCGCGCTGGTGCACTATGCGGCAGACAGCTCGTATTCCTGGCACTGCCCAGGGCACTCGGGTGGGGTGGCCTTCCTGAAGAGCCCGGTGGGGCAGATGTTCCACCAGTTCTTCGGCGAGAACATGCTGCGCGCCGACGTCTGCAACGCGGTCGACGAGCTTGGCCAGCTGCTCGATCACACCGGCCCGGTGGCGGCCTCCGAGCGCAACGCGGCGCGCATCTTCAACTGCGACCATCTGTACTTCGTCACCAACGGCACTTCGACCTCGAACAAGATGGTGTGGCACACCACCGTGGCGCCGGGCGACATCGTCGTCGTCGACCGCAACTGCCACAAGTCCATTCTCCACTCGATCATCATGACCGGGGCGGTGCCGGTGTTCCTGACCCCGACCCGCAACCACTACGGCATCATCGGCCCGATTCCGCTGGCGGAGTTCTCGATGGAGAACATCCAGAAGAAGATCGAGGCCAACCCCTTCGCGCGCGAAGCCAAGAGCAAGAAGCCGCGCATCCTGACGATCACCCAGTCCACCTACGATGGCGTGGTGTACAACGTCGAGACAATCAAGGACATGCTCGACGGCGAGATCGACACCCTGCACTTCGATGAAGCCTGGCTGCCGCACGCGGCCTTCCACGATTTCTATGGCGACTACCATGCGATCGGCGCTGACCGCCCGCGCTGCCGCGAGTCGATGGTGTTTTCCACCCAGTCCACCCACAAGCTGCTGGCCGGCCTGAGCCAGGCCTCGCAGATTCTGGTCCAGGACTCGCAGACGCGAAAGCTCGACCGCGACATCTTCAACGAAGCCTACCTGATGCACACCTCGACCTCGCCGCAGTACGCGATCATCGCTTCATGCGACGTCGCCGCGGCGATGATGGAAGCACCGGGGGGGCCGGCGCTGGTCAACGAGTCGCTGTCGGAAGCGGTCGAATTCCGCCGTGCGATGCGCAAGGTCGAGTCCGAATTCGGCGAGCACGACTGGTGGTTCAAGGTCTGGGGGCCGGAGTTCCTCGCCGAGGAAGGGCTGGGTTCGCGCGAGGACTGGACGCTGAAGGCCGGCGACCGCTGGCACGGCTTCGGCGACCTTGCCGAAGGTTTCAACATCCTCGATCCGATCAAGGCGACGATCATCACCCCGGGGCTGAACATGGATGGCGATTTCGCCGACCATACCGGGATTCCGGCGGCGATCGTCACCAAGTATCTGGCCGAGCACGGGATCATCGTCGAGAAGACCGGTCTCTACTCGTTCTTCATCATGTTCACGATCGGTATCACCAAGGGGCGCTGGAACACCATGGTGACCGAACTGCAGCAGTTCAAGGACGACTACGACCGCAACCAGCCGCTGTGGCGGGTGATGCCCGATTTCATCGCCAAGCATCCGCGCTACGAGCGTGTCGGGCTGAAGGACCTGTGCAACCAGATCCACAGCTTCTACAAGGCGCACGACATCGCTCGCCTGACTACCGAGATGTACCTGTCGGACATGGTGCCGGCGATGAAGCCGGCCGATGCCTTCGCAAAAATGGCGCACCGCGAGATCGAGCGTGTCGTGATCGACGAACTCGAGGGCCGGGTGACGGCAATGCTGGTCACGCCCTATCCGCCCGGGATCCCCTTGCTGATCCCGGGGGAGCGCTTCAACGGGACGATCGTGCGCTACCTGAAATTTGCGCGTGACTTCAATGCCGAGTTCCCCGGTTTTGAGACCGACATCCACGGTTTGGTGAAGGGTGGGGACGGGCGGTATCACGTCGATTGCGTGAAGGGGTGAGGGGGCTTCCCCTCGCGGCAGGCGCCAATCCAAGGGGCGGGGCGCGGCTCTTCCCGTCGGTGCGGGGACGGCGTCGCGCCCTTTGTGATCGGCAGTCTGTCCCGGACGCCTCCGCGTGAGGTTTCTGGCCGCGACTCAGCGCCGGCGGTATTCGACGAAGTCGAAGTCGAACTGATTGTCCGGGTCGGCCATATGGGGGGTGCGGCGCTCTTCGAGGTAGATGTTGCGGTCGAACGGGGGGAAGTGCGCGTCGCCCGGAACATCCGCCCAGACCTCGGTCAGCACCAGGCGGTCGGCCAGGGGAAGTGTGGTGCGATACAGCTGGGCTCCGCCGATTACGAAGACATACCCGTCGCCGGCGGCGGCCGCGATCGCAGCTTCCGGGGTGGGGAATACTTCGGCGCCATCGGCACGGAATAGCGGGTCGCGGCTGACGACCATGTTTCGCCGCCCGGGCAGCGGTCGCCCGAGCGACTCCCAGGTCTTGCGTCCCATCACGATCGGGTGACCCATGGTAAGGGTCCGGAAATGCTGCAGGTCGGCTTTCAGGCGCCAGGGCAGGCCGTTGTCGCGGCCAATGACTCCGTTACGGGCAACGGCAGCGACGATGACGATTTCCATCTGTCTCATACTGCGACGGGGGCCTTGATGTGGGGGTGGGGGGTGTAGCCCTCCAGGGCAATGTCTTCGAAGCGAAAGGCGAAGATGTCCTTGACTTCCGGATTCAGTTTCAGCTTCGGAAGGGGGCGTGGTGCGCGGGTGAGTTGCTCGCGAGCCTGCTCCAAGTGGTTCATGTAGAGGTGGCAGTCGCCTCCCGTCCACACGAAATCTCCGGGCTCCAGCTCGCAGGCCTGGGCGAGCATGTGCGTCAGGAGCGCATAGGAGGCGATGTTGAACGGGACGCCGAGGAAGATGTCCGCGCTGCGCTGATAGAGCTGGCACGATAGGCGACCGTTGGCGACGTAGAGCTGGAACAGGGCATGGCAGGGCGGCAGCGCCATGCTGTCGACTTCGCCCGGGTTCCAGGCGGAGACGATGTGCCGGCGGGAGTCGGGATTGTGCTTCAGGCCGTCGACGAGGCGGGAAATCTGATCGATCGTGCGCCCGTCCGCAGCCTCCCAGCGGCGCCATTGCTTGCCATATACCGGGCCGAGGTCTCCGTGCTCGTCCGCCCATTCGTCCCAGATCGACACGCCGTGGTCCTTGAGGTAGCGGATGTTCGTATCGCCCTGGAGGAACCACAGCAGTTCGTGAATGATCGAGCGGGTATGCAGTTTCTTGGTGGTCAGCAGTGGAAAACCGTCCTGGAGGCGGTAGCGCATCTGCCAGCCGAATACCGACAAGGTGCCGGTGCCGGTTCGATCGGTCTTCCGGTCGCCGTGATCGAGCACGTGGCGCATCAAATCAAGATACTGTCGCATCGAAAGCTCCGGCCAAAGCAAGGGATTCTACAGCGCAAATCGTACTGCGCCGGAGCGTGCATTGCTGGTTGTCGTGGCCGTAGGCGTGCGCGGGGTGAAACTCGTAAAGTCCCGTCCATTCCCGACCCGGAACGGGCGGATGGAGCCTCCCGCTTGCCCAGCCCGACTGGATGTTATGCCCGGATAGAATTATTCATCCGCTTCTTCCTTGCGTTTCTTTTCTCATTGTCTATAATGCGCACCTCTTTCAGCGCTGCAGCGGTTTTTGATGCGGCGTCGGCGCTGGGGGTGGGAGGCGGAAGTCTTGCGGGGCGAGGGGTGTGGCGGGGGTGTTTTCCGGCTGCGGCCCGAAAAAAGTTCTGCAGATGCTTGACAGTGTGTGTTTAGCGGGTCATAATTTCGCTTCTCTGCTGCAGCGAATTGCAGCGGTTCTTTAAAAAGTTGGACAACCGATAAGTGTGGGTGCTTGGTGGTTGTGGCCGGAAGCGACGCGAGTTGCTTTGGTTTCACAATGATTGGGTGCTCATGCTGATTAAGTCAGTATTTTGAGTACTTTGTAGGATTGAACTTAAGAGTTTGATCCTGGCTCAGATTGAACGCTGGCGGCATGCTTTACACATGCAAGTCGAACGGCAGCGGGGGCTTCGGCCTGCCGGCGAGTGGCGAACGGGTGAGTAATGCATCGGAACGTGCCCATGTCGTGGGGGATAACGTATCGAAAGGTACGCTAATACCGCATACGTCCTGAGGGAGAAAGCGGGGGATTCTTCGGAACCTCGCGCGATTGGAGCGGCCGATGTCGGATTAGCTAGTAGGTGAGGTAAAGGCTCACCTAGGCGACGATCCGTAGCGGGTCTGAGAGGATGATCCGCCACACTGGGACTGAGACACGGCCCAGACTCCTACGGGAGGCAGCAGTGGGGAATTTTGGACAATGGGGGCAACCCTGATCCAGCCATGCCGCGTGAGTGAAGAAGGCCTTCGGGTTGTAAAGCTCTTTCGGCCGGGAAGAAATCGCGCACTCTAACATAGTGTGTGGATGACGGTACCGGACTAAGAAGCACCGGCTAACTACGTGCCAGCAGCCGCGGTAATACGTAGGGTGCGAGCGTTAATCGGAATTACTGGGCGTAAAGCGTGCGCAGGCGGTTTTGTAAGACAGATGTGAAATCCCCGGGCTCAACCTGGGAACTGCGTTTGTGACTGCAAGGCTAGAGTACGGCAGAGGGGGGTGGAATTCCTGGTGTAGCAGTGAAATGCGTAGATATCAGGAGGAACACCGATGGCGAAGGCAGCCCCCTGGGCCTGTACTGACGCTCATGCACGAAAGCGTGGGGAGCAAACAGGATTAGATACCCTGGTAGTCCACGCCCTAAACGATGTCGACTAGTCGTTCGGAGCAGCAATGCACTGAGTGACGCAGCTAACGCGTGAAGTCGACCGCCTGGGGAGTACGGCCGCAAGGTTAAAACTCAAAGGAATTGACGGGGACCCGCACAAGCGGTGGATGATGTGGATTAATTCGATGCAACGCGAAAAACCTTACCTACCCTTGACATGTCTGGAACCTTGCTGAGAGGCGAGGGTGCCTTCGGGAGCCAGAACACAGGTGCTGCATGGCTGTCGTCAGCTCGTGTCGTGAGATGTTGGGTTAAGTCCCGCAACGAGCGCAACCCTTGTCACTAGTTGCCATCATTTGGTTGGGCACTCTAGTGAGACTGCCGGTGACAAACCGGAGGAAGGTGGGGATGACGTCAAGTCCTCATGGCCCTTATGGGTAGGGCTTCACACGTCATACAATGGTCGGTACAGAGGGTTGCCAAGCCGCGAGGTGGAGCCAATCCCAAAAAGCCGATCGTAGTCCGGATCGTAGTCTGCAACTCGACTACGTGAAGTCGGAATCGCTAGTAATCGCAGATCAGCATGCTGCGGTGAATACGTTCCCGGGTCTTGTACACACCGCCCGTCACACCATGGGAGTGGGTTTCACCAGAAGTAGGTAGCTTAACCTTCGGGAGGGCGCTTACCACGGTGAGATTCATGACTGGGGTGAAGTCGTAACAAGGTAGCCGTATCGGAAGGTGCGGCTGGATCACCTCCTTTCAAGAGAACAGGTCACGGCGGCCAAGTATCCACAACTTATCGGTTGTTCAAGCGAAGAGCCTCGAAGTAGATAAGAGGGTCTGTAGCTCAGCTGGTTAGAGCACCGTCTTGATAAGGCGGGGGTCGTTGGTTCGAACCCAACCAGACCCACCAGGAATTTTTGGTTGTTCGAGACAGTATGGGGCTGTAGCTCAGCTGGGAGAGCGGCGGCTTTGCAAGCCGTAGGTCGTCGGTTCGATCCCGACCAGCTCCACCAGGTTTCGAGCCGGTGCTCTTCGAGGTGCGTGAGGCGTCAGGCGTGAGGTGCCGGAAGGTAGTTCAGTCCTGACTCTTTACGAGTCGTGCTCTTTAACAAAGTGGAAGAAGTGCAGTGTGCATCGAGCCGGTGCGCACTGCAAGTTGTGTGATTGCATTGATCCAGTGCTGAGCTTGTCAGCGCAGCGCTGGATCGCACAAACGAGTTCGTCCTTGTACAGTGGGCCTTCAATGGAGGGTCCAAGGTTATAGGATCAAGCGACTAAGTGCATGTGGTGGATGCCTTGGCGATCACAGGCGATGAAGGACGTGTAAGCCTGCGAAAAGCGTGGGGGAGCTGGCAATAGAGCTTTGATCCCACGATGTCCGAATGGGGAAACCCACCCCGCAAGGGGTATCCCAGACTGAATACATAGGTCTGAGGAGGCGAACCGAGCGAACTGAAACATCTAAGTAGCTCGAGGAACAGAAATCAACCGAGATTCCGCAAGTAGTGGCGAGCGAACGCGGAGTAGCCTGCACGACTAAACCATCAGCTTAGCAAAACGGTCTGGAAAGTCCGACGATACAGGGTGATAGTCCCGTATGCGAAAAGCCGGTGGCGGGTCTGAGCGTGCGACAAGTAGGGCGGGACACGAGAAATCCTGTCTGAAGATGGGGGGACCATCCTCCAAGGCTAAATACTCGTGATCGACCGATAGTGAACCAGTACCGTGAGGGAAAGGCGAAAAGAACCCCGGGAGGGGAGTGAAATAGATCCTGAAACCGCATGCATACAAACAGTGGGAGCCTCCTTGTGGGGTGACTGCGTACCTTTTGTATAATGGGTCAGCGACTTACGTTCAGTAGCGAGCTTAACCGAATAGGGGAGGCGTAGCGAAAGCGAGTCTGATAAGGGCGTCAGAGTTGCTGGGCGTAGACCCGAAACCGGATGATCTATCCATGGCCAGGATGAAGGTGCCGTAACAGGTACTGGAGGTCCGAACCCACTAACGTTGAAAAGTTAGGGGATGAGCTGTGGATAGGGGTGAAAGGCTAAACAAATCCGGAAATAGCTGGTTCTCCCCGAAAACTATTTAGGTAGTGCGTCGTACGGACACTTGCGGGGGTAGAGCACTGTAATCGTTGGGGGGGTCATTGCGATCTACCCCGCGATAGCAAACTCCGAATACCGCAAAGTGATATACGGCAGACAGACATCGGGTGCTAACGTCCGGTGTCAAGAGGGAAACAACCCAGACCGCCAGCTAAGGTCCCAAATGCATGGCTAAGTGGCAAACGAGGTGGGAAGGCCCAGACAGCTAGGAGGTTGGCTTAGAAGCAGCCACCCTTTAAAGAAAGCGTAATAGCTCACTAGTCGAGTCGTCCTGCGCGGAAGATGTAACGGGGCTCAAGCCATGAACCGAAGCTGCGGATGTGTCTTTGACACGTGGTAGGGGAGCGTTCCGTAAGCCTGCGAAGGTGTCTCGTAAGGGATGCTGGAGGTATCGGAAGTGCGAATGCTGACATGAGTAGCGATAAAGGGTGTGAAAAGCACCCTCGCCGTAAGCCCAAGGTTTCCTGCGCAACGTTCATCGGCGCAGGGTGAGTCGGCCCCTAAGGCGAGGCAGAAATGCGTAGTCGATGGGAAACAGGTCAATATTCCTGTACCGCTCTATGATGCGATGGGGGGACGGAGAAGGTTAGCTCGGCCATCTGTTGGAATAGGTGGTTCAAGTGTGTAGGCGTGCTGCGTAGGCAAATCCGCGCGGCTAAGCTGAGGCATGATAACGAGGACCCTTGCGGTCCGAAGCGAGTGATACCCAGCTTCCAGGAAAAGCCTCTAAGCTTCAGTCATAGAGTGACCGTACCGCAAACCGACACAGGTGGGCTGGTAGAGAATACCAAGGCGCTTGAGAGAACTCAGGAGAAGGAACTCGGCAAATTGATACCGTAACTTCGGGAGAAGGTATGCCCCGTTAGCTTGTAGGAGAACATCCGAAGGGCGAAGGGGCCGCAGAGAATCGGTGGCTGCGACTGTTTATTAAAAACACAGCACTGTGCAAACACGAAAGTGGACGTATACGGTGTGACGCCTGCCCGGTGCCGGAAGGTTAAGTGATGGGGTGCAAGCTCTTGATCGAAGCCCCGGTAAACGGCGGCCGTAACTATAACGGTCCTAAGGTAGCGAAATTCCTTGTCGGGTAAGTTCCGACCTGCACGAATGGCGTAACGATGGCCACACTGTCTCCTCCTGAGACTCAGCGAAGTTGAAATGTTTGTGAAGATGCAATCTCCCCGCGGCTAGACGGAAAGACCCCATGAACCTTTACTGTAGCTTTGCATTGGACTTTGACGGGACTTGTGTAGGATAGGTGGGAGGCTTTGAAGCCGGGACGCTAGTTCCGGTGGAGCCAACCTTGAAATACCACCCTGGTGTCGTCGAGGTTCTAACCCAGGCCTGTGAATCCAGGTCGGGGACCGTGCATGGTGGGCAGTTTGACTGGGGCGGTCTCCTCCCAAAAGGTAACGGAGGAGTACGAAGGTCACCTAGGTACGGTCGGACATCGTACTGATAGTGCAATGGCAAAAGGTGGCTTGACTGCGAGACCCACACGTCGAGCAGGTGCGAAAGCAGGTCATAGTGATCCGGTGGTTCTGTATGGAAGGGCCATCGCTCAACGGATAAAAGGTACTCTGGGGATAACAGGCTGATTCCGCCCAAGAGTTCACATCGACGGCGGAGTTTGGCACCTCGATGTCGGCTCATCACATCCTGGGGCTGTAGCCGGTCCCAAGGGTATGGCTGTTCGCCATTTAAAGTGGTACGTGAGCTGGGTTTAAAACGTCGTGAGACAGTTTGGTCCCTATCTGCCGTGGGCGCTGGAAGTTTGAGAGGGCCTGCTCCTAGTACGAGAGGACCGGAGTGGACGCACCCCTGGTGTACCGGTTGTGACGCCAGTCGCATCGCCGGGTAGCTATGTGCGGAAGAGATAACCGCTGAAAGCATCTAAGCGGGAAACTCGCCTCAAGATGAGACTTCCCCGGGGCCTCGAGCCCCCTGAAGGGTCGTTGAAGACCACAACGTTGATAGGCCGGGTGTGCAAGCGTGGCAACACGTTCAGCTAACCGGTACTAATTGCCCGTGCGGCTTGATCCTATAACCTTCAAAACAATACGAACTCGTTTCATCGGGTAACAAACCCGACAATCACACAACACTTCTTCCTCCTTTGGCCTGCTCCGCTGCAGGTGACAAGTCAAAGTCTGACGACCATAGCCGTGCGGTACCACCCCTTCCCTTCCCGAACAGGACCGTGAAACGCATGTGCGCCGATGATAGTGAGGCCCGCCCTCGTGAAAGTAGGTCATCGTCAGACTAACCCATAAAAAAACGCCCAGATACCCTGTCTGGGCGTTTTTGCGTCAACAACTCTCGCAACTCTTGTGCCAACAACTATTCAATACAACACGGCACCGCCCAAACAATTCAAAACTCACGCCTTCGCCGAACCCTCAACGAATCCACAGCCCAACACCGATTCGATCAAATATCCGAAGGCGAAAGAACTCAGCTGGTGGCGAGAAGCGCGTCAGCCAGCGCCGCAGGACTTTCGAAGGCCCGCCAGTGAGGCGCCATCTCGGTCGCAGAGAGACTGCCATAGCCCCAGGTTGCGGCGAGGAAGGGGAGGTGGTTTGCATCAGCCGATAGGCCATCTTCACTACGGTCGCCCACGTATGCTGCACCTGCCGGTTCGATGTTGCGGTCAGTGAGGAGGCGGGCGATCATCGCGGCCTTGTTGGGCAGGCGAGGCTCGAAGAGGTCGAGCGCGTATACGGCATCGAAATGATTCTCCCATCCGAAGTGACGAAGAATCAGGAGGGTAGGGCGCAGCCGTTTGTTGGTCGCGATGGATATCGATAAGCCACCGGCCTTCAGGCGTGCGAGCATTGCATTGATGCCGTTGAAGGCGCTCGTTTGACGATAACCCGTACTGTCGTAACTACGTTTGAACTGTTCTGCCAATTCGCCGATCAGCGCTTTGTCGCAGTCGCCTGCCAGCATTTCCAGGGTCTCGATCAGCGGTGGTCCGATGATTGATGCATCGATCTGGAATGCAGGCCTGAGCCCTGTGACCTCGAAGGCGTCACGATAGCTGGAAAGGATTGCCGGTGCAGAGTCGATCAGGGTGCCGTCGAGATCGAATAGTACGTGCTGGAAGCGTGGCATGCGGAAACAGTGGAAGCGATGGTTAAGGCAGGAGCATGCAGGCGCGAGCGTTCATGCTGGGAAAAGACAGCGCTGGGCGGATGCAAGAATTATGCGTTAAAAATGGATCCGACGCCTTCGCCGAACCATGGGCGAGTCGCCGATCCAGAGCCCTTTGCACCGTGGACATACCGGTGCTTCGGGCTTGTGACAGGACATCTGCGGGCTGCTGCGCGAGCGGGCAACCCGAACTCTGGCAATACATCCTCTCGCAGCGTCTCGCCCGAATGCGGTGGGATCTACTCCGCGCTCATTTCGATCCATCTCTGTGATCCTCCACGAGGATGGCATCTTCACCCTCGGACTGAAGCCTCATGCGCCAGTTGCCATTGACGGCAGCGCTGCGAATTGGTCACCAGGATGGCGAGCCTGTTCAGGCGGCCCGCCACTCCGGAGCCCGTTGCACCGCCGGCATGCCGGCGCTTCGGACTTTCCACAGGTCATACGCGGATTGCTGCGCGAGCCACAGATCCGCGCGCCCGCCGTTCTCGACGCCGAGCCATCCTTCGAGGCGCAGGGCCATTTCGGGGGAGACCGCCGCACGGCAGTTCAGCACGCGCGACAGCGCTGCGCGCGTCACCCCGAGCTGGGCGGCCGCTTCGGTGACGGTCAGCCTGAGTTCGGGCAATACGTCTTCTCGCAGCGTCTCGCCCGGATGCGGCGGGTTGTGCATGGTGCTCATTTCGCTCCCTCTGAGTGGTAGTCCTGATAGTCCACGAGGACGGTATCTTCGCCCTCGAACCGAAACGTCATGCGCCAGTTGCCATTGACGGTGACGGCGTAGTGACCGGCAAGCCTTCCCTCCAGGGGGTGTAGGCGCCAGCCGGGTACGTTCATGTCCTCGGGCCGATGCGACAGATCGAGCCTGGCGAGTTGCCGCGCGAGCCGGGCCGCGTGATGCGGCAGGATTCCCGCCTTGCTGCCGGTCTCGAAGAAGGCCTTCAGTCCCTTGTGCTCAAAGCTCTTGATCATGGCGAAGTGTATAGCGTGACGTTTCGCTTATCAAATGCGGCTGCAATCACCGCGCCGCCGCTTCCGGGAACGGGATGATCCGCGCGCCCTTGCGCAGCGCGCTGTTGATCGTGCCGTCGCTGATGGGGCGGCCCTGGCCGTTGCGATTCGGGAAGAGCAGGTCGCGCCCGCCGCAGTGGTCCTGCAGTTCACGCAGGATCGCCACCGCCTGACGCGACAGCGGCACGATATGCTCCTCGCGCATCTTCATGCCGGTCAGCCCACGAGTGCGGTCGCGTTCGGCCGGCACGGTCCACACGCCGGCCTCGAGGTCGAACTCGGGCCATTGCGCACAGCGCAGCTCGCCAGGTCGGACGAAGGTCAGCACCAGCAGGCGGATGGCGAGCTTGATCGGCACGGAGATGCGCACCGCGTCCAGGCGGATGAAGAACTCGCGCAGATCGGTCGCGCGCAGGGCAGGGCGGCGGTGGCTGGTGTGGGGCCTCACCGCTTTATGCAGCCCTTCGGTTGGGTTGCTGGTGGCGATGCCGTTGGCAATGGCGTAGATGTAGATTTCGCCGATGCGCGCGCGCACCCGCTTCAGGGTCTCGGTGGAACCCTTGGCCTCGATCTTGCGCAGCAGCTCCAGCACGTCGACGGGGCCGATCTCGGTGATCGGGGAATCTCCGATATGTGGAAAGGCATGGATTTCAAGCGACCGTATGGCCCCGTCGGCGGTGCCCTCTGTGCGGTTGGTCCGCCACCTCTCCCACCACGCCCGTGCGACGGCCTCGAAGGAGTTTTCTGCGGCGACCCTGGCGGCTTGCTTGGCCTGCTTGCGGGTGGCGCCGGGGTCTTGCCCGGCGGCGAGCTGCTCGCGCGCCTGGTCTCGCAACTTGCGTGCGGCGGCCAGGCTCACGTCCGAATATGCGCCAAGCGCCAGCGTCTTGCGCTTGCCGTCGAAGCGGTAGTCCAGTCGCCATAGCTTGCCGCCAGAGGGCTGGATCAACAGGTAAAGCCCGCGCTCGTCGGCGAGCTTGCGGGGCGTGTCGCCAGGTTTGGCCTGGCGGATGGCGGTATCTGTCAATGGCATGCTGGCACCCTTTGAAGCGGTATGCCGTCAACCATTTGACGGTATGGAGTGCATCTCGGTGGCACTGCCGGACACAATAAAAAACCCGCAAAGCATTGAGCTGTGCGGGTTTATGGGTCTTGGTGCTACGGGGTGACACTGTGAGTTGGCCTCGTCACCAGGAATCGAACCTGGATCTGGCGCTTAGGAGGCGCCTGTTCTATCCGTTGAACTATGACGAGTTCGGCCGGCCATTCTAGCGGGTTGAGGGTTTGGCACCAAGCACAACAAAATTCGCTGCAATACGGCTCCTGATGCTGGTGCGCGCCAGCGCTGCCGGCCCGCCGCACGGCAGGAGAGGCGCAAGGGTTGCCGCGCTGGGAGCGCTCAGACCTTGCCGGAGGCAGGTTTGTCGTTTTCGCTTCCACTTGGAGCTGTGTTTGCGCCTGGACGGATTTCACCTGCAGGAGACGTGTCCGAGGCGGCCGGCGCTGCGGCTTCGCCTTTCTCGTCGCGAAGTGGCGGCAGCAGGAACGCCTGCGGAGTGCGGAGCAGGCGTTTGAGCAGCAACCTTCCGAGGCTGCGCCCCTGGGCGAAGGTGATGCGGCGTGCGCGCATGGCTACGCTCAGGGTCAGGGTGAAACTGACCAGCAGGTTCGTCACGCCGATCAGCAGTACGCCACTCAATGCCAGGGCCACGGCCTGCAGCGGGAGGGTGAAATCCAGCGCGATCGCGGCATATCCCAGATACGCGGAAGAGAATGCGATGTGGCGGATGTCGACCGGGAGGCCGAATAGCACGCCGATCGCAGTGGCGCCGCCGAGCAGGAAGCCGAAGAAAAGGTTGCCGGCGAGGGCGCCGAGGTTGTTTTCGATGTAGGCGGTGATCCGCTCGGTGCGCTCTTCGCCCAGCAGCCGGCGCGGCCAGCGCAATTGGCGCAGGCGCTGCGGGATGCGGTTGTAGGCCGACAGGTTGTCGTAATAGGCGGCGATCAGGCCGGACATGAACAAGCATACGCCGGCGATTCCGGCAAAAAACAGGGCGCCGCCGCGCGGGTCGATTTCGTCGAGCAGGAGCCGGGCCTTGTCAGGGGGGACGAAGTGGCTGCCGGTGGCGAGTTCGAGGAGGAAGCCGATGAGCAGTGCCACCGGGATGGCAACCCCGATGTTGCCCAGGATCGCGGCCACCTGGCTGCGCACCGTGCGTACGATGAGGTCGGCCAGCGCCTCCAGGTCGCGCGTCTTGCCGCGCGCTTCGCCGATCGAGGCGGCGATCGCGTTGGCGGTCATCGCTGGCTGCTTGGTGGCGACGGTACCGCCGAGGACGTGGATCAGCACGAAGCCGAGGCCGTAGTTCAGGCAGAAGGACAATAACTCGTTGAGCGGCGCCATGCCGTGGGTCCCGAGGACGATCTTGTTCGCCGCCATGAGGGCGATGATCAGCCCCCCGAGGGCAGCCGAGCCGAACATGCTGAAATATTCGCTGCGAGTGCTGGTGATGTAGCGTTCGCCGGTCTTGCTGGCGCTTTCGGTCATGCGCAGCGACAGCAGCTCGACGTTCTTGCCCCAGTAGTCGGTGAGCACGTTCTTGCGGCACTCGGCGCGCACCAGGGCCTTGAACAGGCCGATCAGGCGCGGGGCGACGTCCTCGATGACGCGGCGGGTGCGCAACTCGCTGAGCAGGCTGATCAGTTCGTGGATGCGTTCGAGGTGCTGGCGCAGGCGCTCGAGCTTGAAGGTCAAGGTGAGGCTGGTGCCGATGCGGGTGGCGCGCTTGCGCACGCGCTGCAGGATCTCGTCGCACTGGTGCAGCATCACCGTCAGGTGCTTGTCGTCGGCGATCAGCGCGCCGGGCGTGGTCCACCAGTCGGTGTAGTGCTGGATGTAGATCAGCAACTCGCTGTTCTGCGCCAGGAAGGGCGATTCGTGCTCTTCCAGGTGGGGGTCGATGCGGACCAGTTCGGGGTCGAGGCCGATCGCCGAAACGTGGAAGGACAGCACCCGCAGCGCCTCGAGGATCTCGCCCACCGCGTGCGGGAGCGGGCTGGCGTCCTCCTCGAACATCGGTGTTTCGTGGCCGAGCAGGGTGGTGAGCAGTTCCAGCCAGACCTCGTCGGCGACCGCATTGACCCAGATCTCGTCGTCTTTGCGGTGGAACACGGCCGACAGCAGATCCTTCAGGTAGGCGGTGTCGATGACTTCGGGCAGCAGCCGCCCGGCGATGCGGCGCGAGGTCTCGGAGAAGAAGCCGGTCGACGGCAGCAGTCCCGAGGAGACGTACAGCGTCACCTGCTTGCGCTCGGCGAACAGGCCCACGAGGGATGTGCGCAGGCCGGCCCGCAGGTCGCTGCGGCGACCGATCAGGTCGGTGAGCGCGCGCAGGTTCGCGGTCGCCTTGCCGGTCTGGCTGGCGCGCGGCGGACGCAGCTTGTCCACCAGCGCCGCCCATAGGGCGACCGGGTCCTGCCCGGGCTGGGCGAAGCGTTCAAGGAGTCTTTCCATCGATTGGGTACCTGTTTGCTGCCGCGCCGGTGCGTGATCGACGTCCCGCACGCCGCGGTGAAGGCTTGGAAATCCGCCGCGGAGGGAGCGTTCAAGCGCGATTTGTGCGCCGCATTATGCGGTATTCCGCCCCGGATGCCAGCGCGGGGCTAAAATCCGCAGTTCTCTTCCCTGCCCGCGCGCTACTGTCGCGCCCGTCCCGATGCCCCTCCTTTCCATCGATAACGCCTGCCTCGCTTTCGGTCATGTCGACCTCCTCGACCATGTCGGTTTCCAGCTCGATGCGGGCGAGCGCGTCGCCCTGATCGGGCGCAACGGTTCAGGCAAGTCCAGCCTGTTGCGCGCCCTTGCCGGTCAGGCTGCGCTCGATGACGGCACGGTGTGGCGGCAGGCCGGGATGGTGACGGCGTACGTGCCGCAGGAGCCGGATTTTCTCCTCGAGCGCGACATCTTCGCCACCATCGCCGATGGCCTGGGGGGCGCCGCGCAGTTGCTGGTGGAGTACCACGCCGCGATGCTGGCCGTCGGTGAGCACGCCACGGCGGAGGCGCTCGCCCGGCTCGACGCCCTGCAGCACGCGGTAGAGTCGGCCCAGGCATGGCGGCTGAACCAGCGCGTCGAGCAGATCGTCGCCCGCCTCGGACTCGACCCCGCGGCACCGGTCTCCAGCCTGTCGGGCGGCGGGATCAAGCGTGTCGCCCTAGCGCGCGCGCTGGTGGCCGAACCCGACCTGCTGCTGCTCGACGAACCCACCAACCATCTCGATCTCGACGGCATCCTGTGGCTGGAAGAGCTGATCCGCGACTTCCGCGGCGCGGTCATGGTCATCACCCACGACCGCATCTTCCTCGACAACGTCGCCACCCGCATCATCGAGCTTGATCGCGGGCGGCTGGCGAGTTATCCGGGGCGTTTCTCCGACTACCAGCGGCGCAAGGCCGAAGAGCTGGAGGCGGAGGAAAAGGCCGCCGCACGCTTCGATAAGTTCCTTGCCCAGGAGGAAGTCTGGATCCGCAAGGGGGTGGAGGCGCGCCGTACCCGCAACGAAGGCCGCGTGCGCCGGCTCGAAGCCCTGCGCCGCGCGCGCGCCGCGCGCCGCGACCGTCTCGGCGACGTCAGCCTGGCGGTCGATAGCGGCGACAAGAGCGGGCAGATGGTGGCCGAACTGACCCATGTCACCAAGCGCTACGGCGAGCGGGTGATCGTGCGCGACTTCTCCACCCGCATCCTGCGCGGTGACCGCATCGGTTTCATCGGCCCCAACGGCGCGGGCAAGACCACGCTGCTCAAGCTCATCCTCGGCGAGATCGAACCCGATGAGGGCACGGTGCGTCGCGGCACGCGCCAGAGCGTGGCCTACTTCGACCAGCTCCGCGCCCAGCTCGACCCGGAACTGGCGCTGACCGAAGTAATCAGCCCGGGATCGGATTTCGTCGAGATCCGCGGTGAAAAGAAGCACGTCATCGGCTACCTCGGCGACTTCCTGTTCGCGCCGCAGCGCGCGCGTTCGCCGGTGAAGTCGCTCTCGGGCGGTGAGCGCAACCGCCTGCTGCTCGCCCGCCTGTTTGCCCGCCCGGCCAACATCCTGGTGCTCGACGAGCCGACCAACGACCTCGACATCGAGACCCTCGACCTGCTCGAGGAGCTGCTCGCCGGCTACGATGGCACGCTGTTCCTGGTCAGCCACGACCGTGCTTTCCTCGACAACGTCGTCACCCAGGTGATCGCCGCCGAGGGCGACGGGCGCTGGGGCGAGTATGCCGGTGGCTACGCCGACTGGCAGCGCGTGCAGGCGGCACGCACGCAGGCGCGGGCGGACGAGCGGAGCGCGGGGACGGCGCGGGTGGCGTTGGAAAAAACGCAGGCGGCGAAGGCGCGGCCGGCCGTGGAGAAAGCGGCGAACCGCCCGGCGAAGCTGTCGTTCAACGAAAAGCGCGAGCTCGATGCGCTGCCCGGCCTGATCGCCGCGCTCGAAGACGAGCAGGCAGCGTTGCATGCCCGGATGGCCGATCCGGCGCTGTACCAGCAGGCCCCGCACGAAGTCGCCCAGGCCAAGGCGCGGCTGGAGGCCCTGGAGGCCGAGATCGAGGCCGCGATGCTGCGCTGGGAAGAGCTGGAAACGCGCGCCGCATCCTGATGCCCCGCGTTGCGCCGCTGCGTGCCTCGCCGCGCGCGCCGCTGTGAAGCCGCTGTGAAGCCGTGCCGCCGGCCTCCGGAGCGGGCGCTCCCGCTGGCTATAATCGTTTCCAGGGCCGTGTCCCGGCCCATGACGATTTCCCCACCGAGGAGACTGCCCGCATGAGCCCGTTCAAGGCCTACGTCATCGATCAGGATGAGAACCGCAAGATCGTCAGCCGCATGACGGCACTGACCGCCGGGCAGCTCGACGCCGGCGAGGTCGGTATCCGCGTCCATTATTCGAGCATCAACTACAAGGACGCCCTCGCCGCCACCGGCGCGGGCAAGATCATCCGCCGCTTCCCCTGCGTCGGCGGCATCGATCTGGCTGGCGAAGTGGTCGATAGCGCCGACGCCCGCTTTCGTCCCGGCGACAAGGTCATCGTCACCAGCTTCGATCTGGGGGTGGCGCACCACGGCGGCTACGCCGAATACGCCCGCGTGCCGGCGGCCTGGGTCGTGCCGCTGCCGGCCGGGCTGGACCTGTTCGAGGCGATGGCGCTGGGCACGGCCGGCTTCACTGCCGCGCTCGGCATCGTGCGCATGGAACACAACGGCTTGACCCCGCCCAACGGTCCGGTGGTCGTCACCGGCGCCACCGGCGGGGTCGGTGGTCTGGCCATCGACATGCTGGCGCAGCTCGGCTACCACGTGGTTGCGCTGACCGGCAAGGCGTCCGAGGGCGACTACCTGCGGGGGTTGGGTGCGGCCGAGGTCCGGCTGCGCGCGGAGATCGACTTCGACAAGGTGCGCCCGCTCGAGGCGGCGCAGTGGGCGGGGGCGATCGATAACGTCGGAGGGCCGATCCTGCACTGGGTGCTGGCGACGATGAAGCAGGCCGGGACCGTGGCCAGCATCGGCAATGCGGCCAGCTTTGATCTCCACACCACGGTCTTTCCCTTCATCCTGCGCGGAGTCAGCCTGCTCGGCATCGACTCCGGCTACATGAGCTTTCCCACCCGGCTGCGTGTATGGGAGCGGCTGGGCCGCGACCTGAAACCGCGCCATCTGGCCGCGGTGGCGCGCACGATCGATTTCGACGCGCTGCCGGGTGCGTTCGACGACTACATCCAGGGCCGGATCAAGGGCCGCACCGTAGTGCGGATCGGCGCCTGATCGGCGGCGGCACTTGGTAGAATCGCGCGATCGCCGTTCGTCTCCGGAACGGGCTGTTCCAACTATTCCATAAATCGATCCGGGGGCGGCGGCGGACATGCGGGGAGGGGCTTCCCTCGTCCGCACGTAGTGGCGGCAGGTGTCGCCGCGCTGTCCCGGCGCAGCGGCGCAGACGTCACGTCATGGCAATACAGGTTCATTGATGGGAGAGGAAGCAATGACCGATTACCAGCAGTTCCACCGCCGTTCCATCGACCAGCGCGACGAATTCTGGGCCGAACAGGCCGCGCTCGTGCATTGGAACAAACCCGCCGAGCAGATCTGCGATTTTTCCCACCCGCCGTTCGTCAAGTGGTTCAAGGGGGGAGAGACCAATCTGTGCTACAACGCGGTCGACCGCCACGCCGCGAAGCGCCCGAATGAGCGTGCGCTGATCTACGTTTCCACCGAAACCGGCGAGGAAAAGGTCTATTCCTTCGCCGAGCTGCAGCGTGAGGTCGAGCGCATGGCGGCGATCTACCAGGCGCTCGGTGTCCGGCGTGGCGACCGGGTGCTGATCTACATGCCGATGATCGCCGAGGCCGCGTTCGCAATGCTCGCCTGCGCGCGCATCGGCGCGATCCATTCGGTGGTGTTCGGCGGCTTCGCCGCGGGCTCGCTCGCGACCCGTATCGACGATGCCAAGCCGGCATTGATGGTGAGTGCCGATGCCGGGATGCGCAACGGCAAGCCGGTACCCTACAAGCACCTCGTCGATGAGGCTTGCAGCCTTGCCCAGTGCCCGCCGCAGAAGGTGCTGATCGTCGATCGCGGCCTCGACAAGGGGTTCACCCGCGTCGACGGGCGCGACGTCGATTACGCCGAACTGCGTGCGAAGCACCTGGATGCCCGGGTGCCGGTGACCTGGGTGGAGTCTTCCGAGCCGAGCTACATCCTGTACACCTCCGGCACCACCGGCAAGCCCAAGGGCGTGCAGCGCGACACTGGCGGCTACTGCGTGGCACTGGCGGCGTCGATGAAGCACATCTACACCGGCGGCGAAGGCGAGACGATGTTCACGACCTCGGACATCGGCTGGGTGGTCGGCCACAGCTACATCATCTACGGCCCGCTCATCGCCGGCATGGCGACGGTGATGTACGAAGGCACGCCGCTGCGCCCCGACCCCGGGATCTGGTGGCAGATCGTCGAGAAGTACAAGGTCGATGTGATGTTCTCGGCGCCGACCGCGGTGCGTGTGCTGAAGAAGCAGGATCCGGCCTGGCTGAGGAAGTACGACCTGTCCTCGCTCAAGCACCTGTTCCTCGCCGGCGAACCGCTCGACGAGACCAGCCACCGGTGGATCATGGACGCGCTGGGGATTCCGGTGATCGACAATTACTGGCAGACCGAAACCGGCTGGCCGATGCTGGCGATCTGCCGCGGCGTCGAGGACAGCCCGATCAAGCTCGGCTCGCCCGCCTTCCCGGTGTTCGGCTACGACCTGCGCATCTTCCGCGAGGATGGAAGCGAGTGCGGCGCCAACGAGAAAGGCATCGTCGGCGTCGTGCCGCCGCTGCCGCCGGGCTGCCTGTCGACGGTGTGGGGCCAGGACGAGCGCTTCGTGTCCACCTACTTCAGCGTGTTCAAGGAGCCGATGGTGTATTCCTCGTCGGACTGGGGAATCAAGGACGACAGGGGCTACCACAGCATCCTCGGGCGCATGGACGACGTCATCAACGTCGCCGGCCACCGGCTGGGCACGCGCGAGATCGAGGAGGCGGTGCAGATGCATCCGGCGATCGCCGAGGTGGCGGTGGTCGGCGTTGCCGACGAGGTCAAGGGCCAGATGCCGATGGCGTTCGCGGTGGCGAAGGACGCGGCGGCGGTCGACACCGCCGAAAAGCGCGCCGCGCTCGAGAAGGACGTGATGAAGAAAGTCGACGCGGTGCTCGGTGCGATCGCCCGTCCCGGCCGGGTGCATTTCATCAACGGCCTGCCCAAGACGCGTTCGGGCAAGATGCTGCGCCGCTCCATCCAGGCCCTGGCCGAAGGGCGCGACGCTGGCGACCTCACCACGATCGACGATCCGGGCACCCTGGAGCAGATCAGGGCCGCGCTCAAGAGCTGAGCGCGTGCCGTTCGCAGCGTGCCGGCGTCGACTGCCGGCACGCTGCGGCTCATCCCGCCCGCGGCGCGGGCTTCCGTGCCGGCTGCGGGCGCGCGTGCACTGCGGTGGCGCAAGGTCGGTCGGAATGCCGCGCGCGGCCTCAGCGACAGACCATGTTGTCGCGGTGGATCAGCTCCGGTTCGTCGATGTAGCCGAGCAGGTTCTCGATTTCGGCGCTCGGCCGGCGCGCGATGCGGCGGCATTCCGAGGCCGGGTAGTTCACCAGCCCGCGCGCTACCTCCTCGCCGCCGAGCGTGCGACAGGCGACCGCGGCGCCGCGTTCGAAGTCGCCGCGCACCTCGATGACACCGACCGCGAGCAGGCTGCGCCCGCTTTTCAGGGCGGCGGCGGCACCGTCGTCGATGACCAGGTCTCCGGCGAGCTGGAGGTGATCGGCCAGCCATTGCTTGCGCGCCTGCAACGGCGTGCTGCTGGCGTAGAGCAGGGTGCCGAGCGCTTCGCCCGCAGCCAGGCGCAACAGCGGGTCGCGCTCCCGGCCGCTGGCGATGCAGGTGTGGGCGCCGCTGCGTGCGGCGCGCTGGGCCGCGCGGATCTTGGTGATCATGCCGCCGCGGCTGATGCCGGTGCCGGCACCGCCCGCCATCGCCTCGTAGCGGCGGTCTTCGGCGCGGCCTTCGGAGATCAGCGTGGCGGCGGGATCACTGCGCGGGTCGGCGGTGTACAGGCCCTGCTGGTCGGTGAGGATGATCAGCGCTTCGGCCTCGATCAGATTGGCGACCAGCGCGCCGAGGGTGTCGTTGTCGCCGAACTTGATCTCGTCGGTGACCACGGTGTCGTTCTCGTTGATGATCGGCACCACCCCGAGCGTGAGCAGGGTGGTCAGCGTGCTGCGCGCGTTCAGGTAGCGGGTGCGGTCGGCGAGATCCTCGTGGGTCAGCAGGATCTGCGCGGTGTGCAGGCCATGGCGCGAGAAGGCCTTCTCGTAGGCTTCGACCAGGCCCATCTGGCCGACCGCGGCGGCGGCCTGCAGCTGGTGCATCTCGTGCGGGCGCTGCGACCAGCCCAGGCGCTGCATCCCGGCGGCGATCGCCCCCGAAGACACCAGCACCACCCGCCGCCCCTCGGCGTGCAGCGCAGCGATCTGGCGCGCCCAGGCGTCGAGCGCGTCCTTGTCGAGGCCGGCGCCGTTGTTGGTGACGAGTGCGGAGCCGACCTTCACCACGAGGCGGCGGGCGTTGCGGATCTTGGTTCTCATCTCGGTTGCGTGCGAGGGCAGGGGGCGGTGAGGGCAGGGGGCACGGGCGGCCGCCGGTTCGGCGGGGGCGCTGTGGTTGGGGTCAGCGTGGGTGCGGGGAGGTGTCTTCGTCGGCACCCGGGGCAGCGTCGCCGACCGCATCCTCGGGCCGGGTGTCGTCCTCATCGAGCAGGGCTTCCTGTTCGTAGGCTGCGTCGGCCGCGGCGCGTGCGGCCTCGGCGGCGGCCTGGCGGGCGGCTTCGGCGGCCTGGCGTTCGGTGCGCTCGGCATCGATGCGGGCGCGCTCGGCATCGAGAAAGTCCTGGATCGCGAAGATCAATGGCTTTGTGCCTTCGCCTTTCAGCGCCGAGATCTCGAAGTGGCGCTCGACCGGGCCGTAAGCCTCGAGGAAGGCGGCGACACGCCCGGCGCGTTCCTCTTCCGGGATCAGGTCGAGCTTGTTGAGCGCCAGCCAGCGCGGCTTGGCGTAGAGGGCTTCGTCGTACTTGCGCAGCTCCTCGACGATCGCCTTGGCGTCGGCGACCGGATCGGCTTCAGGGTCGAAGGGGGCGAGGTCGACCAGGTGCAGCAGCACATGGGTGCGCTGCAGGTGGCGCAGGAACTGGTGGCCAAGGCCGGCGCCTTCGGCCGCACCTTCGATCAGGCCGGGAATGTCGGCGATGACGAAGCTGCGATTTTCGCTGGTGCGGACCACGCCGAGGTTGGGGGCGAGGGTGGTGAACGGGTAGTCGGCCACTTTCGGCTTGGCCGCCGAGACGCTGCGGATGAAGGTGGACTTGCCGGCGTTGGGCATCCCCAGCAGGCCGACATCGGCGAGCACTTTCAGCTCCAGGTGGAGGGTGCGGCGTTCGCCTTCCTGGCCCGGGGTGCATTTGCGCGGGGCGCGGTTGACGCTGGACTTGAAGTGGATGTTGCCCAGCCCGCCGCGGCCGCCACGGGCGATCAGCACGGTCTTGCCGTCCTCGTCGAGGTCGGCGACGAGTTCGTCGCTGTCCAGGTCCTTGATTACCGTGCCGACCGGAAAGCGCAGCGTGATGTCGTCGCCGCCCTTGCCGTAGCAGTCGCGGCTGCCGCCGTTTTCACCGCGCTCGGCGCGGAAGGTCCGGGTGAAGCGGTAGTCGATCAGGGTGTTGAGGTTGCGGTCGGCCACCGCGTACACGCTGCCGCCGCGCCCGCCGTCGCCGCCGCTGGGGCCGCCCTTGGGGATGAACTTTTCGCGGCGGAAGGTCGCCACGCCGTTGCCGCCGTCGCCGGCGAGGACTTCGATGCGGGCTTCGTCAAAAAACTTCATGCCTGATCAACCTTGAATGTCGAACCCCGCATCGGTGCGAGGTTCGGAAAACAAAAAAGCCCTACCGCAAGGATAGGGCTTTTGTACTGCAAAAGCGCGGCGCGCGAAGATCAGGCCGCTTCGGGCACGATGATCACGGTGCGGCGCTTGGCCGGGCCCTTGACCGCGAACTGGACGACGCCGTCCTTGAGCGCGAACAGGGTGTGGTCCTTGCCGATGCCGACGTTGTCGCCCGGATGGTATTCGGTGCCGCGCTGGCGAACGATGATGTTGCCGGCGAGCACGAACTGGCCACCGTAGCGCTTCACGCCGAGGCGTTTCGATTCCGAGTCGCGGCCGTTACGCGAACTACCGCCAGCTTTTTTGTGTGCCATGTCGGATTACCCCCTGCGCCTTAGGCCGAGATCGCTTCGATGCGAAGCTCGGTGTAGTTCTGACGATGCCCCTGGTGCTTCTGGTAGTGCTTGCGGCGGCGCATCTTGAAAATCTTGATCTTGTCGTGGCGGCCGTGCGAAACCACGGTCGCCTTGACGGAAGCTCCGGTCACCACCGGCGTGCCGATCTTCACGGACTCGCCTTCGCCGACCATGAAAACCTGGTCGAGGGTGATTTCGGAACCCACGTCGGCCGGTATCTGTTCTACCTTGATCTTTTCGCCAGCGGCAACGCGATACTGCTTGCCACCGGTTTTTATCACCGCGTACATGGTGTTGCTCCAGTTGATGGGTTTGCAAAGAATCGCCCAATCTAATCCGAAAGGCGGGCAAAGTCAATGCCGAAACAGCAGCTTGCACGCCGTCCCGGGCTTGTCCCGGGCGCTGCCGGGTTGCCTCCGGAGCGCATAATGATCCATTCCCGATGACCGGAGCACTGTGCTCAGATGGCCTTCACCCATATTCCGCCGATCCAGTGCCTCGTCACCTTCGAGGCCGTTGCCCGCCTGCGCAGCGCGAGCCGGGCGGCCGACGAGCTGTGCGTGACGGTCAGCGCCGTCAGCCACCGCATCCGCCAGCTCGAGGCGCAGCTCGGGGTGAAGCTGTTTACCCGCAACGACTTCACCCTCACCGGCGACGGCGCGCACTATCTGCACAAGGTATGCGCTGGCCTCGCCGCCCTCGGCCAGTTGCCTGCGGGGCGTGGGGGCGCGGCCGTGCCCCGGCTGCGGGTGGCGGTTACCCCCACGTTCTCGCGCCAGTTGCTGATGCCGCGGCTCGAGCTGTTTCGCAATGCCTATCCGGATGTCGAGCTGACCCTGCAGGTGTCGATCCCGCTGCTCGACGTCACTGCCGAAGAAGCCGACCTGGAAATCCGCTTCGGTACCGGGGGCTATCCCGATCGCGAGTACCGGCGGGTCCTCGACGACGTCATCACGCCGGCTTGCAGCCCGAGTTACCTCAACCAGCACGGACCCTTCGACGGCTTTTCCGGCGAGGACGAATTCGTCCGCGTGCGCCTGATGAAAACGCCGCTGGAGCCCTGGGCGCCCTGGTTCGCCGGCTGTGGCGTGAGTCGCGCGGAGCCCGCCGGCGGTGCGCAGTTCAACGACCTGGGCCTGGTCTATGACGCGGCGGCGAGCGGTTTCGGTGTCGCCCTCGTGCGCCACAAACTCGGTGCGGCGTGGTTCGACAGCGGCCGCCTGCTGCCGTTGTCCCCCCGTTCGGTGCCTTCGCCCCACAGCCATTACCTCTGCTGGCGGCCCGGCACGCTCGAGCGCTGGGAATGCGCCGCTTTCGTCGATTGGCTGACACACGTGCTGGCTTGATGATTCTTCAAGCCGGGGGCAAAAAACCATCAAGCCGGCGGCAGTAAAAGCCTTTTATCCTTCGATGCGTTCACCCCGGGGGCGTCGGCTGCCCGGTGATCGCCCGTTGCGCCGGGTCGTGGTTTTCACCGAGGGCGGGTGGCCGCGGTGCGGTCTAGAATCGGCGGGCCGCGCGGGAGCGTCCGGTGCGGCAGAAGGAGGGGAGAGATGGAAGCTGCAGCGCAAAACCTGACGTATGGCGAGACCGAGAGCGATTTCTCCGTGGTCGACAAGGTCCGCGTGATCGAGGCGCTCGGGCGCATCCTGCCGCCGGGCAGTCTGATGTACGACACCGAGGATCTGCGCCCTTACGAGTGCGACGGCCTCGCCGCCTACCGCGCGCTGCCGCTGGTGGTGGCGTTGCCGGGCACCGAGGAGCAGGTGGTGGCGGTGCTGCGGATCTGTCATGTGCTGGGCGTGCCGGTGGTGGCGCGCGGCGCCGGCACCGGCTTGTCGGGCGGGGCGCTGCCGCATACCCGCGGCGTGCTGCTGTCGCTGGCGCGCTTCAACCGCATCCTCCACCTCGATCCGCGCGCGCGCATCGCCGTGGTCCAGCCCGGGGTGCGCAACCTGGCGATTTCCGAAGCCGCCGCGCCGCACGGCTTGTACTACGCCCCCGATCCGTCGTCGCAGATCGCGTGCACGATCGGCGGCAACGTCGCCGAGAATGCTGGCGGCGTGCACTGCCTGAAGTACGGCCTGACCGTGCATAACCTCTTGCGCGTGCGCGGGGTGACGATCGAGGGCGAGATCATCGAGCTCGGCAGTCATGGGCCGGATTGCGCCGGCTACGACCTCCTCGCCCTGCTCACCGGCTCGGAAGGCATGCTCGCGGTGGTCACCGAAGTCAGCGTGAAGCTGGTGCCCCGGCCGCAGTTCGCCCAGTGCGTGCTCGCCGCCTTCGACGACGTGGTGCGCGCCGGCGATGCGGTGGCCCGCATCATCGCCGCCGGCATCATCCCCGCCGGCCTGGAAATGATGGACCAGCCCGCCGCCGCCGCGGTGGAGGAGTTCGTGCACGCCGGCTACCCGCTCGAGGCGAAGGCGATCCTGCTGTGCGAGGCCGACGGCACGCCCGAGGAAGTGGCCGAGGACGTCGCGCGCATGTGCCGGGTGCTCGAGGACAGTGGCGCCACCGAGCTGCGGGTGTCGCGCGACGAGGCCGAGCGGCTCAGGTTCTGGGCCGGGCGCAAGGCGGCCTTCCCCGCCGCGGGGCGGATTTCGCCCGACTACTACTGCATGGACGGCACCATTCCGCGCAAGCGCGTGGGCGAGATGCTGGCCGCCATCGAGCAGATGGAGGAGCGCTACGGGCTGCGCTGCATGAACGTGTTCCATGCCGGTGACGGCAACCTCCATCCGCTGATCCTGTTCGATGCCAACCAGGCCGACGAATTCGAGCGTGCCGAGGCCTTCGGCGCCGAGATCCTCGAGCTGTCGGTGGCGCTCGGCGGCACCATCACCGGCGAGCATGGCGTCGGGCTGGAGAAGATCAACCAGATGTGCGTCCAGTTCAGCCCCGCCGAGCTGCGTCAGTTCTTCCGCGTCAAGGCCGCGTTCGACCCCCCCGGCCTGCTCAACCCCGGCAAGGCGATTCCGACCCTGAACCGCTGCGCCGAGTACGGGCGCATGCGGGTCAGCCGCGACCACGTTCCCTACCCGGACATCCCGCGCTTCTGAACGCGCGGGCGGCGATGGTGGACAAGGGATGGGTGCAGTTCCTGCTGGTGGCGGTGCCGGTGATGTCGCTGGTCGGCGCCTGGCTGGCGCTGCGGGTCGTCGATGGGCGCGCACGCCGCCGGCAGGCGCAGGAAGAGGACGATGGGCCGCGCGGCGGCGCGCAGTGACGGCGGGAAGGTGGTGAGGGCGGCGGCGCACGCGAGGCAGGTGGGCCGTGTCGATTGGTTGGGAATGCAGCGGGCGGACGGCCTGTGTCCGTCAGGCTCGGGTCGATTGATCCGGCGGGATGAGGTGGACGATGAGTGAGGCGATGACAGCCATCGAGCACGAATGGGCCGAGCGCGTGCGCGCGGCGGTGGCGGACAAGCGGGCGCTGTGCCTGCGCGCAGGCGGTACCAAGGATTTCTACGGACGGGCGCCGGCCGGCGAACGTTTCGATCTGCGCGCCAACGCCGGGGTGGTGAGCTACGAGCCCACCGAACTGGTGGTGACGGTGCGCGGCGGCACGCCGCTGGCCGAGCTCGAGGCCTTGCTCGCCGGGCAGAACCAGTTCCTCGCCTGCGAGCCGCCGCACTTCGGTGCCGCGGCCACGGTGGGAGGGGCGGTCGCCGCCGGCCTGGCCGGCCCGCGGCGGGCGAGCGCGGGTGCGGTACGCGACTTCGTGCTCGGGGTGAAGATCCTCGACGGGCGCGGCGAGGTGCTGAACTTCGGTGGCCGGGTGATGAAGAACGTCGCCGGCTACGATCTGTCGCGCCTGATCGCGGGCAGCCTGGGCACCCTGGGCATCCTCCTCGAGGTGTCGCTGAAAGTGCTGCCGCGGCCCGTCGCCGAGCGCACGCTGCGCTTCGCGCTCGACGAAGCCGATGCGCTCGCGCGCATCAACGAGTGGGGCGGGCAGCCGCTGCCGCTGTCGGCCAGCTGGTGGTGCGAGGGCGGGCTGCACCTGCGCCTGTCGGGGGCGGAGGCTGCGGTGCGGGCTGCGGCCGGCCGCCTCGGCGGTGAAACCGTCGACGCGGCCGCGGCTGCGGCGTTGTGGCAGGACGTGCGCGAGCAGCGCGCCGGGCCTTTTCGGCTCGCCGCCGGTGAGACCCTGTGGCGGCTGGCCCTGCCGAGCACCGCGCCCGCGCTGGCGCTGCCTGGGCGCCAGCTGATCGAATGGGGCGGCGGTCTGCGCTGGCTCGCCGGCACGCCCGAGCCCGCCGCGGTGCATGCGCGTGCCGCGGCGCTCGGCGGCCATGCCACGTGCTTTCGCGGCGGCGACCGTGGCGGCGCGGTGTTCCAGCCGCTGTCCGCCCCGCTGGCGGTGATCCACCGCCGCCTCAAGCACGCTTTCGACCCTGCCGGGGTGTTCAACCCCGGTCGCTTCTACGAGGATTTCTGAGCATGCAGACCCGGCTTGCCGACTTCATCCGCGACACCGCGGACGGCCGCGAGGCCGACGCGATCCTGCGCAAGTGCGTGCATTGCGGCTTTTGCACCGCGACCTGCCCGACCTACCAGTTGCTCGGCGACGAGCTCGACGGTCCGCGCGGGCGCATCTACCTGGTCAAGCAGCTGCTCGAAGGCGCCGAGGTCACCGAGCGCACCCGGCTCCATCTCGACCGCTGCCTGACCTGTCGCGCCTGCGAGACCACTTGCCCCTCGGGCGTGCACTACAGCCGCTTGCTCGACATTGGCCGCCGCCTCGTCGATGAACGGGTGCCGCGCCGTGGCACTGATGCGCTGCTGCGCCTCGCCCTGCGCGAGTTCGTGCCGCGGCCGAAGCTGTTCGGGCTGGCGATGAAGGCCGGCCAGGCCGTGCGCCCGCTGCTGCCGAAAACGCTGCAGGACAAGGTCCCGCGCCTGCGTCCGGCGGGTCCTCGGCCGACGCCGCGCCACGTGCGCCGGGTGCTCGCGCTCGCCGGCTGCGTGCAGCCGGCGATGGCACCGTCGATCAACGCCGCGGCGGCGCGCGTGCTCGATGCGCTGGGAGTCTCGATGGTGGAAGCGGCCGGTGCCGGGTGCTGCGGCGCGGTGCGTTTCCATCTCGACGACCACGACGGCGCGCGCGCCGATGCAAGACGCAACATCGACGCCTGGTGGCCGGCGATCGAGGGCGGCGGGGTCGAAGCCGTCGTCACCACCGCCTCGGGCTGCGGCGTGCAGGTGAAGGATTACGCCCACCTGCTGCAACAGGACGGCGCGTACGCCGCCAAGGCGCTGCGGGTGAGCGCGCTGGCGCGCGACATCGGCGAAGTGGTGGCAGCCGAGGCGCCCGCGCTGCAGGCGGCGCTCGGTGCCCGCGTGCAGCCGAAACGCGTGCTCGCCTGGCATGCACCGTGCACCCTGCAGCATGGCCTGCGCATCCGCGGCACGGTGGAGGCCCTGCTCGCCGCGGCCGGATTCGAGCTCACTCCGGTGCGCGACGCCCACCTGTGCTGCGGTTCTGCCGGCACGTACTCGCTGCTCCAGCCCGAGCTCGCCGCGCGCCTGCGCACGAACAAGCTCGACGCGCTGGAGGCCGGCGGCGCCGGCCTGATCGCCTCGGCCAACATCGGCTGCATCAGCCACCTGCAGGCCGGGACCGGGACTCCGGTGCAGCACTGGATCGAGCTGATCGATGCGCGCCTGAACGGCCGGCCGGATTGATATCATGTGCTGACCTGCGCTCCGCAATTCCTTTCCCACGATCCTGCCCATGCCATTCAGTGCCGAAACCTGTGTCGCCCTGCACGGCGGCGACCGCGCGGAGCAGCAGGATCGCGTCGGCCTTTTTCCCCATCCGAAACGCTCGGGTATGCTGCTGGCCGTGCTCGCCGACGGGATGGGCGGCCATAGCGGCGGGGCGATGGCCGCCGAGCAGGTGCTGATCCGTGCCCGGCAGAATTTCGAAACCTACGCGCCGCGGTACGAGACGCCCGACAGCCTTCTTGCCAGCGTCATCGACGAGGCCCACCTCGTGATCAAGCTGACCCGCTTCACCAGCGAGCAGGACCCGCACAGCACCGCGGTGGTGTTCCTGCTGCAGCAGGGCAAGGCCTACTGGGCGCATTGCGGCGATTCGCGCCTGTACCACTTCCGCGGCCCGTCCCTGCTGTCGCGCAGCGCCGACCATTCGCTGGTCGGCGAGCTGCAGCGCAAGGGGCGGCTGGACGCTGCCGATGCACTCTGGCATCCGCGGCGCAACGTGCTGCTGTCCTGCCTGGGCAGCGAGCGGGCGCCACGGATCGAGCAGGGGCGCGAAGAAACGCCGCTCGCGGGGGATGTGTTCCTGCTGTGCTCGGACGGGTTGTGGGCCTACTTCAGCGACGCCGAGCTGGGCGCCACCCTGCACGAGTTGCCGCCCCGCGCCGCCGCCGAGCGTCTGATCGGCCTGGCGCGCGAGCGCGCGCGTGGGAGCGGCGATAACCTCTCGCTGGCGATCATCAAGCTCGTTTCGCTGCCCTCGCCTGCGCCGGTGCCGACGGCCAGGGGCTGAGCGCCGGGGCGCAGCGGCCAGGCCCATGCAGTCCGGGTCGATCCGGACGCGGTCGATTTGCCGGGTTGCGCCGCCAGCGGATGCCGGTAAGATGAACCTGCTGCCGGATGCGAGCACCGACGGAAGGGGCTTCAGCGCGCTGCGGCCGCTTCCGGCTTACCGGCGATGCTGCCTTCCAACCCGATTTCATGCCGTTTTTCAGCGAGGAGGATGTCCATGCCCCTGGTCATCGGAGTGCTAGCGGAAACCCATCCCGGCGAGCGACGCCTGTCCGTCGTGCCGGATGTGGTCAAGAAGTATCAGGGCCTTGGCGCCCGGGTGGTGATGCAGAAGGGCGCGGGCCTGCCCGCGCACTTCCGCGATGCCGATTTTGCCGAGGTGGCCCTGGTCGAGCGTGCCGACGAGGTCTGTGCCGAGGCCGACGTGGTGTTCTGCGTGCAGCCGCCGGCGCCCGCCACGCTCGCCGCGCTCAAGCCGGGCAGCGTGCTGCTCGGCCTGCTGCAGCCGTGGGCGAGCGCCGAGCGCGCCCGCCAGCTCGCCGAAGGCCAGGTCACCGCGTTTGCGCTCGAACTGCTGCCGCGCATCTCGCGCGCGCAGAGCATGGACGCGCTGTCGAGCCAGGGCGCGGTGGCAGGCTATGAATGCGCATTGATCGCCGCCGACCACAGCCCGAAGTTCTTCCCGATGCTGACCTACGCCGCCGGCACCATCCGCCCGGCCAAGGTGCTGGTGATCGGCGCCGGCGTCGCCGGCCTGCAGGCGATCGCCACCGCGCGCCGGATCGGGGCGATGGTCGAGGCCTACGACGTGCGCCCGGAGACGCGCGAGCAGGTCGAGTCGCTCGGCGCCAAGTTCATCGACACCGGCGTCGCCGCGGCGGGCAGCGGCGGCTACGCGCGCGAGCTGACCGACGAGGAGAAGGCGAAGCAGGCCGAACGCCTGGCCAGGGCGGTGGCGCAGTGCGACGCGCTGATCACCACCGCGGCGCTGCCCGGGCGGCCGGCGCCGCGCATCATCGGCGCGGACATGATCGCGCGCATGAAGCCCGGTGCGGTGGTCGTCGATATGGCGGCCGACACCGGCGGCAACGTCGAAGGCACGGTGGCCGGCGACAAGGTGTGGATCAACGACGTGCTCGTGATCGGCCCCACCCACATTCCCAGCCGCATGCCGGTGCATGCGTCGGAGATGCTCGCCAAGAACCTGTTCAACTTCATTTCGCCCTTCATCCGCGACGGCGCGCTGGCGCTCGACTGGGAAGACGAAGTGATTTCCGGCAGCTGCCTCACCCACGCCGGCGAAATCCGCCACCCCGGGGTGAAGCAGGCGCTCGGCCTGTAACGGAGGATTCAGACATGGATGGCTTTACCGCACTGTACATTTTCATGCTGGCCGCATTCACCGGGTACGAGGTGATCTCGCGCGTGCCGGTGATCCTGCATACGCCGCTGATGTCGGGCTCGAATTTCGTGCACGGCGTGGTGCTGATCGGGGCGATGGTCGCGCTCGGCCATGCCGATCCGGAAGACCCGGTGCAACTGGCGATCGGTTTCGTCGCCGTATTCCTGGGCGCGGCCAATGCCGCGGGCGGTTACATCGTCACCGAACGGATGCTGGGCATGTTCAAGGCCGGCGGCCGCAAGCAAGGAGGCGCGCAATGACGTCGAACTGGTTCGTGAACATGGCGTATTTCGTCGTCGCGGTGGTGTTCATCCTCGGCCTCAAGGCGATGGCTTCGCCGGTGAGCGCGCGCCGCGGCATCGTGTGGGCGGGCTTCGCCATGGTCGGCGCCACGGTGGTGACCTTCTTCACCCCGGGGCTGCACAACGTCGGCCTGATGGTGCTGGCGATCGTGCTCGGCGGTGGGGTCGCCTGGTACAGCGGCAAGATCGTCAAGATGACCGACATGCCGCAGATGGTGGCGATCTACAACGGCATGGGCGGCGGCGCCGCGGCGGGGATCGCCGCGATCGAGCTGGTGCGCGGCGTGCCTCACGACGGCGTCACCTCCACGCTGCTGGCGCTGGGCGCGATCATCGGTGCGGTGGCCTTCTCCGGTTCGTGCGTGGCGTTCGCCAAGCTGCAGGGCCTGATGACCAAGGCGATCCGCCTGCGAGCGCAGAACAACGTCAATTTCTTCCTCACCCTGGCGACATTTGGGGTGGGCCTCACCGTGGCCTACGCCGACGCCCCGGGCGGCTTCGAGATCTTCCTCTTCTTCGCCCTTGCGCTGGCGCTGGGGGTGGTGCTGGTGATGCCGATCGGCGGTGCCGACATGCCGGTGGTGATCTCGCTCTTGAACGCCTTCACCGGCCTGGCGGTGGGCTTCAAGGGCTTCGTCATCGGCAACCCGGCGCTGATCGTGGCCGGCATCGTCGTCGGCGCCTCGGGCATGCTGCTGACCCAGCTGATGGCGAAGGCGATGAACCGGCCGATCCGGAACATCATCTTCACCCCGCTCACTGGCGCCGCGGCCGAAGGCGGCGAGGCGGTCGAGGGCACGATGCGCGAGCTCTCCGCGATGGATGCGGCGGCGCTGATGCGCTACGGCCAGAAGGTGATCATCGTGCCCGGCTACGGCATGGCGGTGGCCGGCGCCCAGCACAAGGTGTGGGAGATGGCGCAGCTGCTCGAGGAGGGGGGGGTCGAGGTGAGCTTCGCGATCCACCCGGTCGCCGGCCGCATGCCCGGCCACATGAACGTGCTGCTCGCCGAAGCCGGAGTGCCCTACGACAAGATCTTCGATCTGGAGGAGATCAACGCCGACTTCGCCCAGGCCGACGTGGCGCTGGTGATCGGCGCCAACGACGTGGTGAACCCGGTGGCGCGCACCGACAAGTCGAGCCCGATCTACGGCATGCCGATCCTCAACGCCGACCTCGCGCAGAATGTCATCGTGGTCAAGCGCGGCAAGGGCGCGGGCTACTCGGGGATCGAGAACGCGCTGTTCTACAAGGACAACTGCCGCATGCTGTACGGCAGCGCGCAGGAGGCGATCGGACAGGTGATCCAGCACGTCAAGGCGCTGGAGGTCTGAGCCGGCAGCCGCGCTCCGCGCGAGGCGCGCGGCTGCATCGGACATCGGGCGGCAAGCCCGGCCGTGGTGGCTGGACTCGCCGCCCGCTGCCGTCGGCGCGGGCCGGCCTACTTGCGCCCGAGGCCGCCGAGCAATACAGCGATCGGGCGCTGGCTGCGGCGCAGCGGGTCCGGCTGGTCCGGGGAGGCCGTGCCGGGCGGGAGTTGCGTGGCAATGACAGCGTTGACCGGCTGATAGGGCTTGCTGAAATCGAAGCCGTCGGCGGCGATCGTCGGGCGGTTGCGGCGCGGGGTGCTGCGCGCACTTTCGCGGGAGCCGGGGACGTCGCGTTCACGGGGGGCGCTGCGTGCGGGGCGCGGGCGTTCGCCGGCCTCGCGCTCGGGCGGCGGGCGGCGCGAGCGCTGGCTGCGGCTGCCGGCCTCGAAGAATTCGGGCTCCGGGTCGAAGCCGGGCACGACCTCCTGCGGAATCTCGAACTTGATCAGCTTCTGGATTTCGGCCAGCCAGTGCTTTTCCTCCGAGCTGACGAGCGAGATCGCATTGCCCTGGTGGCCGGCGCGGCCGGTGCGGCCGATGCGGTGCACGTAGTCTTCGGCGGTGTGCGGCAGCTCGAAGTTGATGACGAAGGGCAACTCGTCGATGTCGAGGCCGCGCGCGGCGACGTCGGTGGCGACCAGCACGCGCAGCCTGCCGCTCTTGAAGGCCTCGAGCGTTTCGGTGCGCTGCTGCTGGCTCTTGTCGCCGTGGATGGCGTCGGCCGAGATGCCGCTGCGCTCGAGGAAGTGGGCCAGGCGTCCGCAGACGATCTTGGTGTCGACGAAGACCAGCGCCTGGGTGTCGGGCTTGTGCCGCAGCAGGTGGGCGAGCAGGTTGCGCTTCATGCCCGAGGACACCGGATGCACGACGTGGGTGATCGTCTCCGACACCATGTTGCGGCGTGCGACCTCGATCAGCTGCGGGTTCTTCAGCATCTGGTCGGCGAGCTTCTTGATCTCGTCCGAGAAGGTCGCCGAGAACAGCAGGCTCTGGCGCTGGGCCGGGAGCAACGCGAGGATGCGCTTGATGTCGGGAATGAAGCCCATGTCGAGCATGCGGTCGGCTTCGTCGAGCACCAGCACTTCGACCTGGGACAGGTTGATCGACTTCTGTTCGATGTGATCCAGCAGCCGCCCCGGCGTGGCGATCACCACTTCGATGCCGCGGCGCAGCTCCATCTGCTGCGGCCGGATGTCGACGCCGCCATAGACGCACACCGAGCGCAGCGGCAGGTGCTTGCTGTAGGTCTTGACCGACTCGTACACCTGCATCGCCAGTTCGCGCGTGGGCGCGAGGATCAGCGCGCGCGTCTGGTGGCGTGCCGGCGATGTGCTGGTGCTGGCGTGGCGGGCGATGCGGTGCAGCAGCGGCAGGGTGAAACCGGCGGTCTTGCCGGTGCCGGTCTGCGCGCCGCCCATGACGTCGTGGCCGGCGATGACGGTGGGAATGGCCTGGCGCTGGATCGGCGTCGGCTCGGTGTAGCCGGCGTCGGCGACGGCTTGCAGCAGTTCGGGAATCAGGCCGAGATCGGCGAAGCTCATGGGTGCCTTCGGTTGGGGGCGGCTCGGGCGCGGCCGTCCGGATTGCGAAAGTCCGGATTATACACGGCGCACAAAACCGTTCCGGGTCAGAGGGTTCGGTGAGGGGGCAGCACCAGCGGGGCGGCCGCTGGCTAACGCTTGAGGGTGAGGAAGGCGGTGACTTCCTCGCGGTCGTGGTAGAGCTGCTTGATACGCAGATCGAAGGGGCCGACGCTGGCGAGGCGCTTGCGGATCAGCTCGCGGCATTGCTCGACCGCTTCGAGCCGGCGCTTCATCGGCAGCTTGAGGTTGAAGATGGTGTAGCGGCAGCGCCCGGTGGCGATCCACTCGGCCATCAGCGAAGCGATCCGCGAGGGCTGCTCGACCATGTCGCACACCATCCAGTCCACCGGCCGCTGCGGCCGCCAGGTGAAGCCGTCGGCGCGCAGGTGTTCGACCATCTCGGTGGCCATCACGCTGTCGCGCAGCGGGCCGTTGTCGATCGCGGTGACGCGCAGGCCGCGGCCCACCAGCTGCCAGGTCCAGCCGCCGGGGGCGGCACCGAGGTCGACCGCGCGCTGGCCGGCGCGCAGGATCGTGTCGCGCTCGCCGTCGTCGAGCAGGGTCATGAATGCTTCGGCGAGCTTCATCGTCGACCGGCTGGGCGCGTTCGAGGGCATGCGCAGGCGGGGGATGCCCATCGGCCACGGTGCGCACTGCCCCGGCTGGCCGGCGGCGAGCCAGGCGGTGGTGGCATCGGTGAACACGACATGCAGCACCGGCAGTCCGGCACGGCTGGTGCGCAGGCAGCCGGCCTTCTCCAGCGCCTTGCTCAGCGGTTCGGTGAAGCGCTTGCAAAAGCCCGAGCGCTGCTTGGCCTCGTCGGTGTCCGGGGTTTCCAGCACGACGCCGGAAAAGCGCTGGCCGCAGGCTTTGACCGCGGCGACGATGGGCGTGGCGCGGTCGCGCTCGGGCAGTTCGTCGATGCGGCCGAACCAGGGCAGCAGTTGGCGGGCGAACGTCGCGCGGCGCCAGTCGGTGGTCTGGCCGAAAGCGCCGAGCGGGGTCGGCTCGAAGGTTTCGAACAGCGCGAAACCGGTGTTCGGCCCGGCGCGGAGATGGCCGATCAGGCCGGCTTCGGCGGCGAAATCGTCGAGCTCGGCGGCCAGTTCCTTTTCGAAGCCGGCGCGGCAATAGCCGATCAGGCCGGCGCAGTGCAGGCCGGCGGCGGGAGTGTGCTGATTCATCGGGGTGAGGGTGCGCAGGCGCTGAAGTATGATTGGGCCTTCGGTCGGGATGCGACGGGCCGGAAGCCGGGATGATAAGCCGCCTTGCGAGGACTGGCGAGCACGCCGGGATTCCGGGCCGCTTTGCCGGGACATGCCGTAACAGCCGCACAACAGGCTGGCGGCGGGCCGCAGCCGATCGATCGACAACAGGAGAGCACATGAACAAGCGTCAAATGCAGTACCGTCCGCTCGGTGAAGCGGGTCCGCAGGTGTCGGCGATCTGCCTGGGGACGATGACTTTCGGCCAGCAAGCCGGCGAGGCCGAGGGGCACCGCCTGCTCGACCATGCCTTCGAGCGCGGGATCAACTTCATCGACACCGCCGAGATGTACCCGGTCCCGAGCCGCGCCGAAACCAGCGGTGCCACCGAGTCGATCGTCGGCAACTGGCTCGCGCGCAAGCCGCGTGAAAAGCTCGTCATCGCCACCAAGGTGACCGGTCCGGCGCGCAGCCTGGGCTGGATCCGCGGTGGGCCACCCGCACTCGACCGGGCCAACATCCGCGCCGCGGTCGAAGGCAGTCTGCGCCGGTTGCGCACCGACTACATCGATCTCTACCAGCTGCACTGGCCCGAGCGCAACCAGCCGCTGTTCGGTCAGGGCAGCTTCGACCCCGCCCGCGAGCGCGCGTGCACCCCGATCCGCGCCCAGCTCGAGGCCCTCGCCGAGCTGGTGGAAGAAGGCAAGATCAGGCAGATCGGGTTGTCGAACGAGCAGCCCTGGGGGGTGATGGAGTTCCTGCGCGTGGCCCGCGAGTCCGGCCTGCCGCGCGTGGCGACGGTGCAGAATTCGTACAATCTGCTCAATCGCGTCTATGAGTATGGTCTGAGCGAAATCTCCTATCGCGAGAAGGTGGGGATGCTGGCCTACTCGCCGCTGGCCTTCGGTCACCTGTCGGGGAAATATCTGGCCGAACCGGCTGGAGAAGGGCGAATCACCCTGTTCGAGAGTTTCGGCGTGCGCTACACCAAGCCCGGCGTGCAGCCGGCAGTGCGCACCTATGTCGAGCTCGCCCGCCGCCATGGCCTCAGCCCGGCGGCGCTGGCGCTGGCCTTCGTGTACTCGCGCTGGTTTGTCACCAGCACCATCATCGGTGCGACGACGATGGCCCAGCTCGTGGAAAACCTCGACGCCTGGGATGTCGTGGCGGACGAGGATTTGTGCCGGGAAATCGACGCCGTCCACCTGCTCCATACCAATCCCGCGCCCTGAGCGGCAGGGCCTCGTGTTCACCGCGGCCGTGTTACAACTACGGTCCGCGGGGCGGCTGCGGCACGACTATAATCCCGCCGCTTCCGGGGCCGTCGCCCCGGCCCTTGCCGATGCGTGCCGAGCCATGAATACAACGCGGTTGAAACTTCTGTTCAGCGTCTTTTCCGGCTGCGCCGCCGCCACTGTGCCGCTGCCTGCATTCGCCGCCGCGCCGCCGCAGCAGCAGATCGAGCTCTTCCATCGCCTGCCGGAAACCAGGGCGGCGGCCCTTGCCGGCCTGGTCGAGCGCTTCAATGCCCAGTCGAAGGAGGTGCGCGTCGTCCTGTCGCAGGCCGACTGGCGCGGCGCCGCGCCGCACCTGCTGATCCTCGAGGGCGACGATGAAGACGATTTTGTCGCCGGCAAGCCGCGTTTCAAGCCGCTGCATGCGTTGATGCGCGAAAGCGGGGTGGCGCTGCAGACTCTGCGTCCGCCGGCGATGATGACGCGTACTCCGGTGGACGCCCAGGGCCGCCTGCTGGCCTTGCCGGTCGGGCTGTCGACGCCGGTGCTGTTTCTCAATCGCGATGCGCTGCGCCGCGCCGGCATGAATCCGGACACGACCCGGGTCGACACCTGGTTCGAACTGCAGGAAACCCTGGGGCGTCTGGCCGACACCGGGCACGCCTGCCCGTACACCGTGTCCGAACCCGGTCGCGTGATGGTGGAGAACCTCAGCGCCTGGCATAACGCGCCGGTGGCGACCGCCGCCGGAAAGGTCCATGTGCCCAGCTTCAACGGCATGTTCCAGGTCAAGCACGTGGCGATGATGGCGAGCTGGACGCGGGCGCGCTACCTGCATGTCTTCGGCCACCAGGCCGAAGCCGAGCAGCGCTTCGCCAGCGGCGATTGCGCCGTGATCGCGGCGCCCTCGGCGAGCTGGGTGGACTTTCGCCGCACTGGCAAGCTCGATGTCGGCGTTTCGCGCCTGCCGTACTACGAGGATTTTCCCGGGGCGCCGCAGAACACCGTCGCCGATGGCCCCGCGCTGTGGGTTGCGGCGGGCAAGAAGCCCCAGGAGTACAAGGCGGTGGCGCGCTTTGTCGCGTTCTGGCTGCAGCCCGAGAACCAGGTCGCCTGGCAGCGCGAAACGGGCTACCTGCCGCTCAATCGCGCCGGCCTGCTGGCGTCGCGCAGCGAGCTGCTCGGCAACGACCTCGAGAACGTGCGCGTGGCGGTGGATCAGCTCACCCACAAGCCGGCCACCCCGCAGTCTTCGGCCCAGCCCGTGGTCGAGCGCCAGAAGGTGCGGCGCATCCTCGACGAGGAACTGGCCGGAGTGTGGGCCGACGAGAAGGCCGCCAAGGAAGCGCTCGACAATGCCGTGATGCGCGCGCGCAACGGCCGCTGAGCGCACCTTCCGCCGTCCGCGTTCGCCACAGGCCTTACGTACCTTGACGCCGCGTGTCCGCGGCACCTACCATTCCGCTTTTTCCGCGAGCGTGCCCGCCTTGTCCGTCAAGCAGCTTTTCGCCCCGATCGCCGCCGACATGCAGGCAGTGGATGCGGTCATCCGTAACCGCCTGTATTCGGATGTGGTCCTGATCCGTCAGGTGGCGGAGTACATCATCCACAGTGGTGGCAAGCGCCTGCGCCCGGCGCTGGTGCTGTTTACCGCCGGCGCCATGGGCTACCAGGGCACGCAACACCATGAACTGGCCGCCGTGGTCGAGTTCATCCATACCGCCACCCTGCTGCACGACGACGTCGTCGACGAATCCGAACTGCGCCGTGGCAACAAGACCGCCAATACCATGTTCGGCAACGCCGCCTCGGTGCTGGTCGGCGATTTCCTCTATTCGCGGGCCTTCCAGATGATGGTCGGGGTCGACGACATGCGCGTGATGCGCGTCCTCTCCGATGCGACCAACGTCATCGCCGAAGGCGAGGTGCTGCAGCTGCTCAACTGCCACAACGCCGACGTCGTCGTCGATGACTACCTGCGCGTGATCCGCTACAAGACCGCCAAGCTGTTCGAGGCTGCGGCGCGCCTGGGCGGCATCCTGGGCGGGGCGAGCGAAGAGCAGGAGGCGCGCCTTGCCGCCTTCGGCACACATCTGGGGACGGCTTTCCAACTCATCGACGACGTCCTCGATTATTCCGCCGACGAAGCCGAGACCGGCAAGCACCTCGGTGACGACCTCGCCGAAGGCAAGCCCACCCTGCCGCTGATCTACGTCATGCAGCACGGCACGCCGGAGCAGGCCGCCCTGGTGCGCAATGCGATCGAGCACGGCGGCCGTGATGATTTTGCCGCGGTGCTCGGCGCGATCCAGGCTACCGGCGCGCTCGACGAAACCCGCCGCTACGCACAGGCCGAGGCCCAGCGCGCAATCGAGGCGATTTCCGTGTTGCCCCCTTCCATTTTCAAGGACGCGCTGCTACAATTATCAGACTTTGCAGTTTCGCGAAAACACTGATATATTGGTGGGCTTCGCAGCACTACAAGTACTCTGCAGTACAACGTCGGGGAATAGCTCAGCCTGGTAGAGCACTGCGTTCGGGACGCAGGGGCCGGAGGTTCGAATCCTCTTTCCCCGACCACTCATTCCCGGGAAACGCCCAAGTGATTCAGTCACTTGGGCGTTTTGCTTGTGGGCTGGCGCGATATCCGGCATGTCGAGTGTGACGAGTGCGACGACAAGCATTTTCGCCTCCCGGTCGACGGGCCGAGCAGTTCGTACATGGCCGTCGCCTCAATACATCTCGATTGCGAGTGCGATGCCCTGGCCGCCGCCGATGCACAGCGTTACCACGCCGCGCTTCAAGCCGTCGCGTTGCATGCTGTGCATCAGCCGCGTGGTCAGCACGGCACCCGAGGCCCCGATCGGGTGGCCATGCGCGATCGCGCCACCCTGGACATTGACCACGTCCTCGGCAAGCCCCAATTCGCGCAGACAGGCCAGCGCAATGGCGGCAAAGGCCTCGTTGATCTCGATGCGATCGACGTCACTGATCGACCAGCCGGCGCGCTTCAGCGCCTGCCGCACGGCAGGCACCGGTCCGAGTCCGAACATGCCGGGTTCAACCGCCGCCACGCCGTAGGCGGCGAGGCGGGCGATCGGTACCAGCCCGTTGCGTTCTGCCCATGCGCGCTCGGCGACGATCATCGCCGCCGCCCCCGAGTTGAGCCCGGGGGCATTGCCTGCGGTGATCGTGCCGTCCTTGCGGAAGGCAGGACGCAGCTTGGTGAGCGATTCGGCGGTCGTTTCCGGGCGGTTGTGCTCGTCACGCTCGAAGCGGGCCGCTCCCTTGCGTCCGGGTACTTCGACGGCGACGATCTCGGCGTCGAACAGCCCCGTCGCCTGGGCGTCGGAGAAGCGCTGCTGCGAGCGCAGCGCCCAGCGGTCCTGTTCCTCGCGCGAAATCTGGCAGTGGGTGACCAGATCTTCGGCGTGCCAGCCGGAGTGCTGGCCGCTGAAGGCATCGTTGAGCCCGTCGTACAGCATGCTGTCGAGCAGCGTGACGTCGCCCATGCGCGCACCCCAGCGTCCCTGCGGCAGCAGGTAGGGGGCGCGGTCCATGTTCTCCATGCCGCCCGCCACCGCGCAGTCGATCATGCCGGCGCCGACTTCGAGCGCCGCACTGACGATCCCCTGCGCGCCGGAGCCGCAGACGCGGTTGACCGTGAGCGCTGGCACCTCGACCGGCAAACCGGCGCCGATGCCGGCCTGGCGCGCGGGATTCATGCGCCCCCCGGCCTGGATCACGTTACCCATCACGACCGCTTCGACCTTGTCGCCGGCGAGGCCCGCACGCTCAAGCGTGGCGCGGATGACCGCGGCGCCCAGGGTGGGGGCGGCAACGTCCTTGAGGCTGCCGGCGTAGGCGCCGATCGCGGTGCGAACCGGAGCGCACAGCACAATTTCACGCTTGCTCATGATGGATCCTCCAGTCAGGTAAATTGTCGTTTACGCGCCGTTCGGGTCAGTCCGCCGCAAACACCCCGATAGCGCCACCAGGATCGTGACGATCCATCGGGTCAGGCTGGGGGCCGTGCTGCCGGCGACGGGGACGCTGCTCATGGAAGGGCTCCGTCCTGCGGGCCCTCGATCAGGATCGCGCCTTTTGCGATTTGCGTAATCGCTGCGTGCCGCGCCCACCTGCCGAATATCAAAGTGACGCATGAATCAGGCGATGTCTTCCTTGCGCTCGTGCAGTGGCGGAATGCGCAGGTGGATGTCGCGCCCATGAGGGGCGTCGAAGTCGAGCACCGGTCCCGCCGGGACGATTCCGTTCGGGTTGATCGTGATGTGGCTCCGGTAGTAGTGCTCCTTGATATGGCGCAGGTCCACCGTGGCGGCCACGCCGGGCCATTGATACAGCTCGCGGGTATGGCCCCAGAGCTGCGGGTAGTCGCTCAGGCGGCGCAGGTTGCACTTGAAGTGGCCGTGATAGACCGCGTCGAAGCGCACCAGGGTGGTGAACAGGCGCCAGTCGGCTTCGGTGATGCGCTCGCCGAGCAGATAGCGCTGGCCCGACAGCCGGGCTTCGAGTCCGTCGAGGGCCGCGAACAAGGCCGCTACCTCGCGTTCGTAGACCTGCTGCTCGGTGGCGAAGCCGGCCTTGTACACGCCGTTGTTGATGGTGTCGTACACGTGGGCATTGATCGCGTCGATCTGCGCCAGCAACTCCGCCGGAGCGTAGTCGCCGGGCCGGGCGCCGACGCCGTCGAAGGCCGAGTTCAGCATGCGGATGATTTCGGCCGACTCGTTGCTGACGATCGTGTTGCGCTCCAGGTCCCACAGTACCGGCACCGTCACCCGGCCGCTGTAACCGGGTCGGGCGCGCAGATAGACTTCATACAGATGGCGCGCCTGCCCGACCGGATCGGTGATGACGCCGGGCGCTGGTGCGAATGTCCAGCCGTTGTCGGCCATGTGCGGATTGACCACCGACACCCCGATAATCGCTTCGAGCCCCTTCAACACACGGAAGATCAGCGTGCGATGGGCCCACGGGCAGGCCAGTGAGACGTACAGGTGGTAGCGCCCGGGTTGCGCCGCGAAGCCGCCTTCGCCACTCGGGCCGGGGCGGCCGTCGGGGGTGATCCAGTTGCGGAACTGCGCCTCGCTGCGCACGAAGCGTCCCGCGCTGGCCGCGGTGTCGTACCACCGATCGACCCATTTGCCGTCGATAAGCAATCCCATCCTGGCCTCCTTCGCGCGCTTTCGCAGGCATTGCCGGATGCGGATGCGCGCCCGGCGGTTCGAGTCTGCCATGCGATGTTTCGTTCAGGCGCGCCCCGGAGAACGGGCTCCGGCCGCATCGCCGCGCAGCTTCGACCCGTCTCCCGGCGCTGCTCTCAGTTCTGGATCGCTTCGAGCGCGACCGTGATCGTCACGTCGTCGCCGACGTTCGGGGCGAACTTGCCGGCGTTGAACTCGCTGCGCTTGATCACCACCGTGGCGTCGGCGCCGATCGCGTCCTTCTTGAGCATCGGGTGCGGCATGTTGGTGAAGTTGCTCACCTTCAGCGTGACCGGCCTGGTCACCCCCTTGATGGTGAGATCGCCGTCGATGGCGACCGGCTTGTCGCCTTCGAACGTCACCGCGGTCGACTTGAAGGTGGCGGTCGGGTACCTGGCGGTGTCGAGGAAGTCCTCGCCCTGGATGTGGCCGTCGAACGTCTCGTAGCCGGTATCGACCGAGGTCATGTCGATGGTGATGTCGACCGCGCCGGTCCTGGCAGCCTTGTCGAGGGTGATGGTGCCGCTGGTCTTGTTGAATTTCGACAGCTGGGTCGACAGGCCGAAGTGGCTGTACGAGAAGCGCGGGAATGTGTGGGTGCCGTCGACGGTGTAGGTCGCGGGCGCGGCCAGCGCCGGGGCGGCGGTCGCGGCGCAGACGAGCAGGGCGGCGGAAAGTCGGGCGAAGCGGTTCATGGCGGAGTGTCCTTCAGGGGAGGTAAAAAAGCACAAGGGGGTGGATGGAGGGCGGCTTACTTGGCGGCCGCGGCGGTGATGCGGAACTTGATCACGACGTCGTTGGCGACGATGTCGAAGGCTTTCCACGCGCCTTCGCCGATCGAGAAATCGCCGCGCTGGATCGTGAGATTGCCGTCGAACACGGCACTGTCGCCCTGCGCCGTGAACGTTGCCGGGACGACGACGTCGCGGGTCGTGCCCTTGATTGTCAGCCGGCCGGCGACTTCATAGCGGTTGCCGCCGAGCGCCTTGACGCCGGTCGATTCGAAGCGGGCAACCGGGAAGCTCGAGGTGTCGAACCAGCTCCGGGTGGCCACTTCGGCGTCGCCCTCGGCGCTGCCGGTATCGACGCTGGCCAGATCGACTTCGACCGCTGCCGTGGCCGCGGCCGGGTCTGCCGGGTCGAAGCGCAGCTCGCTGGCGAAGGTGCCGAAGCGGCCCGCCATCGACACCCCCATCTGCCGGTAGTCGAAGTCGATCCGGCTCTGCTCGGCCCGGACCCGGGTGTATTCGACGGCGTGGGCGGTGCCGGCGAGGGCGAGCGCGCCCAGGAGCGCGATGGCAATGCGGTTCATGATCGGATGTCCTCTGCGGTACGGTGGGGCGTTCAGGCGGTACGACGCGGCAGGATGCGGGTCAGCACGTCGTCCTTGTCGATGAAATGGTGCTTCAGGGCGGCACCGGCATGGCCCAGCAGCACCGCGACCAGCAGCAGGTTCAGGCTCAGATGCACGGTCTGCAGCAGGTCGCCGAGTTGCTTGTCCTTGCCGAGCAGGTCGGGGAGCGGCAGGACGCCGAACCACACGGTCTGGAAGCCCTTGGCCGAGCTCATCAGCCAGCCCGACAGCGGGATTGCGAGCATCAGCACGTACAGCAGGTAGTGGCCGGCGTGTGCTGCCAGGCGCTCGATCCGGGGCATGTGCCCGGGCAGGGCGGGAGGGCGGTGGGTGACGCGCCAGGCGAGGCGGAATACGGCGACCAGGAACATGGTGACACCGGCCCACTTGTGCCATGCGTACAGCTGCAGCTTGGTCGGCGACAGCGGCAGGTCGTGCATGTAGAAGCCCAGGCCGAGCAGCCCGAAGATGAGGGCGGTGGTGACCCAGTGCAGGGCCTTGGCCGTGGCGGTGTAGTGCGTGCTCATGTCCGGTGTCCTTGGGCGGCGCGTCCGGCGGCGGTGCCGGTGCACGCGATGGGTGGACTGTATGCGGCACGTGGGAGTTTAAATAGAGGACAATCGTCAACTCACAGTTGCCTCTGATGGAACAATAAACCGGCTCGACGCCATCGCCTCGTCCGGCCGCTTGGCACGGGTGCTCTCCGCAAGTACCTGAGCCGGTAGTCGACGTTGCATCCCGTGCAGAACCTGGTGGCCTGCTCCGGCTATACTGGTCTGCACGAAATCGATGCGGGATTGCCTTCGGAAAGAGGAGCAGCCGCCCGATTCCAGCCCCGAAGGTCGGGGATGATCATCATAATTTTCGAGTGAACCCGCCATCGTGAAATCGACACGCGCCCTGATCGCCGCTTCGATCCTCCTTGCAGTGCCCATCGCTGCCCCGGCTACCGGAGCGGCTGAGCGTATCGCCGTCGCCGAGGCCTCCGACAGCGTCGCGGCCAAGGTGCTTCTCGAGCGCGCCGTCGCGCGCTACAAGGCTGACGGTGACGCCGCCTTCGCCGCGTTCAGCCGCGCCGGTGAATTCCTGTCCGGTGACTTGTACGTCTATGCGCTCGGCTTCGACGGCACCATGAAGGCCAGCGGCGGACCGTCCATTACCCTGATCGATCGCAACATCGGCGACCTGAAGGATGTCGATGGAAAGCCGTTCATCCGTGAAATGATCGACGGCGCCCGGGCCAAGGGGGCGGGCACAGTGAAGTACCGCTGGCTCAACCCACAGTACGGCAAGACGGTACAGAAGGTCACCCATTACCAGGCCGTGGGTGATGCCATCATCGCGGTCGGTTACTACATCGCACACGCTTCGGCGGAGCAGGCCCGGTCGATGCTCTGGCGGGCAGTTCACGAAATCAAGCACGAACCCGAAGCCGCGATCCGCACGTTCAACGACCTCAACGGCGGTTTCATCCAGGACGATCTCTACGTCTTCGTGGTCGATGTGGACGACATGCGGGTGCATGCCCATGGCGCGCAGCCGCGCCTGGTCGGGAAGACCGTCGGTGATCTGCGCGACCCGGGCGGAAAGCTGTTCATCCAGGAAATGGTGCGGCTGAGCGGGGAGCGGGAGGTCGCGGAGGTCGACTATCTGTGGACGAACCCCGTCACCCGGAAAACGGAGAACAAGGTCTCCTACGTCAAGCGCGTGGGGCGCTATCTGGTCGGCGTCGGAGCCTACCCGAAAGAGTGATCCCGATAGCGGGCGGCGGACTCGCCAGTCATTCCGGATGTGCGGTTCCGCCACCGCAGGGTGCCTCCCCGCCTCATCCTGACGTCATGATCCGGGCTGTCGGAGAGAGCGTCCGTGGCCGCCGCAGGTTGCATGACGGGTCAATGACGGCTACCTTCCGGCGACGTTTCCCGTACCCCGGAGCATCGCGTTGACCGACGTCGACCTCTCTCCCGGCCTGATCCTGATCCACGGCAACCAGGCCGAGTCCCTGCGCGACCTGCTCGTCACCTGGATGAAACGTCATCCGCTCGCGCCGCTGGAGACCGAAATGGTCCTGGTGCAGAGCAACGGCATCGCGCAGTGGCTCAAGTTCGCGCTCGCCGCCGACGCCGGGCGGGGCGGCTGCGGCATCGCCGCGGGGCTGTCGTTCTCGCTGCCGTCGCGCTTCCTGTGGCAGGCCTATCGTGCGGTGCTCGGGCGCGATGCGGTGCCGGAGGTCTCGCCGTTCGACGAGACGCGCCTGCGGTGGCGGCTGATGCGCATCTTGCCGGCGCTCGGTGCCGAGCCGGTGTACCGGCCGCTGCAGCGCTTCCTCGATGACGATGCCGACTTGCGCAAGCGCTTCCAGCTCGCCGAGCGTGTCGCCGACCTGTACGACCAGTACCAGGTGTACCGTGCCGACTGGCTGGCGGCGTGGGCGCGGGGGGAGGATGTGCTGATCGACGCCCGTGGCGAGGTGTCGCCGCTGCCCGAGGACCAGCGCTGGCAGGCCGCGCTGTGGCGCCACCTGCATGCCGACATCGGGGCGGCGCGCCCGGCAACGGGCGGTGCGGCACGGGCGGCGGGCGGGCGTGCCACCGTGCACGAAGCCTTCCTCGAGCGCGCCCGCGCCCTTGCCGACTCACCGCGACCGCCTGCGCTGCCGCGCCGGGTGCTGGTGTTCGGCATCTCCGCGCTACCGCGCCAGTCGCTCGAAGTGCTGGCCGCGCTCGCGCAGTGGTCGCAGGTGCTGATGTGCGTGCATAACCCGTGCGAGCATTACTGGGCGGACATCGTCTCCGGGCAGGACCTGCTGCGCGCGCGCGCGTCGCGCCAGGCGCGCAAGCCGGGTTCGCCGCCCGCGCTGAGCGAGGAGGCGCTGCACCTGCACGCCCATCCGCTGCTTGCGGCATGGGGCAAGCAGGGGCGCGACACGATCGCGCTGCTCGACGAGCACGACGACCCCGGCGCCCGGGCCGGCCACCAGCACCGCTTCGCCGCCATCGGCGAGCGCATCGACCTCTTTGTCGCCACTGCCGGTGCCACCCTGTTGCAGCAGCTCCAGGACGACATCCGTGCGCTGCGTTCGCTGCCCGAAATCCGGCGTCTCGGGCGCACGGTCGACCCCGCCAGCGACCGCTCGCTGTGCTTTCACGTCGCCCACAGCCGGCAGCGGGAAGTCGAGATCCTCCACGACCAGCTTCTCGCCGCCTTCGATGCCGACCCCGGGCTGCGTCCGCGCGACGTGATCGTCATGGTCCCCGACATCGACGCCTACGCCCCCCACATCGAGGCCGTGTTCGGGCTGAACGAGCCCCACGACCGGCGCTTCATCCCCTTCAGCCTGGCCGACCAGGGCCCGCGCCGCATCGACCCGCTGCTCAATGCGCTGGAGTGCTTGCTCGGCCTGCCGCAGTCGCGGCTGGCGGTCAGCGACGTCCTCGACCTGCTCGAAGTTCCGGCGCTGCGCGCGCGCTTCGGGCTCGCCGCGGATGACGTGGCGGTGCTCCACCGCTGGATCCGCGGGGCCAACATCCGCTGGGCGCTGCACGGCGAACAGCGCACCCAGCTGGCGCTGCCCGACGCCGGCGAGGCGGCGCCGAACAGCTGGCTGTTCGGCCTGCGCCGGATGCTGCTGGGGTACGCGGCGGGGATTGAGGCGGCGCCGTGGCAGGACATCGAGCCCTATGGCGAGATCGGCGGCCTCGATGCCGCGCTGCTCGGCCCCCTCGCCATGCTCCTCGCCCGCCTCGACGACGCCTGGCGCATGCTGCGCACGCCGGCCACGCCGCGCGCCTGGGGCGAGCGCCTGCGCGCCCTGCTCGCGCACTTCTTCGCGCCGGCGACGGCGGCCGACGCCTACACCCTGTCGCGCCTCGAGGCCGCGCTCCAGCGCTGGCTCGACGCCTGCGACGAGGCGGCGCTGGACGAGCCCCTGCCGCTGGCGGTGGTGGCCGGACACTGGCTCGACAGTGTCGACGACGGCGGCCTCGGCCAGCGGTTTTTCGCCGGCGCGGTGACCTTCGCCACGCTGATGCCGATGCGCGCGATCCCGTTCCGCCACATCTGTCTGCTGGGGATGAACGACGGTGATTATCCGCGCACCCGCGAGCCGCTCGACTTCGACCTGATGGGGCGCGACTATCGCCCCGGCGACCGCTCGCGGCGCGAGGACGACCGCTACCTGTTCCTCGAGGCGCTGTTGTCGGCGCGCGAACGCCTGTACGTGTCGTGGGTGGGGCGCAGCATCAACGACAACACCGAGCGCCCGCCTTCGGTGCTGGTCGGCCAGCTGCGCGACCACCTCGGCGCCGGCTGGCGCCTGGCGGGCGATAAGGTGTCCAGCGCGGCGGAGGCGGCGCGGGCGCTGCTTGCGGCGCTCACCGTCGGGCACCCGCTCCAGCCTTTCAGCATGCGCTACTTCGCCCCCGATCCGGCCCCGTCGGCGCTGTTTACCTATGCCCACGAATGGCGTCGCGGCGCGCCTCCGGCGTCCGCCGCCGGGGCCGCCGCGCTGCCGCCGATGCCGCGCGAAGAGCCGCTCAGCGTGGGCGAGCTGGCCGATTTCCTGCACGATCCGGTGAAGGCCTTCTTCCGCCGCCGCCTCGGGGTCGCGTTCGAGCACGAGGATCCGGCGAGCACGGATGTCGAGCCGTTCGTTCTCGACGGCCTGCAGAAGTGGCAGCTGCAGGACGAACTGATCACCGCCCAGGCCGATGCCCTGGACCGGGGCGAGGCCCCGGCAGCAGCGCGCGAAGCCTGCCTGGGGGCGATCCGCCGTCGCGGCGAGCTGGCCGCGGGGGCCTTCGGCGAGCGCCTCGCGACCGAGTTGGCCGAGCCGATGGAGGCCTTGTTCGACGCCTACGCCCAGGCCCTCGCACGCTGGCCGCGGAAGGTGGAGGGCGAATTCGAGCTGCGCTTCGAGGCGGTATGCGACGGCGTCCGCCTCGAACTCGCCGACTGGCTCGGCGGCCTGCGCTGCAGCGACGGTGACGGGGGCGGCGAGGCCAAGATCGCAGAGGGAGCGGGCGCGGGAGGAGCCGCCGCGGGCGCCGTCCCGGGCGCCTCATCCGCCGTCATCGTGCTCGAACGCAGCGACCTGGTGAAGGAGCGCCACTACCGCGGCGAAAAACTGATCCGCCACTGGGTCCGGCACCTGGCCTGGCAGTGCGCCCGGGGCGCGGTGACCACGGTGGTGGTGAGCAAGAAAGGGGTGGTCGTGCTCGCGCCGCTCGAGGCCGCCGCTGCCGCCGAGCGCCTGCGCGACCTGCTCGCCGCCTGGCAGGCCGGAATGGGCCGCCCCCTGCCGCTGCCTCCCCGGACCGCATTCGCCTGGCTGCGCGCGCGGCCCGGCTCCGCGCACGGCGGGGAGGTGGAGCGGGGGGACGGGGAGCGGGAGGAAGGGAGCGTAGCCGGCAAGGCGCTGGCGGCGGCGCGGACGGTCTACGAAGGCGGCTACGGCAATGACGGCGAACTGGGTGCCAGTCCCTATCTGCGCCGCGCCTTTCCCGACTTCGATGCCCTCGTCGGCGGCGGCGAGTTCCAGGCGCTGGCCGAGCACCTGCTGCGCCCGCTGCAGGACGCCATCCACCAGCGGGCGGAGGGGGCGGAGGGGGAACGGCGAGGGCGGAGGAACGGTGGGGCAGGGGATGCAGGAAGCGGGAGGAGCCGGAAGTGAACGTCGAACAGGTGAAGGCATTCGGGGGCGCGGCGCAAGGGGGCGAGCTGCCGGGTGGCAGTGGCGGGCGGGTGGGTGTCGGCCCCGCGGGTGCGGGAGGTGGCCGATGAGCGCGCCGCACTCCATGACGCCGGCGGCCGGTGGCGGCGCTCCCCTCGATCCACTGCGCTTCCCGCTCCACGGCCAGCGCCTGATCGAGGCCAGCGCCGGCACCGGCAAAACCTTCACCATCGCCGCGCTGTACGTCCGCCTGGTGCTGGGCCACGGCGGCGCGGATGCGTTCGCGCGTGCCCTCGCGCCGCCCGAGATCCTCGTCGTCACGTTCACCGAAGCGGCGACCAAGGAGCTGCGCGAGCGCATCCGCGCCCGCCTCGCCGAAGCCGCCGCAGCCTTCCTCCCCGCGCCGCAGGGGGAGGGGGCGCAGGGGGAGGGGCCGACGGCGGTGGATGATGACTTCCTCGCCCGCCTGCGCGCCGACCATGCTCCCGAGCACTGGCCGGCCTGCGCGCGCAAGCTGCAGCTCGCCGCGGAGTGGATGGACGAGGCCGCGGTATCGACGATCCACGGCTGGTGCAAGCGCATGCTGCGCGAGCACGCGTTCGCCAGCGGCAGCCTGTTCACCCAGACCCTGGAGGCGGACCAGGGCGAACTGCTGGCCGAAGCCGTGCGCGATTACTGGCGCACCTTCATCGTCCCCCTCGATGCCGCGCAGGCCGCCGAAGTCGCGCACTGGTGGAGCGGGCCGCAGGCCCTGCAGCAGGCCCTCGAGCGCCTCGTCGGGCACGCCGCGGCGCTCGAAGCGTCGGCTCCGCGCAGCGCGCCCGCGGCGCTGCTCGGCCAGGCGGCGGCCGAACGGGAGCGCCGCCTGGCTGCGCTGAAAGCGCCCTGGCCGGGCTGGGCGGACGAACTGCAGGCCCTGCTCGAGCGGGCGGTGGCCGGCGCCTGCGTCAATGGACAGAAGCTCCGGGCGCAGTATTACCTGCCCTGGCTCGACAAGCTGCGCGCCTGGGCGGGCGACCCGGGGGCGGTCCACCTCGAGCTGGGCACGGGGTGGACGCGGCTGACGCCGGCCGGACTGGCCGATGCCTGGAAGGCGGACAAGGGCGCGCCGCCGTCGCACCCTGCGCTGGAGGCGGTCGCCGCGCTGCCGGCGGCGCTGGCGGCCTTGCCCGACGCCTTTGGCGACCTGCTGCGCCATGCCGCGTGCTGGGTCGCCGCGCGCTTCGCCGCCGAGCAGCAGCGCCGTGCGCAAATGGGCTTCGACGATCTGCTGACGCGGCTCGATCGTGCGCTGCAGGGCGACAACGGTGCGGGCCTCGCCGAGCGCATCCGCAGCACGTTCCCGGTGGCGCTGATCGACGAGTTCCAGGACACCGACCCGGTGCAGTTCCGCATCTTCGACGCGGTGTACGGGGTGACCCGGGCGGGCGCGGACCCGCACTCCAGAGCCGGGATGCCGTCCGCGCTGGTATTGATCGGCGACCCCAAGCAGGCGATTTACGCTTTCCGCGGCGCCGACATCTTCACCTACCTCGCCGCCCGGCGTGCCTGCGCCGGCCGCCGGTACACGCTCGGCCGCAACTTCCGCTCGACGGCGCCGATGGTGGCGGCGGTCAACCGCTGCTTCGGTTTCGCCGAGGCGCGCTCCGCCGGGGCTGGTGCCTTCCTGTTCCGTCCCCCGGGCGCAAGCCCGGACGACAACCCGCTGCCCTTCATTCCCGCCGCAGCGCAGGGGCGGAAGGAGACGCTGGAGATCGACGGCCGGCCGGTCGCGGCGCTCACCGCATGGTGGCTGGCGGCGCGGGAGGACGGCAAGAGCCTGCCCAAGGGTGCCTACCGCGAACAGATGGCCGCCGCCTGTGCCAGCGCGATGGTGCGCCTGTTGAACCGCGGCCGCGCGGGAGCGGCGGGTTTCGTCGCCGGGACCGGGTTCGCTGCGCTGCGCCCGCGCGACCTCGCCGTGCTGGTCCATACCCGGGACGAGGCCGATGCGATCCGCGCCGCGCTTGCCGTGCGCGGCGTGCGCAGCGTGTACCTGTCCGATCGCGACTCGGTGTTCGACAGCGCCCGCGCCGAGGAACTGCAGCACTGGCTCGCGGCGTGCGCCGAGCCCGACGACGCGCGCCTGCTGCGCGCTGCGCTGGCGACCGCGACCCTGGGGCTGGACTGGGCCGCGCTCGATGGCCTGGACCGCGACGAGCGCGCGTGGGAGGCCCGCGTGCTGCAGTTTCGCGGCTATCGCGAGCTGTGGCGCCGCCAGGGAGTGTTGCCGATGCTGCGCCGGCTGCTGCACGACTTCGACGTCCCCGCGCGCCTGCTCGGCGCCGCCGCGGTGAACGGCGGCGAGCGGGCGCTGACCGACCTCCTGCACCTCGCCGAACTGCTCCAGCAGGCTTCTGCCGTGCTCGACGGCGAGCATGCCCTGATCCGCCATCTGGCCCGCCAGCGCCAGCCCGGCGCGCGCACCGGGAGCGGCGACGAGGGGCGCCAGATCCGCCTCGAAAGCGACGCCGACCTGGTCCAGGTTGTCACCGTGCATAAGTCGAAAGGCCTCGAATATCCCCTCGTCTTTCTGCCGTTCGCCTGCTCCTGGCGCCGGGTCGGGGCCGCCGACCGCCCGCTCACCGTGCATGACGCCGGCGGCCGGGCGCAGCTGCTGCTGTGCGCCGACGAGGACACGCTCGCCCGCGCCGACCGCGAGCGCCTGGGCGAGGATCTGCGCAAGCTCTACGTCGCCCTCACCCGCGCCCGCCATGCGACCTGGGTTGGGCTGGCGCCGCTCGACGAGCTCGAGCACAGCGCCTTCGGCTACCTCCTCGCGGGGGGCGCGCCGATCGCTCCCGCCGCCCTCGAAGCCCACTTGCGGGCGCTCAAGGGCGAGGCCGACTGCATCGCGGTGGCGCCGGCCCCCGAGCCCACCGCCGAGCGCTACGCGGCGCCCGGCGCCGATGCCGTGCCCGGCCCGGCGCGCCGGCCGCGGCGCAGCGTGCGCGAGCACTGGTGGATCGCGAGCTATTCGGCGCTGAAAACCGGCGGGCACGGCGACGGCCTCCCGCCCGCCGTTGCGGATACAGTCGCCGATGCGATCGCCGATGCGGTTGCCGAGGCCGAGGCGCGCGGGGTGCGTCCGCCCGCGGCGCCGGACAGCGCCGCCGAAGCCACTTTCCACGAAACCCTGCACGCCACGCCGCTCCTCGCCGCGCCGCCGCACAGCGTGCCGGCGCAGGGCGCCGGCCTGCACGCCTTCCCGCGCGGCGCCGAGGCCGGTACCTTTCTCCACGAGCTGCTCGAATGGGCCGCCGAGCGCGGTTTCGCGTCCCTGGCGGCTGACCCCGGTGGGCTGCGTGACACGGTCGCGCGCCGCTGCCGGATGCGCGGCTGGGAGGCCTGGATCGGGCCATTGACGGCGTGGCTGGAGCACTTCCTCGCCGCCGAACTGGCGCTGCCGGCCGCGCCCGGGCGGGCGGCGACCCGCTTGCGCCTGGCCGGCCTCGGCGCCGTGGTGGCGGAGATGGAGTTCTGGCTTACCGTCGATACGCTCGATACCCGCGTCCTCGACCGCCTCGTGTGCGCCCACACGCTGGACGCCGCGGCCCGCCCGGCACTGCTCCCCGACACCCTCGGCGGCATGCTCAAGGGCTTCATCGACCTGCTGTTCGAGCACGAGGGGCGCTTCTACGTCGCCGACTACAAGTCGAACTGGCTGGGGGCCGATGACGGCGCCTACACCGCCGCGGCGATGCGGGCGGCGGTCCTCGCCCAGCGCTACGAGCTCCAATACACCCTCTATCTGCTGGCGCTGCACCGCCTGCTGCAGGCGCGGCTGCCCGGATACGACTACGACCGCCACGTCGGCGGCGCGCTCTACCTGTTCCTGCGCGGCAGCCGTGCGCCCGGCGCCGGCGTGCACTTCGAGCGCCCGCCGAAGGCCTTGATCGAGACCCTCGACCGGCTCTTCGCCGGCACCGGCGCGGTGGGCGGAGGGGGGGCGGTGGCTGCCCGGCTTGCGGAGGGGAGCGAATGATTCCCGCCCTGCCGACGCCTTTCCCGGCGCTCCTTCCGCTCCCCGGCGCTCCGGCGCCGGCGGATTCCGCCCGCCAGGCGGCCGGCGACCCTGCCGGCGACGCCCGCGGCCGGATGCAGGCACTGATCGCGCGCTGGGCGCAGCGCGGCTGGCTGCGCCCGCTCGACGCCGCCTTTGCCGGCTTCCTGTGGCGCGAAGTGCCCGATGCCGATCCGCTGCTGGTGCTCGCCGCGGCGCTGGCCAGCCACCAGCTCGGCCGCGGCCATGTCTGCCTCGATCTCGCCGCCACCCTCGCCGATCCCGCGCTCGCCCTCTCCCTGCCGCCTGAAGCGGCGGACGGCGAGGACGAGGGGGCGGACGACCTGCCCGCGCGTGTGCTTGCCGGGCTCGAGCTGGCGCGCTGGCAGCGCGCGCTCGACGATCCGCGCCTGGTCGGTTGCGGCGCCGGGGCGACGCCGCTGGTGGTGCGCGGCACGCGGCTGTACCTGCGGCGCTACTGGCAGTACGAGCAGGCGGTGGGCGCGGCCCTCGACGCGCGCCTCGCCCGCTCTGCGGCGCTCGCCGCTACGCTGCCGTGCGCGGCGTTGCGTGCGGCGCTCGATGCGCTCTTTCCCGCTGCCGCCGGGCCTGTGCCCATGCCCGCGCCCGACTGGCAGAAACTCGCCTGTGCGCTCGCCGCGCGCAGTGCGTTCGCGATCGTCACCGGCGGTCCCGGCACCGGCAAGACCACCACCGTGGTGAAGCTGCTCGCCCTGCTCCAGGCGCTGGCCCTGTCCGCCCCCGCCTCCGGCGGCGCGCCGGCCCGGGCACTGCGCATCCGCCTCGCCGCGCCCACCGGCAAGGCCGCCGCCCGTCTCAACGAAGCCATTGCCGGCGCCGTTGCCCGCCTTGCGCTGGACGGCCTGGCGCAGGGCGAGGCGGTGCGCGCGGCGATTCCGACCACCGTCGGTACCCTCCATCGCCTGCTCGGCAGCCGCCCGGACAGCCGCCGTTTTCGCCATGGCGCCCGCAATCCGCTGGCGCTCGATGTGCTGGTGATCGACGAGGCGTCGATGATCGACCTCGAGATGATGACCGCGGTGCTCGCGGCCTTGCCCCCGCGCAGCCGCCTGATCCTGCTCGGCGACAAGGACCAGCTCGCCTCGGTGGAAGCCGGCGCCGTGCTCGGCGAGCTGTGCGCGCAGGCGCACCGGGGGCGCTACACCCCGGCCACGGCCGCGTGGCTGCGGGCGGTGAGCGGGCAGGACGTAGCCGCGGCGCTGGTCGATCCCACCGGCAGTGCGCTCGACCAGGCGGTGGCCATGCTCCGCCACAGCTTCCGCTTCGCCGCCGGCAGCGGCATCGGCCGGCTCGCCGCGGCGGTCAATGCCGGCGCCGCGGAAGAGGTCGTGCAGGTGCTGGCGGCATCTGCCGGAACGCAGGAGGCACTGCAATGGATCGCCCTCGACGGCGAGGACGACGCCGTGCTCCGGCGCCTCGTGATCGAGGGCGGCACGGCCGACCGGGGGCCGTCCGCAGGGGCGGCGCCGGGCGATCGGGGCGGCGCTCGACGCCGTGGCTACCGCCACTACCTGGAGGAGATGCGCCGCCGGCGGCCGCCGCACACGGCAGGCGCCGCCGCGATCGACGCCTGGGCGCGCGCGGTGCTGCAGGCGCACGGCGAATTCCAGCTCCTGTGCGCACTGCGCCGCGGCCCCTGGGGGGTGGAAGGGCTCAATGCGCGCGTTGCCCGGATGCTGCACGCGGCCGGGCTGATTCCCGCGGTCGACGGCTGGTATGCCGGGCGGCCGGTGCTGGTCACCCGCAACGACTATGCGCTGGGGCTGATGAACGGTGACATCGGGATCACCCTGGCGGTACCCGAGCCGGCCGCGGAGGGCGGGATGGAGGGCGGGATGGAGGGGGCGGTGCGCTTGCGCGTCGCCTTCGCCGCGGGCGACGGCAGCGGCGGTATCCGCTGGGTGCTGCCGAGCCGCCTGCAGGCGGTGGAGACGGTCTATGCGCTGACGGTGCATAAATCGCAGGGCTCGGAGTTCACCCACACCGCCCTGGTGCTGCCGGAGCGCCTCGCGCCGATCCTGACCCGCGAGCTGCTGTACACCGGCATCACCCGCGCCCGCGGCTTCCTGACCCTGGCCACGGCGGGCGGGGACGCGCTCGTCGCCCAGGCCGTGCACCGCCGGGTGGTGCGCGCGAGCGGGCTGCGCGGGGAGGGTGCGATGCGGTGAGCGGAGTCGGGAGGAAATTCCACGGGTGTGTTGCATTTATCCATCGGAGTACGGGATACTGTATACAAAGAAGGCGAGCGCTGCGCCAGCAGCGCCGAACGACACACCAGAGGAGATCCGTACATGGCCAGCAGCTTCGCCAATCCCTTGCTCGCCGCACCGACGCGGCCCTTGCCCCGCACGGTGGCGATCATCGGCGCCGGCACGATCGGGCCGGACATCGGCTACTACCTGAAGAGCGCGCTGCCCGGGCTCAAGCTCTATCTCGTCGATATTTCGCGGGAAGCGGTCGATCGTGCGATCGAGCGCTTCCGGGCGTATGCGGCGAAGGCGCTGGCGAAGGGCAAGATGACCGAATCGCAGGCTGCCGCAGTGACCGAGAACCTGATCGGCACCCTCGATTACCGCGACCTCGCCGACGCCGACTGGGTGCTTGAGGCGGCGACCGAGAACATCGAGCTGAAGAAGCGGATCTTCGCCGAAGTCGAAGCGATCGTGCGCCCCGATGCGCTGATCACTTCCAACACCAGCTCGCTCCCGGCGGCGCAGATCTTCGCCGCGCTGCGCCATCCGGAGCGCGCCATGGTGACCCATTTCTTCGCCCCGGCGTGGCGCAATCCGGTGGTCGAGGTGGTGCGCTGGGAGAAGACCGCGCCGGAAGTGGTCGAGCACCTGCGCCAGGTGTTCTGCCTGACCGGCAAGGTGCCGCTGGTGACTGCCGACGTCGCCTGCTTCATGCTCGACCGGGTGTTCGACAACTGGTGCAACGAGGCTGCGCTGCTCCTCGACGATGCCACCGCGGCCGAGATCGACAGCGTCGCCGGCGAGTTCGTCCATGCCGGGCCGTTCTTCGTGCTGAACCTGGCCAACGGCAACCCGATCATCACCGAGACCAACACCCTGCAGGCCGAGATGGAAGGCCGGCACTACCGCCCGGCGCCGATCTTCCGCGCCGTCGAGCGCTGGCTGACGGTGGCGCCGGGGCGGCCGGTGGAGGTCGCGCCCGCGCTGGCGGCGGCGATCCGCGCGCGCCTGCTCGGCATCCTGTTCTCGCAGACCGTCGATATTCTCGACCGCGGCATCGGCGAAGCGGCCGATCTCGACTTCGGCTGCCGCCAGGCGCTCGCCTTCCGCGCCGGGCCGCTCGACCTGATGAAGGCGCTCGGCGGTGGCGAGGCCGGCGCGCTGCTGCAGCGCTTCTGCATCGAACGCCCGGGGATGCCGGGGGCGCGGCGCCCGCTGGACGACTACCAGGACTTCCTGCGCCACATCCTCGTCGACGAGCTCGACGGCGTGAAGGTGATCACCTTGCGCCGGCCGGAGGCGATGAACGCGCTCCACGACGAGATGACCGACGAGATCCTCGCGGTGATCCGGCGCTACGAGCACGACCCCGCGGTGGCCGGCTTCGTCATCGTCGGCTACGGCAACCGCGCCTTCTGCGCCGGCGCCGACATCGGCCGCTTCCCGCGCCTGCTCGGCGACGCCGAGGGCGCGGCGCAGTACGCACGCGATTGCTCGCGCCTGCTCGTTCACCTCGACCGGATGAAGAAGCCGGTGGTCGCCGCCCTCAACGGCATGGTGCTCGGCGGCGGCTTCGAGCTCGCCACCCGCTGCCACGGCATCGTCGCCCAGCGCCAGGCCTGGATGCAGATGCCCGAAGTCACCCTGGGCATCGTCCACGGCATCGGCGCGATGGTCGTGCCCTACCGGCGCTGGCCGCAGGCGGCGGCCGAATTCCACGCCATGCTGCGCCGCGCCGAACGCCTGCAGGCGACGCGCGCGCTCGAGCTGGGGGTGGTCGATGCGCTCGCCGACGACTACCGCAGCCTGGTACTGGCCGCGGTCGAACGGGTGAAGGCGCTCCAGGGCCAGGTCGCGGGCATTCCCGCTGGTGCCGTCGAGCTCGGCGCGCTCGCCCCGATCGAACCGAAGGCGGCCAGCGGCCAGCCGCTGAGCGCGGAAGTGATCGCGATCATGGAACAGGCGATCCGCGCCGCGGCCGCGGCACCGACGCTGGAGGCCGCACTCGAAGTCGGCTACCGCGCGTTCGGCGACAGCGCATGCACCGCAGCGGCACGCGAGGGCATTTCCGCCTTCCAGGAAAAGCGCAAGCCGGACTTCACCCAGACCCCCTGAGTCCCAGCCCCCCTGAATCCCCGCTCCCTCCGCCGGAGGGGGCGTTGCACCGCCTTTCCGCTCATGGCCCGGCTTTCGCTCCGGCTGGCGCTGCCCGCTGGCGGGCAGCGTGTGCGGTCCCTGCACAACGATTCGATGAGGAGATGTCGATGGCCCTGCCCGGCGAGCTCAAGCTGCCCCACCTGTTCAAGCCCGGCCGCATCGGCCGTTACGCGACCAAGAACATGGTCAAGTACGGCGCCTGCTGCGTATCCAACTACAACACCCGCGACGGCTTCATCACGCCGCGCGAGCTGGCGCGCACGCGGGTGATCGCCGGCACCGGGGCGGGCATCATCACCAACCAGGGCGCCTACCCCGACCCGCTCGGCGAAGGCAAGGCCTACTTCCGCCAGGTGGCGCTGTTCGACGACAAGTTCCTGCCCCAGTTCGAGACCATCGCGCAGTACATCCACGACAACGGCGCGGTCGCGATCCAGCAGATCCTGCACGCCGGGCGCTACGGCGGCATCGACCTCGGCTACTGCATCCAGCCCTCGGTGGTGCCGCAGACCCTGCCGCACTTCCGCCCGCCGCGCGAACTCACCAAGGAGCAGATCCGCGCCATCGTCGTGCAGCACGCCGAGGCGGCGAAGCGCGCGATCCGCGCCGGCTTCGACGGCACCGAAGTGACGAGCTTCATGGGCTACCTGCTGGCCAACTTCAACTCGCGCTTCACCAACCAGCGCAGCGACGAATACGGCGGCTCGATCGAGAACCGCGGCCGCTTCATGCGTGAGCTGATCGACGCGATCAAGCAGGCCACCCCCGAGCACCCCCTGGTGGTGCGCCTCAACGGCGCCGAGCTGATGGACAAGTGGGGCGGCAACAGCGAGGACGAATGTTTCGAGCTGATGCAGCAGGCGGTCGATTGCGGCGTCGACATGATCTCGGTGACGGTGGGCTGGCAGGAAGCGCCCGAGTCCTCGATCGGCCGCGACGTCGCTCCCGGGCACTGGAACTACCTCGCGGCGAAGGCGAAGAAGCTCTTCCCGAACACCCTGATCACCTTCGGCAACCGCCTGCCCGACCCGGTGATGGCCAACCAGTGCATCGCCGAGGGCGTGTTCGACTACTGGGAAGTGTGCCGGCCGATGCTGGCCGACCCCGAGCTGCTGCACAAGGCCGCCGAAGACCGGCTCGACGAGGTGCGCCGCTGCATCGGCTCGCTCAACTGCCTGTCGCGCCTGTTCCGCGACCTGCCCTACACCTGCGCGATGAACCCCGCGCTCGGCCACGAAGTCGAGCCCGAGTACCACGTCACCCCGGCGGCGGTGAAGAAGAAGATCATGATCATCGGCGCCGGCCCGGCGGGCATGGAAGCGGCGATCACCGCCAAGCGCCGCGGCCACGACGTCACCGTGTTCGAAAAAGGCGAGCGCATCGGCGGCAGCCTCGTCGGCTATGCGTCGAACGACCTCGCCCGCCCCGACGACCTGCTCTCGGTGGTGCGCTACTACGAAACGATGGCGAGGAAGATGGAAATCGACGTCCGCTTCAACACCGAGGCCAACGCCAAGTTCATGCGCAGCATCCTGCACCAGTTCGACGTCTGCATCGTCGCCGCCGGATCGCGCACCGACTTCAAGGCCTACCGCCACCTCGACGGCCGCGAGCGCCTCGTCGATGCGCTCGACGTCGCCGCCGGCAAGATCGTGCCGGGCCGGCGCGTGGTGGTGGTGGGGGCGGGCAAGATCGGGCTCACGCTGGCCGAATCGCTGTGCAAGCAGGGCCACGAGGTGGTGATCGTCGAAGAGGAAAAACGCATCGCCGGCGACGTCATGCCGTCGTTCAAGTGGCGCCATTCGGCGTGGATCGAGGAACTCGAGATCCGCACCCTGACCTCTTCCCAGCTCGCCCGCGTGAGCGCGGAGGGGGCGACGATCCGCAACGCCCAGGGCGAGGAGATCTTCGTCGCCGCCGACAGCGTGATCGTATCCGGGCCGCGCCAGGCCAACCACGACCTGTTCCACGAGTTCCAGTGGATGATCGACGAGCTGCACGGTGCCGGCGACGCGGTGATCGCCCGCGGGCTCGATGCGGCGATCCACGAGGGCTACCGCCTCGGCGTGCGGATCTAGATACTGCAGGGGGGCGTGCGCGCTGCGCACGTTCCGTACACAGACACCACAACCACGAGGAGTGCATATGCAGGTACTGCAACCGCCGGGATGGAAACGTCCCAAGGGCTATTCGAACGGAATCATCGCCAGCGGGCGCACGGTGTTCGTCGCCGGCCAGGTCGGCTGGGACGAGCAGGAAGTGTTCCGCACCGATGACCTGGTCGGCCAGATCCGCCAGGCGCTGACCAACATCGTCGCCATCCTTGCCGCCGGCGGCGCCCGCCCCGAGCACATCGTGCGGATGAACTGGTTCCTCGCCGACGCCGCGGAATACAACACCCGCCTGGCCGAGATCGGCGAAGTGTACCGCGAGCTGATCGGGCGCCACTTCCCGGTGATGATGGCGCTGCAGGTGGCCGGCTTCGTCGAGCACGGGGCGAAGGTCGAGATCGAAGTCACCGCGATGCTGCCCGAGTAAGGGCGGAGCGTGCGGCAAGGCGCCGCCGGCTTCGTCCGGCGGCGCGGGGAGGACAGGCGATGGATGTTGAGCTCGAAGCGGCGCCCGCCGCCACCAGCGGCGGGTTCGGGGCGCTGGCGCGCTGGCAGGCGATGCTGGACCGCCATGCCGAACTGTTCACCGACATGCTGCCCGGCTCGGCGGTCGGTTTCGTGGCGCGCGCCGGTTCCGGGATCCAGCCCGGCAAGCACGTCGCCGGTGTGGTCGAGCACTGCCGCGGCCTCGACATGATGAAGTGGTGCGCCAGCGGCCGCGGCATGGTCGCAAGCACGCTGCGCTTTCCGGGCTTCGAGGCGGCCGCGGTCGATCTGCTGTTCGTCGCCGACGAGGCCGCGCTCGCCGCGCTCGAAGCCAGCCTCGACGGCGATGCGCTGTCGACGATCAAGCGCCGGATCCGCCAGGGCGGCATCCTGTTCTTCGTCCTGCGCACGAAGTACGAGCTGCAGGACGCGGGCTACGAGGACTTTCTCGACACCCTCGGTCTGGCCTTTCTGGGCGCCTGCCGATGATCTTCCACAATCCCGCCGGCGCCCCCGAGCTGGCCTGCGACCAGTGCGGCTGCCGCTGGTTCGACCGCATCAGCGGTGCATGCTACGAGTGCGGCACGAGCGTGCCGGCCGCGGCGGTGGCCGAGTTCGAGCGTGCGCTCGAAGCGTTTGCGGCGACCCGGGCGGCCGTTCGGCAACACACGGCGCACGACTGATCCGGCGGCGCCGCTCCGGATTCATCACCCAGCACTCGGAGGAGACTCATCATGCATATCGTCTGCATCGGCGGCGGGCCGGCGGGCCTGTACTTCGCGATCCTGATGAAGAAGCTCAACCCGGCGCACCGGGTCCGCGTCATCGAGCGCAACAAGCCTTACGACACCTTCGGCTGGGGCGTGGTGTTCTCCGATGCGACCATGGACAACATGCGCGCATGGGACGGCGAGACCGCCGACGCGATCCAGCTCGCGTTCAACCACTGGGGCGACGTCGAGCTGCGCTTCAAGGACAAGGTGATCCGCAGCGGCGGCCACGGCTTCGTCGGCATCGGCCGCAAGCAGATGCTCAACATCCTGCAGGTGCGCTGCGAGGCGCTCGGCGTCGAGCTCGAGTTCGAGCGCGAAGTCGACACCGACGCCGAATTCCCCGATGCCGACCTGATCATCGCCGCCGACGGGATCAATTCGCGGATTCGCAGCAAGTACGCCGCAATCTTCCAGCCCGACATCGTCACCCGTCCGAACCGCTACATCTGGCTGGGCACGAACAAGCTGTTCGATGCGTTCACCTTCCTGTTCGAAAGGACCGAGCACGGCTGGTTCCAGGCCCACGTCTACAAGTTCGACGGGCAGACCACGACCTTCATCGTCGAATGTCCCGAAGCGGTGTGGAAGGCCCACGGCCTCGATGGCGCCGGCCAGGCGGAGTCGATCGCGTTCTGCGAGCGCCTGTTCGCGAAGCACCTCGACGGCCACCGCCTGATGAGCAACGCCCGCCACCTGCGCGGCTCGGCGTGGCTCAATTTCCAGCGCGTCAAGTGCGAGCGCTGGTACCACTTCAACGGTTCGAGCCATGTCGTCCTGATGGGCGATGCGGTGCATACGGCGCATTTCGCGATCGGCTCCGGCACCAAGCTCGCGCTCGAGGATGCGATCGAGCTCACCCGCCGCTTCCGCGACCACGGCGATGCGCCGGAGGGGATCGCGCAGGTCCTGGCGCAGTACCAGGATGCCCGCCGGATCGACGTCCTGCGCCTGCAGAACGCGGCCTGGAACGCGATGGAGTGGTTCGAAGTCTGCGGCGCGCGCTACTGCGAGCGCTTCGAGCCGGAGCAGCTGATGTACTCGATGCTGACCCGCTCGCAGCGGATTTCACACGAAAACCTGCGCCTGCGCGATGCCGCCTGGCTGGAAGGCTACGAGCGCTGGTTCACTGCCCGCAGCGAAGGGGCGGCGGGGCCGGAGGGCAAGGCGCCGCCGCCGATGTTCACCCCGTTCCGCCTGCGCACGCTGGCGCTGGCGAATCGCGTCGTGGTGTCGCCGATGGCGATGTATTCGGCTGAGGACGGCACCGTGGGCGACTTCCACCTGGTGCATTTCGGCGCGCGCGCGCTCGGCGGCGCGGGCCTGCTCTATACCGAGATGACCTGCGTGGCGCCCGACGCGCGCATCACCCCGGGCTGCGCCGGCCTGTACAAGGCGGAACATGTCGCGGCGTGGAAGCGCATCGTCGATTTCGTCCACGCCCAGTCGCCGGCGAAGATCGGCATCCAGCTCGGCCATGCCGGGCGCAAGGGGGCGACGAAGCGCGCCTGGGAGGGCATCGACGAGCCGCTCGAGGACGGCGGCTGGGCGCTGCTCTCGGCGTCGCCGCTGCCCTATCTGGCGCACTCGCAGACGCCGCGGGCGATGACCCGGGAGGACATGGAGCGGGTCGGCGCGGACTTCGTCCGCGCCGCGCGGATGGCCGATGCGGCCGGCTTCGACATCCTCGAACTGCACTGTGCGCACGGCTACCTGCTGTCGAGCTTCCTCTCCCCACTGACCAACCGGCGCGACGACGACTATGGCGGCAGCGTGGAAAACCGCGCGCGCTACCCGCTCGAAGTGTTCGCCGCGATCCGCGCGGTGTGGCCCGCCGGCAAGCCGATGGCGGTGCGCCTGTCGTGCCACGACTGGGCGCCCGGCGGCAACACCGCCGACGAGGCGGTCGCCATTGCGCGCTTGTTCAAGGCCGCCGGGGCGGATCTCATCGACTGCTCGTCGGGCCAGGTGGTGCCCGATGCGTCGCCCGTCTACGGCCGCATGTACCAGACGCCGTTCGCCGACCGCATCCGCAACGAGCTCGAGATGCCGACGATGGCGGTCGGTGCGATCTACGACGCCGACCATGTCAACAGCATCGTCGCCGCCGGCCGCGCCGACCTGTGCGCGATCGCGCGCCCGCACCTCGCCGACCCGGCGTGGACCCTGCACGCGGCGGCGCAGATCGGCCATGCCGGCATCGCCTGGCCGAAGCCCTACCAGTCCGCGCGCAGCCAGTACGAAACCAACCTGCGGCGCGAGCGCCCGCCGGGCTGAGGCTCAGTGGCGCGGGAAGGCCAGCCCCAGGTCTTCGACGAACTCGTCGAGCCCGGCGGCTTCGAGCGCATCCCGGGTTTTCAGGACGTAGGCGTGGAGCTCGCCGCGGCGCACGAGCCGCGGCAGCAGGGCGAGGCCTTCGCCGCGCAGGGCGTGCAGCACCGCTTCGTCGGCGACCAGCAGCACGGCCATCTCGGCGGGCGCCTCCCCGTCCCAGTCCGCTACGCTCGCCTGCGGCCCCGTGGCCGGGAAGCACCAGCTGAGGAGGCGGCCGCGGCGGGCCTTGAACGCCGCGCGGGTGAGCACGCCGATGCTCGCCTGTGCCGGCGGCCATGCCGCGGCGGCGAGCATGCGGGTCCAGCAGGCCGGATCGTACAGTTCGGGAGGAGTGCTCATGGCAGAGGGCTTTCCGGGCGTGGCGGGGCTCAGGTGTATTACTCTTCCATCCTTCCGGTCGCGGCATCTTTTCGATGGCGTTGACAGTATTTTGTATACGGTATCATGGATACCCGAACAGGGAGGTCGTCCGCGCATGCGCTCCAGCATTCCCGATTTATCCGCGTTGCGGGCAGGGTCGCGTACCGTGCTCGCGCGCTTGCTGACCCAGGTCGAAAACGCCGACGAGGCGCTCGTCCCGCTGCTCGAGCAGCTGGCGCCCTGGCTCGGCCGGGCCCAGGTGCTCGGCATCACCGGGGCGCCCGGGGCGGGCAAATCCACCCTGATCAATGCGCTGCTGGCCGAACTGCGCCGGCGCGGGCAGCGGATGGCGGTGCTCGCGATCGATCCCTCGAGCCCGGTCAGCGGCGGTGCGCTGCTCGGCGACCGGGTGCGGATGGGCGAGCATGGCGAGGACGAGCAGGTGTTCATCCGCTCGCTCGCCTCCAGGGGAGCGCTCGGTGGGCTGGCGCGTGCCGCCGAGCGGATGGTCGATGTCCTCGATGCGGCCGGTTTCGACGTGGTCATCGTCGAGACCGTGGGGGTGGGCCAGTCCGAAGTCGATATCCGCCACCTGGCCGACTGCCGGGTGGTGGTCTGTGCCCCCAGCCTCGGTGACGAGGTGCAGGCGGCCAAGGCCGGCATCCTCGAGATCGCCGACATCCTCGTGGTGAACAAGGCCGATCTGCCCCAGGCCGCGCGCACCGTGCACGACCTGCAGGCGAGCGGCGTGCTGCGCAGCGTCGATGGGTGGACGGTGGAACTCGTGCCGACGGTGGCGAGCGCGGGGCAGGGTGTGGCGGCGCTGGCCGACCTGGTCGAGCGCCACGCCCGCAGCGCCGGAGTCGGGCGGCGGCGGGCCGCCCCGGCGGCGACCGCGGATGCCGACGGCGGCGGATCGCGGCCCGCCCCGCCGGCCAGCGACGAAGCCTTGTTCGCCCAGATCGCGGACTGGCGCGCGCAGGGCCGGGGCGTGGCGCTGGCGACGGTGGTGCGCACCTGGGGGTCGTCGCCGCGCCCGGAAGGCAGCCATCTGGCCGCCGACGAGCGCTGCGAGTTCATCGGTTCGGTGTCGGGCGGCTGCATCGAGGCCGCCGTCATCGACGAAGCGCAGCGCGTGATCGCCAGCGGCGAGCCGCGCCTGCTCGAATTCGGCGTCAGCGACGAGCAGGCGTGGGAAGTCGGCCTGGCCTGCGGCGGGCGGATTCAGGTTTATGTGGAGCGGATCGGATGAAGACGAAGCTGTTCGAAGCGCTGCTGGTCGAGCGCCGGGCCCAGCGCCCGGTCGCCGTGGTGACGCGGATCGCCGATGGTGCGCAGGCCCTGGTCGGCAGCATGGGGGTGGTCGGTGAGCTGGCGCTCGCCGGCCCCCTGCTCGATGAGGTCGGGCAGCTGCTGCGCGCGGGGCGCAGCGCCATGCTGCGCCACGGCGAGGACGACGTGTTCGTGCGCAGCCACGTGTCGCAGCCACGGCTGGTGATCGTCGGTGCGGTGCACATCGCCCAGGCGCTGGCGCCGATGGCCGCGACCGCCGGCTTCGAGGTCGTGGTGGTGGATCCGCGGCGGGCGTTCGCCACCGAAAAGCGCGTGCCCGGGGTGCGCATGGTTCACGACTGGCCGGACGAGGCGCTGCGCGCCCTCGGCCTCGATGCCCGGACCGCGGTCGTGACCCTGTCGCACGACGCCAAGCTCGACGATCCGGCGCTGATCGCCGCGCTCGCCAGCGACGCCTTCTACCTCGGCGCGCTGGGCAGCACCCGCACCCACGCCAAGCGCGTCGAGCGCCTCACCGCGGCCGGCCTCGGCGACCGCCTGGGACGCATCCACGCCCCGATCGGTCTCGATCTGGGCGGGCGGGCGCCGGCGGAGATCGCCGTCTCCATCCTCGCCCAGATCCTGCTGTGCCGCTATCGCGGCGAGGCTGCGAGCGATCCGACCCGGCCACCGCGGCAGGCGGCGCAGAAGGCATCGGCGCCATGATCTTCGACGAATTCCCCCTCGCCGAGGCCGAGGGCGTGCTGCTCGCCCACTCGCTGAGAACGCCGGCAACGCGTTTCAAGAAGGGGCGCCGGCTCGATGCCGCGGATCTCGCCGTCCTTGCCGCCGCGGGCGTGGCGAAGGTCAGCGGTGCCCGCCTCGACGCGGACGAGGTCGATGAGGTCCGCGCCGCGGCCGAGATCGCCGCCCTGTTCGCCGCCGCCGATCCCTTGCTCGAGGCCCGCTCGACGCCGACCGGACGCTGCAACCTGCATGCTTCGGGGCGCGGCCTGGTGGTGGTCGAGCCGGCCCTCGTGGACCGCCTCAACAGCGTCGACGAAGGCATCACCGTGGCCACCTTGCCGCAGCACACGGCGGTGCGCCCCGGGCAGGTGGTGGCGACGGTCAAGATCATTCCCTTCGGCGTGCAGCGCGCGTCGATCGAGGCCTGCCGGCAGATCGCCGCCGCGGCGGGCCCGCTGGGTGCGGCTGCAGCGAGTCCGCTGAGCGCGGCAGCAGCGATTCCGCTGAAGCTCGCGCCCTTCCGCTCCTGCCGGGCGGCGCTGATCATGAGCGCGCACCCGGGCATGAGCGACAACATCCTGGAGACCACGCTTGCCGCCACCCGCCACCGGCTCGCGGTGATCGGCGCCCGGCTGGCGCTGGTGCTGCGCTGCGCGCACGAACACGGCGCGATCGAGGCGATGCTGCGCCAGGCGCGTGCCGCGGGATGCGACCTGGTGCTGGTGTCGGGGGCGACGATCGCCAAGGACCGGCGCGACATCGCGCCCGCGGCGCTGGTCGCGGCCGGCGGCACGGTCGAGCATTTCGGCATGCCGACCGAGCCGGGCAACATGCTCGTGCTCGGTCGCATCGAAGACGTGCCGGTGATCCTGCTCCCGGGCTGCGGGCGCTCCCGGCGCCTGAACGGCCTCGACTGGGTGTTGCAGCGCCTGCTCGCCGGGCTGCCGGTGGGGCGCGAGCAGATCGTGCGGATGGGGGTCGGCGGCTTGATCCGTAATCCGATCCTGGCCGCCGGGGCGCCGCTGGATGAAACCGATGCCGCTGCGGCCGGTGACGAGCACGACGCCGATGAGCCGGCGGGCGCTCCGGCGGCGGAGCGTTCCGCCGCGGAAGGCCCCCGGGTGGCGGCGCTGGTGCTCGCCGCCGGGCGGTCGACGCGGATGGGGGCGGAGAACAAGCTGCTGCTGGCGGTCGATGGTGTGCCGATGGCGCTGCGCGCGGTGATGGCGGCGCGCGCTTCGCGGGCCACTTCGGTCACCGTGGTGCTCGGCCACGAGGCCGGGGCGGTCGAAGCGGCGCTTGCCGGCAGTGGCGCCGGGTTCGCCCGCAACCCCGATCCCGCGCAGGGCATGTCGAGCTCGCTACGGGTCGGCATCACGGCCCTCGCCGACGACATCGACGCCGTGGTCGTGCTCCTCGGCGACATGCCGCGGATCAGCGCCGCGCACGTCGATCGCCTGATCGAGGCGTTCGATCCGGCGCAGCCGGCCATCATCGTTCCCGAACACCAGGGCCGGCGCGGCAACCCGGTGCTGTGGCCGCGCGCCTTCTTCGCCGAGATGTGCGCGCTGGCGGGCGACCAGGGCGCGCGCGGGCTGATCGAACGCTACCCGGAGCGGGTCGTCCGCATCGACGTCGACGACGAGGCGATCTTCATCGACGTCGACCGTCCGGCCGACCTGGCGGCGGTGCAGGGCGTCTAGCCTCCGGAGGGCGGGCGCGCCGCCGTCGCGTCGGCGCGCGCTGCCGCCCGCGGCAGGCTGGGGCGCAGCAACAGCGGCCCGAAACGGCACAAGGGCACGAGGATGGCGGCCCCCCACAGCACTGCGGCGAGGGTGAGCGGGCGCAGACCGAGGCCGGCCACCTCGACCGCCTGGCGCAGCAGCGCGGCCGCCAGCATCAGCAGCGCGGCGGCCCGCAGGCTGGCGGGCAGGGCCAGCGGACGGCCGGTGTGGCGCAGCCCGACGCGGGTCATCAGGCTCAGCATCATCATCCCCAGCGCGCCGACGGTAAATGCATGGATCCAGGTGTTGGCGGGGACGAGCCCGCCGAGATCGGCCGCCGCCTTCAGCGCGAAGGCGAGGATCAGCCACAGGAAGCCGAACTGCATCAGCAGCACCAGCGGCTCGTCGATCACCCGCCAGCCTTGCCAGCGCGCCGTGCGCCAGGCGTGGACGAGGGCGCAGAAGAGCGCCAGTCCGCCGCTGAGCGCGCGCGGGGCACCGCCGAGGTCGGCGATCGCGAGGGCGACGACGGCAGCGGTGGCGACCGTTTCCAGCCCGCGCCGGAAGCTTGCCTGGGTGCCGCGGCCGCGGGCGCGCAGCGCGTTGCCGGTGAACACCTGGGTCAGGACCCCGCCCTTGAGGACGAAGAGCACGATGATCGCGTAGAGCGCGGCGTGCAGCGCGCTCGCCGCGCGCGCGGGGTCGGCGCCGGAGTGGGCGGCGTAGAAGGCGATGTTGGCCGCGCCCAGCGCTGCGAGGATGGGCAGCAGGAGCAGGTACAGAGGCTTCGCCGCGCGCAGCAGCTGGGGGGCGAGGAAGGCGATCAGCACCGGCAGCAGCAGGTTGTCGATGACCGCCGGGAGGTGTGCCGGGAGGTGCGGGGCAAGGTGGAAGGCGGCGCGCCCGGCGAGCCAGAGGACGACCAGTACGGCCAGCCGGCGGCCGTGGATCTCGGGCGTTCCGGCCCAGCCCGGCAGGGCGGTGAGGGCGATGCCGACGATCACCGCCATCGCGAAGCCGAAGATCATCTCGTGGCCGTGCCACAGCCCGGCCGGCAGCGCGGTGGGCGGCCACAGGCCGTGCAGGGTGGCGAGCCACGCGGCGATCAGCAGCGGGCCGTAGGCGAGGGCGAGGAGGAAGAAGGGGCGGAAGGGGCTCGCCCACAGGGCGGCGGCGAAAAAGGGAGTCTGGTGTCGTGGCATCGTCGAGGGGCACGGTCGATCGAGGCAGGGCGGCAGGCGCTGCCGGGGGCGGGCGGCGTCGGGCGGACCGGCGCGGGCGTCAATGTACCGTGAATCGGAGCGATGTGCGGCGAGTCGAGTGACGTGCGGAGCGGCGTGCGGGGGAGGGCCTGCTGCGCTCGTGGCCCGCAATCGGGCAAGCGGGAGGGGCGGTCGCCGGATGTGGCGACCGGATGCGCGGATCGGGCATCCGGTCGCGGTGGCTTAGTCGCGCACGAGGACGAAGCGCTTGTCGCGCACCGTCATCAGCACCTGGCCGCGGTCGTCGAAGCCGGAGTGGTCGGCCGCGTTCATGTCGATCACCCCTTGCGAGGCGCGCAGCCCCGAGGTGCGTTCGAGGGCGTCGCGCAGCGCGCTGCGGAACTCCCGGGTGCCCGGCTGCGCGCGTTCGAGCGCCTGCGGCAGGGCGTTCGCCAGCAGCAGGCCCGCATCATAGACGCCGGCGCCGAAGATCGGCGGGCGCTGCTGATGCATCTTCTCGTAGCGGCTGACGTACTCGTGGGCGAGCGCGCGCGTCGGCACATCGTCGGCGATCTCGTCGATGACGAGCAGCATCGGGCCGACGATCAGCGCGCCTTCGACCGCCTTGCCGCCGATCTGGATGAAGGCGCCCGAAGCCGAGCCGTGGGTGTGGTAGATGTCGCCCTTGAAGCCGGCCTCGACCAACTGAAGGTGGGGCAGCGCCGCCGCGGCGGCGATCCCGGCCACGAGCACGACTTCGGGGCGGGCGGCCACGAGCTTGGCAACCTGGCCGGTGACGCTGGTGTCCTGGCGGCCGTAGCGCTCGTTGGCGACGATGCGGATGCCGGCCGCCTGCGCCTGTTCGGCGAAGGTCTGGTACCAGTTCTCGCCGTAGGGGTCGTTGAGGCCGATGAAGCCCACCGTGCCGACCTTGCGCGCCTGCATCGCGCTGATCAGCTGGCGTGCGATCACACCGTCGTTGGGGTGGGTCTTGAACACCCAGCGCTTCTTGTCGTCCATCGGCAGCACCACTGCGGCGGTGCCCACCGGGGCCAGCATCGGCGTTTCCGCTTCGGCCATGAACGACAGCACGCCCATCGCATTGGGCGAACCGGAAGGCCCGATCAGGGCGTCGATGCGTTTCTCGCTGATCAGCTGCTGGGCGGCCTTGACGCTGGCGGTCGGGTCGCTGCCGTCGTCGAGGAAGATGTATTCGATGCGGGTGTCGCCGACCTTGTCGGGGAGCAGCGGGATGGTGTTGCGCTGTGGAATGCCGACGAAGGCGGTCGGGCCGGTCGCAGAACCGACCACGCCGATCTTCACCTGCGCCTGCACCGGGATTGCGGCGAACAGCGCCGCCCCCGCGAGCGCGAGCAGAAACTTGCCTGTTTTCATCGTTGTGCTCCTCCTTTGGTCGGAATGCTGATGGTGCTGCTGTGGTGCTCGGTGGCCGCGCCGGCTCAGGCGATCACGCCCTGGGCGCGCAAGGTTTCGAACGCCGCCTGATCCACCCCGGCCTCGCGCAGCACGCGCAGCGTGTCCTGGCCGTAGCGCGGCGGCAGCCCCAGCGCGGTGTGCGCCTCGGGCAGGTCCACCGCCATCGGCTGCATGTGGATCGTCCGCCCGTCGGGCATCGCGGTGGTGGTCAGGCGGCGGTGCACCGCTTCCATGTCGCGTACCGCCGGGATGTCGTGGATCGGGGCGTGGGGGATGGTGGCGGTGCGGAAGTCGGCGGTCAGTTCGGTGGTGGGGTAGCGCTGGGTCACCGCCGCGAGGTCGCGGTGGATGGCCTCACGCTCGCGGTGGCGGCCTTCGTTGGTGGCGCGCGTCGGGTTGGCGATCGAGGCGAAGCGGGATAGTTCGGTGAGCCGCTTCCACTGCACGTCGCTGCCGATCGCGACGTAGATGAAGCCGTCGGCGGTGGGATAGACGTTGGTCGGAATGAACTTGCGGTGCTCGTTGCCGCAGCGGGTGATTTCCCCCGGGTCGCAGTCGAAGTCGAGCAGGGGCAGGGTGGTGATCAGCCAGGACGTCGCGGCCTGCAGCATCGACACGTCGATGCGCCGGCCCTGTCCGCTCTCGGCACGCTCGAGCAGCGCCAGCAGGACGTTGGCGTAGACCTCGTCGCCCGCCTTGAGGTCGATCAGCGGCACGCCGGCCAGCGTCGGCGGCCCGGCGGCGTCACCGGTCAGTTCCATGTAGCCGGCCATCGCCTGCAGCACCGGGTCGTAGCCGGGGGCGTCCGGGTAGTCCGGCCCCAGCGCCGAGATCCCGGCCCAGATCAGATCGGGCTTGGCCGCGCGCAGGGTGTCGTAGTCGATGCCCAGCTGGGCGTAGCGCCGCGGCACGGTGTTGCAGCAGAACACGTCCACGTCGAGGGCCTGGATGATCCGGCGCAGCAGGGCCTGGCCCTGCGGGTCCTTGAGGTTGAGGGCGATCGCTTCCTTGCCGACGTTGGGTGCGAAGAAATAGCTGCGGCGGTCGTCGTCGAGCACCCTGGCGCCGATGTAGCGGTTCGGGTCGCCCGGCAGGCCGTCGCCGGCCGGGGTCGATTCGATGCGGATCACCCGCCAGCCGAGCTGGGCGAAGCGCAGCGTGGCGTAGGGCATCGACAGCGCCTGCTCCATGGAGAGGATGGTGCGTTTCTTCATTCCGGCTTCCACGGTTTCCAGTACGGTTTCTCGGTGCGGCCGTGGAGCGCGGCATACACCGCCTCGGGCGTGAACGGCAGGGCGAAGAGGCGGGTGCCGGTGGCGTTGTAGATCGCGTTGGCGGCGGCCGCGGCGATGCAGATCGAGGGCGCCTCGCCGACCCCCTTCGCACCCTGCGGGCCTTCGCCGTCCATCGACTCGATGAAGGAAATGTCCATCTCGGGAATTTCCGGCGCGGTCACCAGCTTGTAGTCGCGGAAGTTCGGGTTGCGCATGACGCCGTTTTCGATCATCAGGTTCTCGGTGAGCGCGTAGCCCTGGCCCATCACCACGCCGCCCTCGATCTGGCCCTCGATGCCGAGCCGGTTCAGCACCCGGCCGACGTCGTGCGCGCCGGTGACCTTGGTCATCCTGACGATGCCGGTGTCGGTGTCGACCTCGACCTCGACGACCTGGGTCGCCCACGCGTAGGCGGCGGAGACATCGCCCTTGTAGCCCTTGTCCTGGTGCACGCTGGGGGGCTCGTAGTAGTGGGTGGTCATGATCAGCTCGGCGCGCTCGGAAAAGTGCAGGCCGCGGATGAAGCGGGCGAGCTCGACCACGGCCTCGCCGCTGTCGCTGCGCACGATGTGGCCGCCGTAGAGGTCGAGCTCCTCGGCCGCGCAGCCGAACTTCTGCGCCGCGGCGGCGAGGATCTTGGCCTTCGCCTTGCGGGCGGCGCCGATCGCCGAGTTGCCGGCGATGAAGGTGGTGCGGCTGGCGTGGACGCCGACGTCCCAGGGCGTGATTGCGGTGTCGTTGTTGACCACGGTGACCGCGGCGATGGGCAGGCCGAGTTCCTCGCAGACGAGCTGGGAGAGCACCGTTTCCGAGCCCTGGCCGATCTCGGAGGCGCCGGTGATGAGGGTGACGTTGGCGAAATCGTCGAGCTTGAGGATGGTGCCGCAGCCGTCCGAGGGGTAGATCTTGGCGCCGCCGCCGACGTGCAGCATCGAGGCGATGCCGATGCCGCGCTTGAGCGGGCCGGGGGCGTCGCGCGCGGCGAGGTTGTCGCGGTGCTTGTGCAGGTAGTCGCTGCGCGCGGCGGCGGTGGTGAGGCAGTCCTTGAAGCCGCAGCTCTTGAACACCATGCCCTGGCCGCTGACCTCGCCCGCCTCCTGGGCGTTCTGCAGCCGGAATGCGAGCGGGTCCATGCCGATCGCCTCGGCGAGCATGTCCATGTGCTGCTCGATGGCGAAGGTCGCCTGCAGGTTGCCGTAGCCGCGGAACGACCCGGCGTAGGGGTTGTTGGTGTACACCGCGGTGGTGTGGTAGTCGCAGTGCGGTACCCGGTACAGCGAGGAGAAGGTCTGCATCATGACGAACGGCGTGGTCGCCCCCCACGAGGTGTAGGCGCCGTTGTCGTGCAGGGTGTGGACCTGGCGGAAGGTCAGGGTGCCGTCCTTTTTGCAGCCCGAGCGCAGGGTGAGCAGCACCGGCTGGCGGGTGGGCGAGGCGAGAAACTCTTCCTCGCGGCTGAACACCAGCTTCACCGGGCGCCCGGCGGCGCGGGCGAGGAACACGCAGATGACTTCGAACGGATAGACGTCGAGCTTGGAGCCGAAGCCGCCGCCGATCGGCGGCTGGATGATGCGGATGCGCGCCGGGTCCATGTTGAGGTACTCGGCGAACTCGCGCTTGTGCAGGAAGGGCACCTGCGTGTTGGAGTACATCAGCAGGTTACCCGAGGCGTCGAACTCGGCGATGATCCCCGACACCCCCAGGCAGCAGTGGGTGACGTAGTGCAGGCTGAAGGTGTCCTCGAGGATCACGTCCGATTCGGCCTCGCCCTCGGCGATGTCGCCGTGGCCGTAGTCGAAGCGCATCGCGACGTTGCCCGCGCGCCCGGGCTCGAGGACGCTGCCGTCGGCGGCGAGCCGCGGCGGGTGGATCTGCACTGCGCCGGGGGCGACCGCGGCGGCGGGGTCGGCGATCACCGGCAGGTCTTCGTATTCGACCCGGATCAGGCGCAGCGCCTGCTCGGCGATCTCCTCGCTGTCGGCGGCGACCGCGGCGATCTCGTCGCGCTGGCTGCGCACCCGGTCGCCCTTCAGCGGCAGATGGTCGCGGGCGACGCCGATCGGGCGCTGGTCGGGAACGTCGGCGGCGGTGATCACCGCGTGCACCCCGGGCAGGGCGCGCGCCGCGGAGGTGTCGATGCTCAGGATGCGGGCATGGACGCGGGCCGAGCGCAGGATCCTGGCGTAGAGCTGGCCGGGCAGGTTGAGGTCGTGGAGGTAGCGCGTCTTGCCGCTCGCCTTCTCGGGCGCGTCCTTCTTCTGGATGCGCTTGCCGATCAGGGTGTCGCGCTCGATCTGCTGCGGATGTGCTGCGATGTTCATCGTTCGCCCCTCCTCAGTGGCCGCCACAGCACGACGTGGTCGTGGCTGAGATCGCGTCGACGATCTTGCGGTAGCCGGTGCAGCGGCACAGGTTGCCCTCGATGCCGCGCTTGATCGTGGCCTCGTCGGCGTCCGGGTGGGCGTCGAGGACGTGGCTGGCCTGCATCACCATCCCCGGCGTGCAGAAGCCGCACTGCACCGCACCGTGCTCGACGAAGGCGGCGCGCAAGGCCTCGCTGCGCTGCTCGCCGGCGAGCCCTTCGATGGTCACCAGCTCGCGCCCGTCGCAGTCGGCGGCGAACATCAGGCAGGCGTTCATCGTCGTGCCGTCGACCCGGATCGTGCACGCGCCGCACTCGCCTTCGCCGCAGCCGTACTTGGTGCCGGTGAGGCCGAGGACGTTGCGCAGCATCTCCAGCGCGCTCATGTCGACCGGCACGGTGACCCGCCGCCGGACGCCGTTCAGGGTGAATTCGATGTCATGCTTGAGCGACATGGTCGAGCATCCTCTTGGTCATGTTGTGGATCAGTTCCTTGCGGTACCAGGCGCTGGCGCGGACGTCGTCGATCGGGTCGACTTCGTCGCGCGCCACGGCGGCGGCGCCCTCGATCGTCGCCGGGGTCAGGGGGCGGCCTTCGAGCACGGCCTCGGTGCGGCGGGCGCGGACCGGAGTGGGGGCGACCGCGCCGAAGGCGACGCGCACGTCGCCGAGGGCGCCATCGACGAGGGTGCCGGCGATCGCGATCGAGATCGTCGAGATGTCGAGCGCGGGGCGGGTGCCGAACTTGAAGAAGTGCGCTACCCGGCCCGGCGCGGGGAGCGGGATGCGCACCCCGGCGAGCAGTTCGTGGGGCTCGCGCCGGGTCCGGCCGGGGCCGGTGAAGTAGTTGGCGATCGGCAGCCGGCGGCGGGCGATGTGGCCGTTGGGCTTGGCTGCGAGCTCGACTTCGGCGTCGAGGGCGAGCAGCGGCACGAGGGTGTCGCCGGCCGGCGAAGCGTTGCTGATGTTGCCGCCGATCGTGGCCGTGTTGCGGATCTGGTCGCTGGCGAAGCGGTTGCAGGCCTCGGCCAGCGCCGGCAGGCGGGTGCGCACCAGCTCGCTGGCGAGCAGCTCGGTGATGGTGGTGAGCGCGCCGATGCGGAGCGCGCCGTCCTCGAGGGTGATGCCCTGCAGTTCGGGAATGCGGCGGATGTTGAGCAGGGTGGGCTGGATGCGGATGCGTCCGGCCCGGCTCTGCGGCATCAGGTCGGTGCCGCCGGCGAGGATGGTGACGCCGTCGTGCCGGTGGAGGCAGTCGAGCGCCTCTTCCAGACAGGTCGGCGCAAGATAGCGTTCGATGGTGTTCATGCGGTTTCCTCAGAAGCGGATCGGTTCCTGGTAGCGGCCGAAGACCTTCACCAGCTCGCGGGTGATCTCGCCGACGCTGGCATAGGCCTTGACCGCGTCGACGATCGCCGGCATCACGTTGGCGCCGTCGCGGGCATCGGCGCCGACGCGGGCGAGCGCGCGCGCCACCGCGTCGGCGTCGCGCTCGGCGCGGACCTGGGCCAGGCTGGCGATCTGGGCGCGGGCGTCGTCTTCGTTGTAGGGGTGGAATTCGACCGGGTGCTCGTCCTCGTGCTCGTTGCGGTAGCAGTTGACGCCGACCTTGGGGAAGGCGCCCGACTCGATGTTCTGCTGCATCCGGTAGGCCTGGGCGGAGACCTTGGCCTGGATCGCCCCTTCCGAGATCAGCTTGACGATGCCGCCTTCGGCATCGGTCTCGGCGATGATTTCCTCCATCTTCGCGCGCATCTGGTTGGTCATCGTCTCGACGTACCAGGAGCCGCCGAGCGGGTCGACGGTCTCGGTCAGCCCCATCTCCTCGATCAGGATCTGCATGGTGCGCAGCGAGATCCGTGCCGAATACTCGGTAGGAATGGTGTAGGCCTCGTCGTAGGAGCACAGCGCCATCGTCTGGGTGCCCGACAGGGCGCTGATCAGGGCGTAGTAGGCGCCGCGCACGATGTTCAGCTCGGGCTGCTCGAAGGTCAGCCCGCCGCCGCCGCCGGCGGCGATCATGCGCAGCCACATCGAGCCCGGGCTCTCCGCCTTGTATTCCTCCTTCATGATCTTGGCCCACAGGCTGCGCCCGGCGCGGAACTTCGCCACCTGCTCGAAGAGGTTGCCGAAGATGTTGAAGTTGTAGGACAGGCGGCCGGCGAACTCGTCGACGTGGAGGCCGCGCCGGATCGCCTCGTCGGCGTAGGCGCGGGCGATGCAGAACGCGTAGGCCATCTCCTGCGCCGGGGTCGCCCCCGATTCGCGGATGTGATAGCCGCAGACCGACACCGGGCTGTACTTGGGGGCGTGGCGGGCACAGTACTCGATGGTGTCGCCGACCAGCCGGATCGAGGGCTCGACCGGGAAGATCCAGGTGCCGCGGCCGATGAATTCCTTGAGGATGTCGTTCTGCGCGGTGCCGCGCAGTTTGGTGACGTCATAGCCGCGCTTTTCCGCCATCGCCAGGTACATCGCGATCGCGATCGCCGCGGCGCCGTTGATCGTCATCGACACGGTGATCTTGTCGAGGTCGATGCCGTCGAAGGCGAGCTCGAAGTCGCGCAAGGTGTCGATCGACATGCCGACGCGGCCGATCTCGCCTTCGGCGAGCGGATCGTCCGAGTCGAGGCCGATCTGGGTGGGCAGGTCGAAGGCGACGTTGAGCCCGGTCTGGCCGTTGGCGATCAGGTACTTGAAGCGCTGGTTGGTGTCGCGCGGATTGCCGAAGCCGGCGTACTGGCGCATCGTCCATGGCTGCTTGCGGTACATCAGGCGGTGGATGCCGCGGGTGAAGGGGTATTCGCCGGGGGCGCCGATCATCGCCTCGCCGCCGCTGGCGTCGACGTCGGCCCGGGTGTACAGCGGCTTCACTTCGAGGCCGGACTCGTTGATCACGGCTTTCGGTTCGACTGGGGCGCGGTCGTTCATGGGGCGTTCTCCCGGATGTAGGACACCACCGCCTCGAGCCGCGAACCGGTGGGAAAGATGCCCGCGAAGCCCAGTTCGCGCAGGGCGCCGTGGTCCTGGGCGGGCAGGTTGCCGCCGATCATCCACAGCTTGTCGGTGAGGCCGCCGGCTTCGAGCAGGGGCTTGAGCTTGCGGCAGAAGGGCAGGTGCGAGCCGGCCATGCTCGAGAGCGCGACGACGTCGACGTCCTCGTCGAGGGCGATGCGGGCGACCGCCTCCGGGGTCTGGCGCAGGCCGGTGTAGATGACCTCGAAGCCGGCGTCCATCATCGCGCGGGCGACGATCTTGGCGCCCTGGTCGTGGCCGTCGAGGCCGGGCTTGGCGAGCAGGACGCGGATCCGGCGTGCCGGCATCGCCGGGGTCGGTGAGCTCATGCGCTGACCTCCTTTGCAATGATGAGCTTGAGAATTTCGCTGGTGCCGCCACCGATCAGGGTGAAGCGGATGTCGCGCAGGTAACGCTGCACCGGGTACTCCATCGCGTAGCCGTAGGAGGCGAACACGCGCGCGGCCTGGTCGCACACGGTGGCCGCGGTCTCGGTGGCGAACAGCTTCGCCATCGCCGCCTCCTTGTGGTGGGGGCGGCCGGCGCCGTGCAGCCAGGCGGCATAGTGGACGAGGTGGGTGGCGGCCTCGAGGCTGGTCGCCATCTCGGCGAGCTTGAGCTGGATCGCCTGGAAGCGGTCGATCGGCTTGCCGAACTGGACGCGCTCGCCGGCGTAGCGCACCGCCTCGGCGAGTGCGGCGCGCGCGCCGCCGAGCGCCATCGCGCCGGTGAGGATGCGGATCTCGGCGAGAGTCTTCCTGAGGTGGGCTTCGCCGTCGCCTTCCTCCTTCGACAGGCGGTGGCTGTCGGGCACGAAGCAGTCGTCGAAGGCGAGCTCGGAAGTCGGCAGCGCCCACACGCCCATCTTGTGGATCGCGCGCCCGATGACGAGGCCGGGGAAGTCCTTCTCGACGAGGAAGATCGTCAGCTTTTTCTCCTCGCCGGCGCGCGCGAACACGGTGAAGAAATCGGCCACCGGGGCAGCGGTGATCCAGGTCTTGCGCCCGTTGAGGACGTAGCCGCCGTCGACCTTGCGGGCCTGGGTGGCGATGCCCGCGAGGTCGGAGCCGGCGCCCGGTTCGGTCATGCAGATCGCGCCGATCTTGTCGCCGGCGAGGGCGGGCTTGAACAGGCGCTCGATGATGTCGGGGCTGCCGAGTATGTGGAGGAACTTCGTGCCCATCAGCGACTGCATCGCCGCCGCCCCGGCGAGCGACATCGAGCCGCGCGCGATCTCGGCGAGGGCGAGGCAGTACTCGGTGAGGCCGAGTCCGCTGCCGCCGGCCTCCTCCGGGTAGCGCATGCCGACAAAGCCGAGCGCGGCCAGTTCGCGCATCAGCGCGCGGGGATAGGCGCGGGCCTCGTCGAGGGCGGCGGCCTGGGGGGCGATGCGCGTGTCGCAAAAGCGCGCGAAGGTGTCGCGGATGGCCTGCTGTTCTTCGTTCAGATCGAAGTCCATGGTCAGGCCGCCTGCTCCGGTTCATAGCCGTACAGGGTGCGCGCCGCCGCGGCCGAGATCACGCCGTTGCGGACCTCCTCGGCGAGCGCCTTGCGGCTGCGTCGCTTCGGGTCGCCGTAGCCGCCGCCGCCGCTGGCGACCTGGTGGTAGATCGTGCCCTTGGGCACGCCGGTGATCAGGTCCTTGTTCTTCGGCACCACGACGGTGCCATCGGGGTAGTGCAGGCGGATGAAGTTGAGCCCGCCCTCACCGCCGCCGAAGAGGCCGAACGCGGGCTCGAAATCGCCGTCGCCGAAGGTCACCAGCTGGGTGTCGTCGGAGCCGATCTCGAAGATCGTCTCCACCCCGAGCCCGCCGCGCCACTGGCCGGCGCCGGCCGAGTCGGTCAGCAGTTCGTGGCGGATCAGGCGGTGCGGGGTCTGCTGCTCGAACATCTCGTAGTCCTGGTCGAGCACCCCGCCGGAGGCGTCGATCATGCCGATGTGGTCGTAGCCGTCGGTGCCGCGCATCGCCCCCGAGCCGCCCTTCAGGCCCATGAAGCCGATGTCGACGTAGGCCTCGTTGTTCTTCGGGTCGATGCCGGTGGTGAGCGAGCACAGCAGGTTGTTCCAGCCCGCGGTGACGCGGTCGGGCATCACCGGCGCGAGTGCGCGCTGGATGGCGTCGGCGTTGGGCGGGCAGAGGTGGTTGCCGAAGGTGGTGGCTTTCGGATAGGAGGCGTTGAGCAGGGTGCCTTCGGGGATCACGATCTCGATCGGCTGGACCATGCCCTCGTTGTGCGGGATGTCGGGATTGACCATCTGCAGCAAGGTGAGGATGGTGGCCGAGGCGCTGGAGGTGAAGGTGCCGTTGACGAAGCCGTTGGTCTGCGGGTCGGTGCGCGAATAGTCGAAGCGGATCGAGCGGTCGGCGACCTCGATGTCGACGCGGATGGTGAACTTGCTGCCTTCATGGCGGCCGTCGTAGTAGACGTAGCCCTCTCCCGAATAGCGGCCGTTGGGAATCTTGGCGATCTCCGCTTCCATCATCCGCCGGGTGGCATCGAACAGCGCGCTCTTGTGCGCTTCGTAGCTCGCCACCCCGTACTTGCCGAGCAGCTCGAGCAGGCGGCGCTCGCCGACCGTGCACGCGCCCATCTCGGCCTTCATGTCGTGCTGCACGATGTCGAGGCGGATGTTGGCGAAGATCAGGTTCCACACGTCCTTGCGCAGCTTGCCCTTCTCCACCACCTTGACCGGCGGGATGCGCAGCGCCTCCTGCCACACTTCGACCGCGTTCGGGTTGTAGCCGCCGCGCACGTTGCCGCCGATGTCGGCCTGGTGGCCCTTGACCGCGGTCCACGCGACCAGCCGGCCTTCGAAGAAGATCGGCTTGAACACCGCGACGTCGTTGTTCTGGTTGCCCAGGCTGAAGACGTCGTTGTGGAAGATGACGTCGCCCGGGTGGAGGTCGTCGCCGAAGTAGTCCTTGATGTACTTGCACACCGGCGCCAGCGAGAACGCGAGGATGGGCAGGTTCTCGGTCTGCTCGAGCATGTTGCCGTCGCCGTCGTAGAGGCCGGTGACGTAGTCCTTGGCCTCGCACAGGATCGGCGAGCGGGTGGTCTGCTCCATCGAGATGCTCATCTCGTCGGTGATCGACTTGAAGGTCCGCGCATAGACCGAGAGCAGGATCGGATCGATTGCGGCGCGCTGTTCGGGGGTGCTCATGCCACGGCCTCCTTCTGTTCGCGGATGCAGGACTGGACGAGATCTTCGCGGCCTTTGCGGTAGAGCGAGAAGGAGCCGAGCGCGTCGATGACGCAGTCGTAGGCGGCGCTGACGAAGATCGCCGTCGTCTCCTGCTCGATCATCGCCGGGCCGGTGATGCGGTTGCCGAAACGCAGGCGGTGGCCGTCGTAGACCGGCACAGTGTCGAAGCCGCGGCTCTCCGGGATGTACACCGGGCGTTCGCCCTTGCGCGCGTGGCCGGCGTCTTCGCCGCCCCAGGCCTTCTCGTGCGCCTGCGGCTTGTCGGTGAGGCCGATCGCCTGCACGCGCACGTTGATGATTTCCACCGGAGTGTGCTCCTGGGCGAGCTCGTAGCCGTAGAGCCGGTTGTGCTCGGCGTGGAAGGCGGCGGCGATGGCGGCGAGGTCGTGGCGCTCGAGGTGCTCGCGCGCGACCGCGAACGAGACTTCGTGGTACTGCTTGACGTAGCGGCAGTCGAACTTGATCTCGAAGCGGCGGCGCGCCGGCGGGATGCGTTCGGCGTCGAGCTGGGCGGCGCCCTCGGCGGCCATGTCGTCGATCGCGGCGTCGAGGCGGGCCCAGTCGACGGCGTCGAGGCGGGAGACGAAGGTGCGCACGAAGTCGTGCTTGAGCTCGCTCATCAGCATGCCGAAGGCGCACAGCACGGATGACTCGCGCGGCACGATCTGGAGCGGGATCTCGAGCTCGTCGCAGATCAGGCAGGAGTGGATCGGGCCGGCGCCGCCGGCGGGAATGAGCGGGAACTCGCGCGGATCGAAGCCGCGCTTGATGGTGACCTCGCGCACCCCCTGCGCCATGCTGTTGCACGCCACCCGGTACATGCCGGCGGCGGCGTCCTCGATGGACAGTCCGAGCGGGCGGGCGATGTGCTCCTCGATCGCGCGGCGCGCGGCGTCGAGGTCGAGCTTCATCTTGCCGCCGGCGAAGAACTCGGGGTCGAGGTAGCCGAGCACGACGTTGGCGTCGGTGGTCGCGGGCAGGGTGCCGCCGCGGCCGTAGCAGGCCGGCCCCGGATCGGCGCCGGCGCTTTGCGGCCCCATGCGCAGCAGGCCGCCTTCGTCGATCCAGCCGATCGAGCCGCCGCCGGCGCCGATGGTGTGGATGTCGAGCATCGGCAGCGCGATCTTGTAGCGGGCGATCTCGCCGTCGTTCTTGAGCATCGGCGTGCCGACCGCGATCGAGGTCTCGAAGCTGGTCCCGCCCATGTCGGTGACGATGCACTTGTCCTGGCCATGGGGGCGCACGTAGAACAGCCCGGCGCCGGGGCCGCCGGCCGGCCCGGAGAGCAGGGTGAGGGCGGCGCGCTCGCGGGCGAGCTGGGGCGAGATCACGCCGCCGTTGGACTGCATGATCAGCAGCAGGCCGCCGAAGCCGATGCCTTTCAGGCGGCCGACGAGCTGGTCGAGGTAGTGGTTGAGCTTGGGGCCGACGTAGGCGTTGAGCGCGGTGGTGCTCAGGCGCTCGTAGAAGCGGATCGAAGGCAGCAGATCGGTCGACACCGACAGGTGGGCGCCGGGCAGGGCACGGCGCACGCGCTCGGCGGCGGCACGTTCGTGGGCCGGATTGGCGAACGAGTTCATGAAGCAGATCGCCACCGCGTCGACCTTCTCGTCGCCCAGCAGCGCGATCGCCGCGTCCAGTTCGGCCTCGTCGAGGGGGGCGATTTCGTTGCCGTCGCGGTCGAGGCGGCCGCCGATGCCCTGGCGCAGGTAGCGCGGCACCAGCGGTTTGACGTTGGTGTAGCGGTTGTTGTACTGCTCCTCGCGGATGCCGCGGCGCATCTCGAGGGCGTCGCGCACGCCGGCGGTGGTCAGCAGGCCGCATTTCGCCCCGGTGCCGGTGAGGGTGGCGTTGGTCGTCACCGTGGTGCCGTGCACGATGGTGTCGATGCGCGCGGCCAGCGCCTCCAGCGTCAGTGGCGGGTCCATGCTCGCGGCGATTTCGGCGAGGCCGTTCACGACGGCGATCGACGGATCCGCAGGTGTCGACAAGGTCTTGAATATCGCCGGCTCGGCCGTGCCGTGGATCACGACAAAGTCCGTGAACGTGCCGCCGACGTCGATCCCGATCTTCAGCGTCATTGGATGTGCTCCAGGTGGGACGGCCGTGCGACCAGCCGGCGCACGTCGTCTTTGCGGATCTTGCCCAGGGCGGTGCGCGGCAGCTGGTCGGTAAACACCACCTCCTTGGGAAGCTTGTAGCGGGCGATGCGTCCTTCGAGAATCTGCAGGACCTGCGCCGCGTTCAGTTCGTGGCCTTCGGCGACGACCACGACGGCGACGACGATCTCGCCCCAGCGCGGATGGGGGCGGCCAACGACGGTGACTTCGGCGATCTGCGGGGCTTCGGCGAGCACCGCTTCGATTTCGGCGGGATAGATGTTCTCGCCGCCGGAAATGATCAGGTCCTTCTTGCGGCCGTCGATGTAGAGATAGCCTTCGTCGTCCTGGTGGCCCATGTCGCCGCTGCGGAACCAGCCGTCGACAAAGGCGGCGGCGGTGCCGTGCGGGTCGTTCCAGTAGCCGCTCATCACGTTCGGGCCCTGGACCAGGATCTCGCCGGTCACGCCCGCGGGGACGTCGTGCCCGGCGCCGTCGATGAGGCGGATGCGGGTGTAGCGCGCGGCGCGGCCGGTGGAGGCAGGCTTGCGGGCGACGTCCTCGGGGCGCAGGCAGGCGGCGATCGGACAGGTTTCGGTGGCGCCGTAGATCGACACCAGCGGGATGCCGCGCTCGAGCAGGGCGTGGACCAGGCGCTCGGGGACGATCGTCGAGCCGGTGGAGATCATGCGCAGGCTGGAGAGGTCGGCGTCGGCCCAGCGCGGATGGGCGAGCATCATCTCGATCTGGGTGGGGACGAGCACGGTGAGGGTGATGCGCTCGCGCTCGATCGCATCGAACGTGGCATCGGCGTCGAACTTGGGCTGCAGCACCACGGTGGCGCCGACCGACAGCGCCGGGGTGGTCTGGTTGTTGAGGCCGCCGACGTGGAACAGGGGCAGGTTGACGAGGACGCGGTCGCTGGCGGTCAGACCGTGCAGGTCGATGCTGTTGGCCGCGTTCCAGATCAGGGCGTCCTGGCTCAGCAGCACGCCGCGGGGCTTGCCCGTCGACCCCGAGGTGTAGCAGATCAGCAGCGGCGTCGCGGTGTCATCGCCGGCCGGGGGCGTGGTGCGGCCTTCGGCGCGGGCGAGGAAGGCTTCGAGCCCGATCCAGCCCGCGGGCAGCGGGCCCAGCGCCACCAGGGTGGCGTCGGGGAGCGTTCGCCGGAGGTCGTCGATCGCGTCGGCGAACGGACTTTCCGCGATCAGCACCGCCGGTGGGCAGTCCTCGAGCAGGCGGCGGTGCTCGGCGCCGGCCAGGCGCCAGTTCATCGGCATGAACAGGGCGCCCAGGCGGGCGCAGGCGAACAGCGCGACGAGCGTCTCCGGACGGTTGTGACCGAGATAGGCGACGCACTTGCCGTGCCCGCTGCCGGTGGCGTCGAGCGCCGCGGCGAAGCGCTCGATCCGTGCGGCGAACTGTGCATAGTTCAGGTCCTGCCCGCCGAAGCGGAGCGCGACCTTGCCGGGCGTCGCTGCGGCGTGACGCGCAATCCACTGCCAGAGCCCCATGCTCCTCCTCCTTTGTCGTCAGCTGCGTCCGGCGTCTGTCGCGCCGTGTACGCTTCAAGCGGTTGTCGATCTTCGGGGCGTTCCCCCGCGGTGGGCGTTGCACACGCCTCTTCCGGCCAGCGGTCGCGGGGTGAGGGACTGCAGTTCAGGCGTGGGCATCTCCCACTTCGAGGACGACGGCCATCGCCGTGTCGCCGGCGGCGCAGCCGGAAAACAGGCCGAAACCGCCGCCGCGCAGCGCGAGTTCCTCGATCAGCTCGATGATCGCGCGCGTCCCCATCGGCGCCTGCGGATGGCCCCAGACCAGGGAACAGCCGTAGTTGTTCATGCGCATCAGGTCGGCGCCGGTTTCACGGGCGAACACCAGGTCGTTGACCGCGAACGGGTTGTGGGTCTTCACCGCGTCGATGTCGGCGATCCCACGGCCGGCCTGGGCGAGGGCGTTGCGGGCCGCCGGGATGGTCGCCTCGGGCATGTAGGCGAGCTCCGCCCGGGCGAGGCCGAAGCCGTGCAGGCGCACCGCGATCGCCGGGTCGCGGGACAGCTCGCGTGCGCGCTCGGGGGTCGTGACGAGGATCGCGGCGTTGCCGTCGGCCGGGTGGGTCTGGCCGCCGTAGGTGATCGTTCCGCCGGCCGCGACCGGTTTCAGCCGGGCCAGGCTTTCGGCGCTCGAGCGCACCACCCCTTCGTCGCCGTCGAGGGTGGCGACGGTCTTGCGGAAATCGGCGCTCGGTACGTCGAACGGCAGGCTCATGAAGCGCTTCAGGAAGGCCGCGTCGTTTTCCAGCGCCTGCGCGTACTGTTGTTCGCGGCGAAGCACGATTTCGTGCTGCTGCGCGGTCGTCACGCCGTGCCGGGCGGCGACGTTTTCGGCGGTCTGCAGCATCGAATGGCCGCCGAGGGGGTCGCAGCCGAAGTTGTCCATGACCCAGTTTTCGGCGCTGCCGGTGCCGCCGGGCGCGCGCGGGTTCGGGTAGTACAGGTGGGGGCCGTTGGAGGTGCGGTCGCAGTTGATCGCGAGCGCGACGCTGGCCAGGCCGGCGTCGACTTCCTGGACCGCGGCGAGCAGGGTGCGCACCCCGGTGGCGCAGGCCTGCATCATCGTCGGCCCGCCCGCGCGGGGTGCGCCGATCAGCCCGGTGAGCCAGGGCAGGCCGTAGAAGGCGTGCTTTTGCGGCACCGAGAAACCGAGCACGCCGTAGTCCAGGATCGCCGGGTCGATGTTCCGGCGGCCGAGCTCGTGGCGCGCCACGTGGGCGGCAAACTCGATGCTGTGCAGGTTGGAAAAGCTGCCTTGCCAGCGCGCGAAGGGGGTGCTCCAGTAGGCGCCGTAGGGAATTTCTGCGCTGTACTTCATGGGGAAACTCCGGGATCCGTTCTGGTGGTGAGCACGGCGGGCCAGCTGTCGTCCAGGCCTACGGCGTGGATGAATGCGACCCGGGCCTGGCCGAGGTGTTCGAGCATCGCCGCTGCGGCGAGCTCGCCGTCCCCGGTCCCCAGCGCGGCAGCGAGCCGCCCCAGGCCATGCAGCACGATCTTGCGGGTGGCGTAGTCGTCGAGCGTCAGGCGGCGGATCCGCTGCATGTGATCCGCATACTGCTCGATGATGTGGACGAGGCGGGGGTTGGGCACCAGCGCCAGCCAGGCGGCGCGGAAGCGGATGTTGGCGCCGCGGAAGGCATCGGCGTCGCCCTGTTCGTGGGCGCGCGTCGCGGCCTGCAACGCCTCGTCGAGCGGGCGGCGCACTTCGGCCGAAGTGGTGAAGCGGGCGACGTGGCGGATCGCCGCAGGCTCGACCAGGGAACGGATCTCATAGATGTCGTTGACGTCGTCCAGGGTCAGCTCGGGGACGATGAAGCTGCGCCCGTCGGAAGCGAGCAGGCCTTCGCTCGACAGGCGGCGCAACGCTTCGCGTACCGGCGTGCGGGACACGCCGAGCTGCTCGGCGAGCTGCACTTCCTGCAGGGGCTGGCCGCCGGCGATCAAGCCGTCGCGGATGGAGGCGCGCAGCTTGTGATAGACCTGCTCGCCGAGGGCGAGCGGCCGTTCTATGGGCTTGAGAGGGGAGAGCGTCGAAGCCATCGGGGAAGCCTTGTGGAGCCGGATCAGGTGAGCGGAAATCGTTGATGAATACTGTATACAGTATTTTTTGCGATGTAAACCGTTCGATCGGCACTCCGCAGTGCGCTGGGCGGGCCGTGCACGGCCGCCGGACCTGCGCTGTGCAGGACAGGACGCAGCGCTGGTCTCAGCGCCGGCGGAGCCTGGCGTTCATGTGCCTGCGCCGGGCGGGGGGGCGGGTTCTTCTTTCCAGCGCTTCATCAACGGGTGTTCGATGTCGAACAGATCGAGCGCCTTGCCTACGCTGTGATCGACGATGTCGCCGAGGCTTTGCGGCTTGCTGTAGAACGCAGGCACCGGGGGCAGGATCACGGCCCCGTAGCGGGCCGCCCGGGCCATCATTTCGAGGTGTCCGAGGTGCAGGGGCGTCTCCCGCACCATCAGCACCAGGGGGCGGCGCTCTTTGAGGCAGACATCGGCGGCGCGTGTCAGGAGGTTGTCGTTGTAGGAATGGACGATGCCCGACAGGGTCTTGATCGAGCACGGCGCAACCAGCATTCCCGCGGTGCGGAACGAGCCGCTGGCGATCGAGGCGCCGATGTCGCCGTGGGGGTGGAGCACATCGGCCAGGGCCTCGACCTGCGCCACCGTCCACTCGGTCTCCTCGACGACGGTCCGCTTCGCCGAAGGGGAGAAGATCAGATGGGTTTCGATGTCCGCCATCGCCTTCAAGGCCTGCAGCGCCCGGATGCCGTAGATGACGCCCGACGCGCCGGAAATGCCGATGATGATCCGCTTCATGTGTGTTCTCCGGCCATGGCCCATTCTAATATGGGCAATGCGCGTTGCGCGGTGGTGGGCGGGGCATTCCCGGGTTGACTGGTCATCGTCGCGGCGTATGCTTTCCAGGCTGTTGATGCGGCCTGCGGGGCGGCCCAATCCTGCGTTCCGGCCTCGCGCCGCGTCGTGCCCCGCACGTTGTCGAGCCACCAACGACCAGGAGACGATCGATGTGGAAAGCGCTGCACATTGATCCCGCCAAGTGCACCGGCTGTCTGCAATGCGAGATGGCCTGTTCCTACGAGCACACCGGGGTCATCAATCCCAGCAAGTCGCGCATCAAGGTGTTCAACTTCGAGCACGAAGGCCGCAAGGTGCCGTACACCTGCACCCAATGCACCGAGGCCTGGTGCCTGAATTCCTGTCCGGTCGATGCGATCCGGATCGACCTCGCGACCGGTGCGAAGATGGTGTTCGAGGACAGCTGCGTCGGCTGCAAGGTGTGCACGATCGCCTGTCCGTTCGGCACGATCAACTACAACCAGGACACCGGCAAGGTGCAGAAGTGCGACCTGTGCGAAGGCGATCCGGCCTGTGCGAAAGCCTGTCCGACCGCGGCGATCACCTATGTGGACGCCGACTGGACCGGTATCGAGCGCATGCGCGCCTGGGCCGCGAAGGCCAACACGCCGGCTTCGGCCGCTTCCTGAAGGAGGACGCGTCATGGGATGGAATCGCAAGATCCTGCGGGTGAACCTCACCGCCGGCAGCTGTACCGAAGAGCCGCTGAACATGCAGTGGGTGCAGGACTACCTCGGCTCGCGCGGCCTGGCCACCAAGTACCTGGTGTCCGAGATCGACCCTTGCGTCGATCCGCTGTCGCCCGCCAACAAGATGATCATGGCCACCGGCCCGCTGACCGGCACCATGGCCTCCACCGGCGGGCGCTACACCGTCGTCACCAAGGGGCCCCTGACCGGGGCGATCGCCTGTTCGAACTCGGGCGGTTTCTTCGGTGCCGAAATGAAGTTCGCCGGTTGGGACATGGTGATCTTTGAGGGCCGCTCGCCGAAGCCGGTCTGGCTCTACATCGAGAATGACCGGGCCGAGCTGCGCGATGCCGCCGGCCTGTGGGGCAAGAGCTGCTGGGAAACCGAAGAGCAGATCCGGCACGTGCTGCAGGACCCGCTGGTGCGTGTGTCCTCGATTGGCGTCGCCGGCGAGAACCAGGTGCTGTTCGCCTGCATCGTCAATGACCTGCACCGCGCTGCCGGACGCTCGGGGGTGGGCGCGGTGATGGGCTCGAAGAACCTGAAGGCGGTGGCGATCCGCGGCACCAAGGGGGTGGCGGGCATCCGGGACTTCGGCGCCTTCCTGCAGGCCACCACGGCGGCAAAGAAGGTCCTCGCCGACAACGCGGTCACCGGCCAGGGCCTGCCCAGGTACGGCACCCAGGTGCTGATGAACGTGATCAACGAGATCGGTGCGTTGCCCACGCGCAACCACCGTGACGTGCAGTTCGAGGACGCCTCGAAGATCTCCGCCGAGGCGATGCACGAGAAGCGCGAGTCCGACGGCAAGACCCACCTCGTCACCAACGCCGCCTGCTTCGGCTGCACGATCGCCTGCGGCCGCATCTCCGAGATCGACAAGGGCCACTTCACGGTCAAGAACAGCCCGAAGTACTGGGGGGCGTCGGGCGGCCTCGAGTACGAGGCGGCGTGGGCGCTCGGTGCGGCCAACGGCGTTGGCGACCTCGAGGCGCTGCAGTACGCCAACCTGATCTGCAACGAGCAGGGCATGGACCCGATCTCCTTCGGCGCCACCGTCGGCGCGGCGATGGAGCTCTACGAGATGGGCGTGCTCGACGACGCCCGGATCGGCCTGCCGGCCCCCTTCGGTTCCGCCGAAGCGTTGGCGAAGCTGGTTGAGATGACCGCGCTCGGCGAGGGCTTCGGCAAGGAGCTGGGGCTGGGCAGCAAGCGCCTGTGCGAGAAGTACGGCCACCCCGAGCTGTCGATGAGCGTGAAGGGGCAGGAATTCCCCGCCTACGACGCGCGCGGCATCCAGGGCATGGGCCTCGCCTACGCCACCTCGAACCGCGGCGCCTGCCACCTGCGCGGTTATACCGTGGCCTCCGAAGTGATGGGCATTCCGCTCAAGACCGACCCCCACGTCACCGAAGGCAAGGCCGAGCTGGTGAAGGCCTTCCAGGATGCGACCGCGGTGTTCGACTCGGCCGGCATCTGCGTGTTCACCAGCTTCGCGTGGACCCTGGCCGACGTGCAGCCGCAGATCGCGGCGGCGTGCGAGGGCGACTGGAGCATGGACAAGCTCAACGCGGTCGGCGAGCGCATCTGGAACCTGGAGCGCCAGTTCAACAACGCCGCCGGTCTCACCGCCAAGGATGACACCCTGCCGCCGCGCCTGACCCGGGAGCCGGCCAGGACCGGGCCGGCGAAGGGGATGGTGAACCAGCTCGACAAGATGCTGCCACAGTACTACCAGGTGCGCGGGTGGACGCCGGACGGCGTGCCCACCGCGCAGACCCTGCAGCGCCTCGGCCTGTAGGCCGGCGATCAGCGGCGTGCGGCTCGCCCCCGTCCGTGCGGACGGGCGTGCGCGCCTTTCGAGGATTCGCGCATGAAACACCTGATTCTGGGCAACGGCCCCGCCGGGGTGGTCGCCGCCGAGACCCTGCGCCGCGCCGCGCCGCAAGACGACATCGTGCTCGTCGGCAAGGAGGACGCGCCGCCGTACTCGCGCATGGCGATTCCCTACCTGCTCGAAGGCAACATCGACGAGTCGGGTACCTGGCTGCGCAAGGACGCCGGTCATTTCGAGCGCCTGCGCATCGGCGAGCTGCGCGGCCGTGCGGTGGCGCTCGACACCGACAAGCGCCGCGTGCTGTTCGACGACGGCCGCATCGAGCCCTACGACCGTCTCCTGATCGCCACCGGCTCGTACCCGCTGCGCCCGCCGGTCCCCGGCGTGGACCTGGCCGAGGTGCACACCTGCTGGACGCTCGCCGATGCGCGTGCGATCGCCGCGCTGGCCCGGCCCGGCGCACGTGTGCTGCAACTGGGCGCCGGCTTTATCGGCTGCATCATCATGGAGGCGCTCGCCAGGCGCGGCGTCGAGCTCACCGTGGTTGAAATGGGCGACCGCATGGTGCCGCGGATGATGACGCCCACGGCCGGGGCCATGATCAAGCGCTGGGTCGAGGACAAGGGCATCCGCGTCGTCACCTCCGCCGGCGTGCAGCGCATCGAGCGCGGCGGGGAGGCGGGCAGCGAGGCGCCGCTGGTGGTGACGCTGTCGACCGGCGAGCACCTCGACTGTGACCTCGTCATCGTCGCCGCCGGCGTGGCGCCCAACATCGGCTTTCTCGACGGCACGGCGGTGCAGGTCGCCAAGGGCGTGCTGGTGGACGCGCGCATGCAGACGAGCGTGCCCGGGATCTTCGCCGCCGGCGACGTCGCCGAGGCGCCCGACCTCTTCACCGGCGCCTATCTGGTGGCGGCGATCCAGCCCAACGCCGCCGACCAGGCGCGCATCGCGGCGCTCAACATGGCGCGTGGCGAGGCCGGCGAGACGCGCCTGAGCGGGGTGCTGGCGATCAACGTGCTCGACACCCTGGGCCTGATCTCCTCGTCCTTCGGCCAGTGGTGGGGGGAGAAGCCGGAAGAGGGCGGCGCGGGTGTCGAGCTGGTCGATGAGGCGCGCTACCGTTATCTGAGCCTCCAGTTCAAGGACGACGTGCTGATCGGCGCGACCTCGATCGGGCTCACCGAGCACGTCGGCGCGCTGCGCGGCCTGATCCACGGCAAGGTCCGGCTCGGTGCGTGGAAGGAGAGGCTGCTGGGCGCACCGCTGGCATTCGTCGACGCCTACGTGGCCTGCAGCCAGCAGCCGATGGCGCTGGCGCGCTGAACATGGGGACGGGCATGAAAGGTGCCAGCGCGGGCGGAACGCGGTGCGCGCGGACCGTCCGCGGCCGGCCGGTGAGCGGGAGGGCGGGATGACGATCCGGGTCGCATTGAAACTGTTCGCCTCGCTCGCCGACTACCTGCCTGCCGGCCACCGCGGCAACCGCCTCGAACTCGACGTCGATCAGGGCACCACCGTGGCGGACATGCTGCAGCGCTATCGCGTGCCCGAGCGCAGCGCCCACCTGGTGCTCGTCAATGGGCTCTACGTGGCCCCTGCCGCGCGCGCCGCGCGGCGCCTGGAGGACGGCGACGAGCTGGCCGCCTGGCCGCCGATCGCGGGTGGCTGAGGCGGTGGTCTTTCCCGCCGGCCTGGTGCCGGAATCCTTCGAGCGCCTGGTGAGCGCCACCGCCGCCGGCTTCGAGCGCGACCTGCGCATGGCCTGGCCGGCGCTCGAGGGCGGTGCGGCGCAGGGCCGCTTCCGCCTGCGGGAGGGAGAACTGGTGCTGGAGATCGAGGTGGAGGCGGCGGGCGTGCGCCGACTGGGGCAGCTTGAGCTGCCCCAACTGCACGTTCGCTATCACTTTGCTGCTCCGGGTGCCGAACCGGCGCGGCGTGCCCTGCTGGCCCGTCTCGATGGTGCGATGCGCAAAGGCGGTGGCTAGCCCGCTTTGACAGAGTAGATTTCCGTGGATGGTGTAATTGTTGCGTAACGCGCGCTGCATAGGATGGACGGAATTTCACTGCATGAAATTCCGCCCTTATGCGCATCCTCGAGCCCGTCGTACAAGTCGTTGGCCGGCTGTCCTTTCGTAGCAAGCTCCGTATCACCGCGCTGATTTTCGGCCTGCCCCTGCTGGTAGCCGCCGGCGTTCTCGTGTTTGCCCTCAATGCCCGCGTCACGGCGCTCGAGGCGGAGCGCTCCGCATTGGCCATGCAGGTTCCGGTGCACCAGGTTTTTGCCCGGCTTTATCAATTGCTGGCGACGCACCAGGCGATTCAGAACGACCAGGATGGATCTCCCGCGCTGCAGGAGCAGATCGCCACGCGCCAGGCCAGTGCGCGCGAGGCACTTGGAAACCTGCAGCGGGCGTTTGCGGCGCAGGGCTTTGCCGAGCCGCTGTCCGCAACCGGCTTCGGGCCGGTTTCCTGGGCGACGATGGCCAGGAGCATCGATGCGTTCGATGCGGACGGGCTGTCCGCCACCATTGCCGGGATGCGCGCCGGGCTCGAGCAGCTGAACGATGAGGCCGGTTTGCTGATCGATGGTGATGCGGCAAGCAGCCGCTTGCTGGGCGTGCTCACCGCTTACTACGGTTCGCTCGTCCATGCGACCGGCGTTACCGCGGAAACAGGGGCGCTGACGCTGAGCAAGAAAAGTCTGCGCGGCAGTCGTCGCAGCGAGCTGACGATGCAGCGCGGCAACTTCAATGTGCTGGTGCAGTGGAGCATGGAGGCCTTGCAGAAGGTCGGACAGGAGCATCCCGCGCAGGCGGCGATCCTCGAAAAGGCCGGTAGCCGCCTGAATACCGCGTACCTGGCAGTCCAGGAAGCGCTGACGACGAAAATGCTCGATACGACCGATTTCGGCATGGAACCGGCCACCTTCCTGGCGCTGACCGAGGCGGCCTTCGATGAAACCCTGGGCATCGGCAGCGAGATCGTCACCGCGACCGACCGTCTGCTCGCCGATCGCCTCGCCGCCAGGCAGCTGCAGCGCAATGGCGTCATTCTCGCCATGCTCGCCATCTTCACGCTGGTCGTGGCGGGCTTTGTCGCCGCCTACATCTCGATCATGCGGGCGGTGAACGGCCTGTCCGATGCGGTCAACACCATGGCGGCCGGCGATCTCGGCGCGCGTGTCGAGGTCACGACGCGGGACGAGCTCGGCAATGTCGGCGAGCAGTTCAATGCCATGGCCAAGAGTCTCGCCGAGCGCAGCGTGCAGCTGCGCGAGAAGACCAGCGATATCCACACCATGCTGCAGAACATGCCGCAGGGCATCTTGACCGTGGTCGATGGCGGCCTGATTCACTCTGAATATTCGGTCTATCTCGAAACGATTTTCGAGACCGACGAGGTGGCGGGGCAAGCGGCGATGAGCTTCCTGTTCGGTCACGATGGCATCGGCTCCGACGCGTTGTCGCAGATCGAAGCAACGCTGGCGGCCTGCATCGGCGAAGAGCGGATGAACTTCGAGTTCAACGCTCACCTGCTCGTCGGCGAAATCACGCGGACGCTGCCGAACGGGGGGGTAAAAACGCTTGAACTGGGCTGGTCGCCTATCTGCGACGAGCAGGATGTAGTCGAGAAAGTCATGGTCTGCGTGCGTGACGTGACCGAATTGCGCCAGCTTGAAGCGGAGGCCGAGCAGCAGAAGCGCGAGCTCGAAATGATTGGCCAGATTCTCGGGGTCCAGCAGGAGAAGTTCACCGCGTTCGTCGATAGCGCGCGGAATTTCGTCGGTGAAAACGAAGCCCTGCTGCTTTCGGCCGATGACTCCCATCCGGAACTGGTGACGCAGCTCTTCCGCAACATGCATACGATCAAGGGTAACGCCCGCACCTACGGCCTGTTGCACCTGGCCAACATCGTCCATGAGGCCGAGCAGGCCTACGACGAGTTGCGCAGGAATCCGGCCACGAGCTTCGACAAGGAGGGGTTGCTCGAGCAGTTGCAGGCGGTGATGGACAGTATCGAGCAGTACGCGTCGTTGAACGACGTCAAGCTCGGTCGTCGCGGGCCGGCACGCCAGGACAGTGAAGAGAAATGCCTGGTGGTGCCACGTGTCCAGATCGAGCGGCTCGGCGCCGGCCTGGAAGGGCTCGATCTGCCATCGCTCCCGCAGCAAACGCTGGTGGCCATCCTGCAGGGAATCCGTCACGACTTGCGCCTGATCGGCACCGAACCGATGCGCGAGGTGCTCGCCGGGGTCTTCGCCTCGCTGCCGTCGCTGGCGGCGGAACTCGGCAAGGAAGCGCCGACGCTGGTCTTGAACGACCACGGAATTCACATCCGCAATCAGGTCTGCGATCTGCTGCGCAACGTGTTCATGCACCTGTACCGGAATTCGCTCGATCACGGCATCGAGCCGATGGCCGAGCGCCTGGCCAATGGCAAGTCGGCCGCGGGCCGGATCGTGCTCGACATGGCGCTTGCCGGTGGTCGTCTGTCGATGCGCCTGCGCGATGACGGCAAGGGGCTGGCGCTCGCCCATATTCGCCGGAAGGGGCTGGAAAAAGGGCTGATTCCGGAGGGCGCATCGGCTTCCGACGAGGACATCGCCAGGCTCGTTTTTGCCCCCGGTTTCTCCACCGCCAGTGCCGTGACCGAGGTGTCGGGGCGCGGCGTCGGGATGGATGCGGTGCGCGATTTCGTCAAGCGCGAAGGAGGCGAGATCGAGTTGTGCTTTACCGACGGCAAGGTCGGTGCCGGCTTCCGCGCCTTCGAGACGCTCGTCACGCTGCCGGGAACATTGGCGGTGCAGGTGAGCGCTGCCCGCATCCCGGTGCAGGCCAGGCTTTCGCCTGGCAGCGAATCGACGCCGGCCCCTTGCGGAATCATGGGGACGCTGCTCAATCTCGAAGGCAAACTTTCGGCGACCTGATCGATGATGTCTATCAAATTTCTGCTGGTGGCCGGAGTGCTGTCGATGGCTGTCTGGCTGGCCGTATATTTCCGCGCGGGGCGTGTTTCGCACCGGGCCCTGGCGACAATCAAGGCTGCGCATCGGGAAGAGTTGCATCTGTTGCGCTCCGACCATCACCTGGCGGTGGGCGAAAAGGCGGTGCTGGAAGGCTCGCTGGCCCGGCTCGCCGCTGAAAACGCCGGCCTGGAGGCGGAGCGCGAGGCCCTGGCGCAGCGCCTGGAAAGCCTCGAGCAGGAACTTCGCCAGATACGGGGCGTGGCCAGTGGTGGAGAGGACGCGTCGCGGCGGGAGAGCCGCAGCTTGAAAGCCGATTTGTCGGAGCAGGTCGAACAGCTGGCCGGTGAGGCGGCGCAGCTGCGGAAGCTGGCCGTGACCTTCGAGCACTGGCACGATCAGATGAACTCGCTGATGGCGCAGAACCGGGAGATGCACCGGCAGAACGACGAATTTTCGTCGATCGTCAGGCAGGTGGTCATCCTCTCCCTGAATGCGGCGATCGAAGCGGCGCGGGCGGGCGAATCCGGGCGCGGCTTCGCCGTCGTCGCCAACGAAGTGCGGGCGCTGGCGATACGCTCCGAGGCGCTTTCGAAGGACTACAGCCTGAGCCTGTACAAGAATGATCTGACGACGACGGCGACCTTTCAGGAAATCCAGGCCGACGGCAAGATGATCATGTCCGCGATCAGCAGCCTGGATGCACTGATCGGCCGGCTGCAGAAGCGCCTCGGGGAGATCGCATGATCAGCGAGCAGGCCCGGCAGGGGGTCGATCTGCTATTTACCCGGGCGGTGTGCGCCAATCTCGTCATGAATCCGTCCGATACGATCGATATTGCGACGCTGCCGCCCTCGCATCGATTCGATCCGCCGGAAAGCCGGATCGTCGTGTTCACCATCGCTTCCTACCTTTTTCGCCTGCTGACGATCTTTCATGTCGATGCCGGCAAGGCGAACGTGGATTACTTCGCGCGGGGCGGTTCGGGCCGCCCGTTTTTCGAGGTCTTCGGTGAAATCGGCAACATGTGCTGCGGCGCGATGAATCGCGAGCTTGGCCGGTTTTTCCCTCACATGGGCATGTCCACCCCTTCCGTCCTCGACCGGAAATGCCTGCCGTTCATTGGGACACTCGACCCAGCCTACCTGGCGCACTATCGGATCGAAATCAACCGCACCGCCTCACTGCACGCCACGTTGTGCCTGTGCGCGTATGGCGATATCGATTTCCGCGTCGATCCGGCGCTCGCCGAGGAAGAGAGCGGGGCGCTCGAATTGTTCTGAGCAAACTTATCAAGGACATCCATATGGCGAAAATTCTGGTGGTGGACGATTCGAGCACCGTGCGCGAGGACGTGGCGGGTTTCCTCAAAGGCAACGGGCTCGACGTGGCGACGGCGGTCGATGGCAAGGACGGGCTGGCCAGGATGAAGTCCGACCCCGGCATCCGGCTGGTCCTGAGCGACGTCAACATGCCGAACATGGACGGGCTGACAATGGTCGAAAAGATCCGCGGCGAGCTGGGCAACACGTCGGTCAACGTCATCATGCTGACGACCGAAAGCAGCCCGGGGATGAAGGAGCGCGGCAAGGCGGCCGGGATCAAGGGCTGGATCGTCAAACCGTTCAACGGTGCGGCGGTGCTCGAAACCTTGAAGAAGCTGGTGGCTTGAGGCCACCCCGATAGGCACTGGCGCCGTATCCGGCGGTGCCGGCGCCCCTCGGGGGGCACCGATGCGGCGCGTCCTGCCCGGCCCGCGGGCGGTGCCGGGAGGCGTGCCCTGCCGCGCCCTTCTCGGGTATGCTCGCGGCAATGTCGGCGTTCACCTCCACGTTTTCCGACGCGCTGTCGCTGCTGTCCGGCTTCGATGCCGCAGTGGCGGAGATCGTCTTGCTGTCGCTGCAGGTCAGCGGCGGCGCGGTCGCGCTCGGCACCCTGATCGGACTGCCGCTGGGCGCGTGCATCGCGGTCGGGCGCTTTCCCGGCAAGAACCTGCTGTCGGTGCTGGTCAATGCGCTGATGGGGCTGCCTTCGGTGGTGGTGGGGGTGGTCGTGTATCTGCTGCTGTCGCGCTCCGGGCCCTTCGGCAGCGCCGGCCTGCTGTACACGCCGGCGGCGATGGTCGTCGCCCAGACCCTGCTGGTGGTGCCGCTGATGGCGGCGATCACCCGCCAGGTGGTCGAGGACAGCTGGCTGCGCTATGCCGAGGAACTGGAGGTACTGGGCTTTTCATGGTGGGACAGCGTCACCACCTTGCTTCACGACTGCCGCCATTCCCTGGTGGTGGCCCTGCTCGCCGGCCTGGGGCGGGCGATGAGCGAGGTCGGGGCGGTGATGATCGTGGGCGGCAACATCGACCGCTCCACCCGGGTCATGACCACGGCGATCGCCCTCGAAACCAGCAAGGGCGACCTGCCGCTGGCGATCGCGCTTGGCATCGTGCTGATCGTGATCATCCTTCTGCTCAACGTCTTCGCCTCGGCGCTGCGCCACTGGGCGATGCGCCGTTTCGGCTAGCGGAGCGGCGATGCCGACCACGGTGGACGACATCCTCCCGTTGCGCATCCGTGATCTGCGCTATGCGCCCAGTGGCCGTGAGGTCCTGGCCGGCGTCGATCTGGAACTCGGCGCGGAAGGCATCACCCTGGTGCTGGGGCCGAACGGCGCCGGCAAGTCGGTGCTGCTGCGCACGATCTGCGGCCTGATCCGGCCCGGTGGTGGGCACATCGAGTGGGGTGGCACAGGACAAGGCGGGGGGGGGCTGCCCGGCCACCGGGTGAAGATGGTCTTCCAGCACCCGATGGTGCTGCGTGCCAGCGTGCTCGATAACGTCGCCCTCGGCCTGAAGCCGCTCGGGGTGGCGCGGGGCGAACGCCGGCGGCGGGCGCAGGCGGTGCTGGCGCGGGTGGGGCTGGCGCACCGCGCCGAAGACAGCGCGCGCCAGCTCTCCGGCGGCGAGCAGCAGCGCCTGGCGCTGGCGCGCGCGTGGCTGACCCGGCCCCGGCTGCTGCTGCTCGACGAACCCACCGCCAGCCTCGACCCCTCGGCCAGCGCCGAGGTCGAGCGCATCATCCGCGAGATCCGTACCGATGGCACGCGTATCCTGATGGTCACCCACAACCTCGGCCAGGCCACCCGCCTCGGCGACGACATCGTCTTCATGGCGGCCGGCCGGGTGTGCGAGCAGACGCCGGTGCAGCGCTTTTTCGCCCGCCCGCAGTCGGAGGCGGCACGGCTTTTCATCCAGGGAGAGTTGCCATGGAAGCTGGCGTTCTGATCCGGTCGGGGTGGGGGAAGGCGTGGCGCCGGGTGGCGCTGCTGGTGCTGCTGCTCCCGGCGTTGGCGGTGGCCGACCACAGCCTGCGGGTCGGGGTCTATCAGAACAGCCCGAAAGTGGGCCTGAGCGCCGGCGGCAAGGCCGAGGGCATTTTCGTCGATGTGCTCGAGGCGATCGCCCGTGCCGAGGGCTGGCGCATCGAATACGTCCCCGGTTCGTGGAACGAAGGGCTGGAGCGGCTGGCCGCGGGCGAGATCGACCTGATGCCCGACGTCGCCCGCAGTGCCGAGCGCGAACGGCTGTTCGACTTTCACCGCGAACCGGTGCTGTCGAGCTGGAGCCAGGTCTATGCGCGGCCGGACAGCGGCATCCGCACGCCGCTCGATCTCGACCGTCGGCGCGTCGCCGTGCTCGAAGGCTCGGTCCAGGAGGCCGGCTTTCGCCAGATGATGTCCGGTTTCAGCATCGAGGTCGAACTGACCCCCGCTGCCGATTTTTTCGCTGCCTTCACCGCCGTGGCCGAAGGCCGTGCCGACGCGGTGGTAAGCAATCGTTACTTCGGCCTGCGCCATGCCCCGGGGTTCGGGCTGGAGGATACGGCGGTCATGTTCAGCCCGGTGCAGCTGTATTTCGCCCTGCACAAGGGGGGCGATCCAGCCCTGCTCGCGGCCATCGACCGCCATCTGGCGGTCCTCAAGAAGGATCATGATTCGGCCTTTTTCCGCTCGCTGCGGCGCTGGTCGGTGGACGCGCCCCGTTCGGCGCTGCCGCCCTGGCTGCCCGGGGCGGCGGCACTTGCCGCCGGGCTGCTGCTCGCGGCGGCGGCATGGGTGTTGCTGCTGCGCCGCCAGGTGGCGCTGAAGACCGCGGAAATCGTCCGCCGCAGCGACGAAGCGAATGCGTTGGCAAGGCGCCACACCCAGGAACTCGAGCAGCGCGTCGCCGCGCGCACCGACGAGCTGGCCCGGGCCAACGGCGAACTGCTGGCGGCGAAGCAGGCGGCGGAGTCGGCGGACCGGCTGAAGTCGGCCTTCCTCGCCACCATGAGCCACGAGTTGCGCACGCCGCTCAATTCCATTCTCGGGTTTACCGGCATCCTGCTGCAGGGCCTGGCCGGGACGCTGAACCCGGAGCAGGCGAAACAGCTCGGCATGGTGCGCGACAGCGCCCGCCACCTGCTTGCACTGATCAACGACGTGCTCGACATCTCGCGCATCGAGGCCGGTGAGCTGCGCATGGCCTACGATGCGTTCGACCCGGCCGTGGCGGTAGACAAGGTGATCGGCATCGTTCGCCCGCTGGCGGACAAGAAGGCGCTGGCGCTCGAAGTGGAGGTGGCGGCCGGAATCGGGCCGATGATGGGCGACGCACGCCGGGTCGAGCAGATCCTGCTGAACCTGCTGAGCAATGCGGTCAAGTTCACCGAAACGGGCACGGTGCGCCTGCAGGTCGACTCCCTTGGCGGTGCCGCCCTGGCCGATGGCGGCACGGGGCCGCCGATGCTGCGGATGGCCGTCAGCGACACCGGGATCGGCCTCCGCCCCGAAGACATGGTGTTACTGTTTCAGCCCTTCCGCCAGGTTGATACGGCGCTATCGCGCAAGCATGATGGAACCGGCCTCGGCCTGGCGATCTGCCGCCGCCTGGCGGAAATGATGGGGGGCGACATCACGGTGAGCAGCCGCTGGCGACAGGGCAGCACGTTCACCGTCACCCTGCCGCTACGGCCGGGCGCTCCGGAAGAGGAGGCATCCGCATGAATCGACGCATCCTGCTGATCGAAGACAACGAACAGAACCGCTACCTGGCTGGTTTCCTACTTCAGGCACGGGGCTGGGAAGTCCTCCATGCCGAAGACGGCCCCGCCGGTCTGATCATGGCTGCGGAGTCCGATCCGGCACTGATCCTGCTCGACATCCAGCTGCCGGGGATGGACGGCTATGCGGTGGCGCACCGCCTGCGCGCCAATCCGGCGCTGGCCGGCGTGCCGGTGGTGGCGGTGACCTCCTACGCGATGCCGGGTGACCGCGAGCAATGTCTGGCGGCGGGCTGCGACGGCTACCTCGAAAAGCCGATCGATCCGGAAAGCTTCGTGTTCGAGGTGGAGCGCTTCCTGGGGGCAGGTGCATGAAACACATCCTGGTCGTCGATGACAGGGAAGAAAACCGCTACGTGCTGCGGGCGCTGATGCAGGGCTACGGCTTCAGCGTCGGTGAGGCCGGGAACGGCGCGGACGCGCTGGTGCAGGCCCGCGCCCGGAAGCCGGATCTGGTGCTCAGCGACTTGCTGATGCCGGTGATGGACGGCTACGCCCTGCTGCGCGAATGGAAGGCTGACCCGGTGCTGCGTGCCGTGCCCTTCATCGTGTACACCGCGACCTACACCGGACCGCAGGACGAGAAGCTGGCGCACGAGATGGGGGCCGACGGCTTCATCGTCAAGCCGGCCGAGCCCGAGGCGCTGATGCGGGAGGTGCAGTCGGTGCTGGCGGTGATCGGCAGGCAGCCGGCGCGCCAGTCGCAGACCGCGGAAACGGTGATGCTGAAGGACTACAACGCGGTGCTCGTCGCCAAGCTCGAGCAGCGCACCGCCGAGCTCGAGTCCCATGTCGCCGAGCTCGACCGCGCCCGCCACCAGATCCTGCGCCTGAACCGGCTCTATCGGGCGCTCAGCGAAACCAACCAGGCGATCATCCACACCGCCGACCCCGCTACGCTGTACGAGACGCTGTGCCGGATCGCCGTCGACCGCGGCGGGCTGGCGATGGCCTGGATCGGCCTCCTCGATGGCGACAGCGGGGCGCTGACGCCGGTGGGCCGCTACGGCGCGCTCCCGCCCTGGGTGGAGCGCCTGGCGCCGCTGTCCGGGCGCGGCGAGTTGCGCATTCCGGCGGAAATCGCGGTGGGCGAAGGGCGCGCCTACCTGTGCAACGACCTGCTCGCCGATCCCGCCCTGGCCGCCATCCACGGCGAATTGAGGGCGAAAGGATTGGCCGCGGCAGCGGCCTTCCCGCTCGTGGTCGATGGGAGGGTGCTCGGCTGCATGGCGCTGTTTTCGGAAGAAAAGGGGTTTTTCGACCTGGAGCTGACCGAGCTCGTGCGGGAAATGGCCGATGATGTCGCCTTCGCGGTCGATCACTTCGGGCGCGAGGCGCGGCGACGGCGGGCCGAGGAGGTCTCGCGCCTGATGGGACGCGCGGTGGAGGCTTCGGTCAACGGCATCGCGCTCACCGACCCGCTGCAGCCGGGCAACCCGCTGGTCTATGTCAACCCGGCGTTCGAGCGCATCACTGGCTATGCCGCGGGCGAAGTGGTGGGACGCGATCCGTGCTTCCTGATCGGGGCCGACCACGATCAGCTCGGGGTGGGCGAGCTCGAGGCCGCGATCGCGGGGGGCACAGAGGGGTCCGCGGTGCTGCGTGCGCACCGCAAGGATGGCAGCCTGTTCTGGAGCGAACTGAGCGTCGCGCCGGTGCGTGATGCCGATGGCCGGCTGACCCATTTCGTCTGCGTCATCAACGACGTCACCGAGCGCAAGACCTATGAAGAAGCCCTCGAGCGCCAGTACAACGAGGACGCGCTGACCGGGCTCGCCAGCCGCAACCTGCTGCGCGACCGCAGCGGGCAGGCGATCGCGTTTTCGCGCCAGGGCCGGCGCATGCTGGCGCTGATGATGATCGACCTCGATCACTTCAAGCGGATCAACGACAGCCTGGGGCACGAGGCCGGTGATGTCTTGCTGCGGACGGTGGCGCAGCGCATCGCCGCGGTGCTGCGCGAGCGCGATACGGTAGCCCGGCTGGGGGGCGACGAGTTCGTCGTGCTGCTCGTCGGTCTGCTGGGCGCCGGCGACATTTCGCTGATCGCCGACAAGATCCTGCGCGTCTTCGATGCGCCGGTGGTGGTGGGCGAGCGCGAGATCGAGGTCACTGCGAGCCTTGGGGTCAGCGTCTATCCGCAGGACGGCGAGGACTACGACACCTTGCTACGCAATGCCGAGACGGCGATGTACCGCGCCAAGCAGGCGGGGCGGAACGCCTTTCGCTTCTATACCGCGGACATGAACGCGGAAGCGCTGAAAAAGCTCGAGCTCGAAGCGCAACTGCGGCGGGCGCTGGCCCGCGGTGATCTGCTGCTGCACTACCAGCCGATCTGCGAAGCGGCCAGCGGGCGTGTGACCGGCGTCGAGGCGCTGCTGCGCTGCCGCGACGATGGCGGGCGGCTGATGCCGCCGGGCGAGTTCATCCCGCTTGCCGAGGAGACCGGGCTGATCATGGTGCTCGGCGAATGGGCGCTGCTCACCGCCTGCCGCCAGGCGCGCTGCTGGCAGCAGGCCGGGTGGACGCTGCGCGTGGCGGTGAATCTGTCTACGCGCCAGTTCCGTGATGCGCAGCTGGCCGAACGGGTGCGCGAATGCCTCACCGGCAGCGGCCTGCCGGCGGCGCTGCTGAAGCTCGAGATTACCGAGAGCGCGGTGATGGAGGACGCCGAGCGTGCGGCGCAGACCCTGGGCGAGCTGAAGGCGCTGGGGGTGGCGATCTCGGTCGATGACTTCGGTACCGGTTATTCCTCGCTCGCCTATTTGCGGCGCTTCCCGATCGATCAGCTCAAGATCGACCGTTCCTTCGTCAGCGAGGTGATCCGCCATCCGGACAGCGCCTCCATTGTGCGCGGGATCATCGACCTTGCCCACAGCCTGCGCCTGCAGACGGTGGCCGAAGGCGTCGAAACCGAGGAGGAGCAGGCGTTCCTGCGCGAGGCCGGGTGCGACCTGGTGCAGGGCTACCTCCACGCCCGGCCGATGGAAGCCGAAGCGCTCGAGCGCTGGCTCGCCACCCGCGAGGCGGGCGGTGAGGGCGGCGCCGGCAGCCGGCGCGGCACCCTGTAGGGCTTCGCGCGGGGCCCTGAGGTGTATCGGTTGGCGCCGGCCGCCGCGCCTCTATCCGCTCGGCCGGCCGCCTATGCTTTCCAGTGCCCGGACTTGCCCCCCAGTTTTTCCAGCAACTGGATGCCGTCCATGCGCATGCCGCGGTCCACCGCCTTGCACATGTCGTAGATCCAGTCACAAACCCCAGTAATGGCGAGGGTTCTAGCTGATGATCCGTTGTTCTGTCCATCGTGAGTTGGACACAAATTGGACAGGCGTTGGACAAGATCCGAACGCCTGCACCGATCTTGAACCCCTCAAGATCGCATTCCATTGTCCGGGTCCGTAGTCCAGATGCAACTATATGACTCGCTCATACGATAGCCAAAAGCTATACATGTGCCAGATAAGATAGTCGTACAGTATCGTTAGCTGCGTAACAATAGCGTACAGCTATGATGCGGTAGCTTATTGCGCTGCGGGAGACTATGGGTAACGCCACCACGCTTGAACGTGCCGGCCAGGTTTTCAAACTTTCGGTTTCTGGCAATGGGGGGTCAAACGGATTTGACCAACACCATCACACTTGCAAGCCAGCCCCGTAAAGCCCTCACGCCTTGCGAGTTGCCGACCCACTCCCGCGAAGGGCGGGCAAGTTGGTTCGGAGGCAGGTCGGGATATTTCCGCAGCAGGTCGGCGCGAAGCTTGTCCGCCTCCAGCCGCTTGCGCACCTTGAACCGGCGCCGGTTCTCACTCCAGGTCCGGCAAGGCTTCGGCATCGCGTGCGTCCTCGTTCGTGCGGTGAAGCGCCATCAAGGTTGTGGTCAGCGCCTGCGAAGCGCGGATCGCCACCCCTTGCAGCTGGCGCGCCCGGTCCGTGTTGCGGGTTTCGGCCGCCTTGATGGTGTAGGCCGATACCACGCCTTCGAGCACGGCAATTTGATCGGCCAGCGCCTCCCGGATCGCCGCAGCGCTTCCGGCATCGCCGCCGGCAAGTTCTCGGTTGCGCCGGGCAAGGTGATCGAACGCTTGCCGGCCACAGACCAGCGGATCGCCGCCGGCCAGGACCGCAAGGGCGCGCGCTTTCGCTTGGCGGTGATCGATGGCGGGCGCCGCCTCAAGGTGTCCGCCAGGGTTGAGCAAGGCGCTCATGGCTGCGCCTCCCCGTCACCACCTAACCGGTAGGCTTCGAAGGCTTCGTCGCTCAGCCCCGCCGCCGCTTGTCGGTCAGCGGCCAGGATCAGCCGTTCAAGAGTTTCGCGCCGGGTCATCCCCCGGTGCGCGGCCAGGCGGCTCAGGGCAAGGTGCGCGCCGCTTGCAAGCCAGGTGTTCAGCCGGTGCGCGCCTTCGCCCTCGGCTTTCTGGCGCGCGCGGTAGTCGCGCTGGCGTTCGGCGTTCGTTTTCGGTGCCATCGGTCGGAGTCCGTTACAAGGTAACAGGGCGATTGTAGCACGGGTTACGGCGTAACGGTTTCTGGTTTCCCCCGATGGCGGTGGAAGTCGAAGGCACGGCGGTTTTCATGTATCAGTGCAAGGGTTTCAGCTACGGTAGCGCCGTGATACTGGTCAACAAGTATGTCGTTCGAGATATTTCGGATGGATGTAAGATGAGTATTTTAATGAAAATGTTCTATGTACTGGTCAAGGGCTGGTCATTTAAAGTGATCAGTCTCGGGGCATGGGTACGTTATGTATTTCTTGAGGATGGTCGGCCGCGGCTTCCGCTCAATCTCTTCATAAGCCACTGTCCAGATGAACGTACGGTCACCGGTGTACCCGCCGAATTTATTCTTAGCGTTAACCTGCCCAATAAACCTGTACCCCATACGACCATCACTCAAGGGCCCGTTGTCAAACGTCACACAAGTGAACACGGCGCTTCCCGGGTCGAGTAGCTGGTCAGCCACCCCCTTTCGGATTTCAAGCCAGAGCTTCTTCTCCTGCGGTGTCGGGATGGAGCTATTGAACAAGTCGGGGCGCGCTACGTATGTAGCCGCTGCGGCTACGAGTGATATGGCGGCCAGTGAGAGAGGGATGAGGATTTTCTTTTTCATGGGGGGCATTTTGTTGCCAGATTGGCGGAGTGGGTTTAAGTGTGGGTTAATCAAGCTTGCCTATGCAAGCATCTTCCAAGGTGACGGATTGTAGTTGGGGTTACGCCGTAATGCAGATATGAGCCGTTGGATCATGGCCGGGCAATATGAGCGGAAGCCTTCGTTCACCCGGTATCGTTCGAAGGGGCGCAACTCACGGGACGGCCCAAAGGACATGGCATCTTGCGACCGACCCTGCGCAAGGTACCCCTGAACATGCCGATGTTCAGGAGCATGTTCAGCCAAGTTCAGGGGCATGTTCAGGGTGGGCAAACAGGCTGAAACCCGCGCCGTTACAGGGTTTTTAATATTCCAAGTGCATAATCCTGAACATCTGAACTTAGATGCGGGGGGGAGGGGCAAAAAAAAGCATATACAAGTGCGGTGCCGTAGTGCCGTACAGCCGATATTCGTTTTCTTCAGCCATACCCCGCAAACAAGTTCAGATGTTCAGGGGTTTGGCTGAAACCCTTGCCAGCACTGGGTTTCAGCCCCTGAACATATGCCTGAACATCGTTTTTGGATGTTCAGATGTTCAGGGGGCATGTTCAGGGTATGGCACCTTGCGGGTGCCACCCTTGCGGCCGGTCAGCGATGGGCCGGGACCACGGCCCATGTCGTGCCCTTGTATGAGGTGCCGACCTTGAGCAGCTTCAAGCCCTCGACCACGCGCCCAGCGTTACTGCGCAGCCAGCAGCCGAGCGCGTACCCGTCAATGTCCTCGCCCCTGCCGGCGAGCTCACCGAGCAGATGGCGCAGCGGATCGCTTGTCCCGCGCACGGTCGTCCAAATATCCTTGACCGTCACCGGCTCCAGGCCGAACTTGCCGTGCCACGCATGCAGCAATAGGCCCAGGACGATGCGCTCGTCGTCGTCCTCGACCGCCGCCGCCACCCTGCCGACCGGATCAGGCAGCCCGGCGCCGACCACGACCGAGAGCACGGCCGATGACCACGGCCCGAACGAGGCGAACGGCCCGACCTCAGCGCGCACGCCTTGCAGAGCGCAGAGCGCAACCCCGACCCATCGGCCGCGCTCGCGCCGGACACGCTCGACGGGATCGTCCTTGAAGACGCGCCGGACCGTGCCGCCCGGTGAAACCAGTTCGCAGACCAGCGAGCGCCGGATCATGTCACCTTGCGGGGCCACGTTATTGCCGTTCCCTACGACCAGAACCCGGGCCGATGCGTTTTGCATGGTCGAACTGCCGAGCACGCGACCGCTCACCTTGCCTTCGGAAATCGCAGTACAGAGCACTTCGTCATCCAGGCCGCTGCCCGTCTTCAAGTTGTCGAGGAACAACACTTGCCGACCGTCGAGCAATGCCGCGTGCAGCGTCTTCATGCGCTCTTCCCGCCTCGAAGGCCAGGGGATCGGCTCCACCTCCGGGCAAGCGAATAGAGAAACCAGTTCGCACAGATAGCCCTTGCCCGTTCCCGCCTCGTTAGCAGTAACGATGAAGGCGGGAGCCGCCTTGTAGTTCGGCCTCGACACTGCGGTGAGGATCGCGCACAACGCCACCGCCCGGTCAGCTTCGGAGTTGAACGAAAACTCCGTAAGCAGCGACCGAAGTTCGGTCATCGCTTCGGCGGGCGTACCCTCGAATGCTGGGAAGGCTACAGGAAGGAAGCTTCCTTCGTACCCTTCAGGGATGCCGATAGATCCGTCAGGCAACAACGTCGGCTGGGTCGCCACTCCAACAAGCTCGGGAACTCCGGGCCACTCGCCGAACGTCAATACCGCGTTCAGGATCTGAACATCCGGCCTCGTGTTGCCTTCGCCCGTCCTCCACCGCGCAACGCTGGAGAGCAGATAACCCAGCTTCGGCAGATCCACGGGCCAGATCCTGCCGCCTCGAAGCTCGACCAACTTGCCGCACCGCTGTTGAAGCGTCGGGATATGCGCTAGGTAACCGGTAACTGAGCGGCGTCCTTCTCGCGGCGTAGCGATCGTTGAATAATTCTCGCCATGTTCAACGACGACGGGATTGGCAGTGATGGCATCGACGGTGAGGAGCAAATGGCGGCGACGCGGCCACGAGGAATGGCGGGCGGTGTTCGATCGCTTTGCGGCAAGCGGTCTGAGCATCCGGCAGTTCTGCGACAGCGAGGGCTTGAGCAAGTCGAGTTTCGAGCGCTGGCGCGGCCTGCTGGCCGGTGAGGCGTCGAGCGTCGCCGATCGCGGCGATGCGTGCGCTCGTGCGGGCTTTGTCGATGCGGGCCTGGTCGACGTTGGCGGCGGTGCAGGCCGGCTCGAGCTCAAGCTCGATCTGGGTGGCGGTGTCGTGCTGCATCTGGTGCGCGGCTGATGTTCTTCCCCGAAGGGGCGGTGCGGGTGCATGTCTATGGCCGCCCGGTTGACATGCGCAAGTCCTTCGATGGGCTGTACGCGCTCACCCGCCACGCACTTGGGTGCGATCCGCTGTCGGGCGAGCTGTTCGTGTTCATCAACCGGCGCGGCACGCAGATGAAGGTGCTGTACTGGGATCGCAGCGGCTTTTGCGTGTGGGCCAAGCGCCTCGAGCAGGGACGGTTCGTGTCCGACTGGTCGCGGGTGCTCACTCGCCAGATGGACTGGACCGGGCTGAAGCTGTTGCTCGAAGGCATCGAGCCGGCGCGCTTCAAGCGCCGTTTCAAGCTCCCGGAAGTGGCCGCCAAGCCCGCATGAATGCTGGGTTTTACGGTAAAATTCCGGCCATGACGACGCCCGTTTCGCTGACCGTTCCGACGCCCGCCGAGGCCGCCCGCTGGGCGCCCGAGCAAATCGTCGCACTGGCCCAGGCGAACGCGGCCGCCGCCCGCCAACTCGATGCCCTGCAGCTCGAGTTCCAGGCGATGAAGCATCAGATCGAGTGGTTCCGGCGCCAGCTCTTCGGGGCGAAGAGCGAGAAGCGCATCGTCGATGCGAGCCCGCATCAGATGAACCTGGGCGAGTTGCCGGTGCCCGAATCCTCGCCGCCGCCCCCTGCCAAGGACATCGCCGCCCACACCCGCCGGGCCCGCACCACCGATTACGCGGCGGGCGACGCATCGGCGCTGTTCTTCGACGAAGCCCGCGTGCCGGTCGAGACCATCGCCGTGGCGAACCCGGAAATCGACGGGCTCACCGCCGACCAGTTCGAGGTGATCGGCGAGAAGGTCAGTCACCGCCTGGCACAGCGCCCGGGCAGCTACGTGATCCTCAAGTATGTGCGTCCGGTGATCAAGCGCCTCGACACCCAGGCGATTTCCTGCCCGGCGGCACCCGAGGGGGTGATTCGCGGCAGCCGCGCCGATGTGAGCTTCGTCGCCGGGCTCATCACCGACAAGTTCTGCTACCACCAGCCGCTGTACCGCCAGCACCAGCGGCTCGGGGACAACGGCATCAAGGTTTCGCGCCCGTGGCTCACGCAGCTCACTCACGGGGCGCTGTCGCTGCTCGAACCCATCTTTACGGCCCAACTCGACTCGATCCGCGCGAGCCGCATCAAGGCGATGGACGAGACCCCGATCAAGGCCGGCCGGGCCGGCCCGGGCAAGATGAAGGGCGGCTACTTCTGGCCGGTCTATGGCGAGCGTGACGAAATCTGCTTCGCCTATCACGAGGGGCGCAGTGGCAAGCACATTGCGCAGACCCTGGGCACCGACCCGCCGCCCGAGGGGGCGGTGCTGCTTACCGATGGCTATGCGGCCTACGAACGCTACGCGGAAAAATGCGGGCTCACGCACGCGCAATGCTGGGCGCACTCGAGGAGGAAGTTCTTCGATGCGCAGGCGCTCGAGCCCGAGCGTGCGGGCCAGGCGCTGGAGATGATCGGAAAACTGTACGCGGTGGAGAAGCACATCCGCGAGGCCAGGCTCGTCGGTGAGGCACGCCGCGCGCATCGGCTCGCGCAGGCCAAGCCCGTGCTCCAGCAGTTCTTCGCCTGGGTCGACGCCCAGTTCGAATCCCAGGGCCTGTTGCCCAGCTCACCGCTCACCACCGCCATGGCGTACGTGCGCGAGCGCCGGGCCGCCCTCGAGGTGTACCTCTCCGATCCCGAGGTGCCGATCGACACCAACCATCTGGAGCGGGCGCTACGCGTGGTGCCGATGGGCCGTCGCAACTGGCTCTTCTGCTGGACCGAGGTCGGGGCAAAGTACGTGGGCATCGCGCAGAGTCTGATCGCCACCTGCCGCCTGCACGACATCGACCCCTATACGTACCTGGTCGATGTGCTCCAGCGCATCGGCCAGCATCCGGCCGCCAACGTGGCGCAGCTCACCCCAAGGCTGTGGAAGCAACACTTCGCGGCCAATCCGCTGCGATCCGATCTCTTCGAAATCTCGAAGTAGGCAAGGACGCCGGGCAGTTACCGCTTACTGCGCTAGAGCGCGCATCGCGGAATCCACGCTGCCGCTGAAATCACCGGCCGACACGGAAATCACAAGCCCGGTTCCGGGATCATACAGATCAGCCTTCAGTGCCCTGACGCCCACGCCCGCAGCACGGGCGCAGCGTTTCAGGAGCGCCTCCGCCTCAGTTTTGCTCAGCGACTCATCGCGCTGGATCTGGCGCGCGATCGTTACCACGTCGCGCGGTCCTTCCACAGCGTCGAGCAGTTCCACGTAGTCCGGCGCCTCGTCGTCAGGATCGGCCTCCAGCCCTTGAAGATCCGGCTTGACGCCAGCCGGCAGGATCGAGCACAGGCCGCCGACCGAAAACGTGTAGTCCGGGTTCGACTCGCAGTAGTGGAACTTCTGAACAAGCTCGCGCTCGCGCTTCTTCGGCGAGTTGTACCGCTGGCCGTCGCTTTCGTGGCGCTCGATCAGGCCGCGCGCCTCATGAATCAGGCGGTCATCCGACCAGCCCAGGATATGCGCGAGCAGGGCCAGTTGGATGGCGATCTGGTTCCATCCGGCATCGGGCAGGAACTCGCCTTGCAACAATGCCTGCACCGATGGCGGGGCCGCACCCTCGAACCGCCTGCGGATCTCGGCTTCGGCCGCCGAAAACGTTTTCGGCCGCTTCGCATCGACCTCCACCTTGTCCCGCGCGGCTCTGAACATCGCCGCCAGCTTCGGAGCGAGCACAGGGGTACGGAGTTCGGGCCACGCTCGGGGGGCGCTGCACAGATCCTCGAACCGTTCGGGCGTCATCGACCGCGCTTCGGCCACGGTCAGCGGCACCTTGAACAAGCCGTTCGAGCGCTGGACGTGGGGCACTCGCCACATGCGACCACGACCCGAGCTATAGACCCGCATGTCCAGCGTATCGACGTACAGACCCAGGGCCATCGCCTTATAGATTTTCGGCAACTCGATATGGTCGCAGCCGCCGAACACAGCCGCAGGCACCTCGACATGGAACCCACGGCCACCCGTTGCGAAGATGCGCACGGATTCCAGATCCACATCAGCCGCTTCCAACTTGTCGAGGAACTCTCGGACCTTGTGACACACCTCGTCAAGGTCGCCGTCGAAGTCCGCATAGAAGGGTCCGCTATATAGATCCCCGGTTTTTCCAAGGATCGTGCGGAAAGCCGGGGGCGCTTCGCCTTCCAGAAGTTCGGCCAGTTCTTCACGGCTTACGGACTGCCACGTCGATTCCCCGGCCGCCCACTCATAGGTTTCGGCCGTCAGTTCTAGGTGCGGATCAATTCTCATGATGGGCACCTTCCAACGCATACACACCTTGCCGGTGAAGCACGCCTTCGGCGTCAGCGACGTAGCGCCAGACCGTTTTGATGGCGTAGCCCATGCGTCGAAGTTCGGCCACGCGGCCGGCGGGGTGCATGATTCCAAGGCGCTCGCGCGCCTCCGAAGTGGCGATCGGTCCTTCGCAGGCCATGGCGGTCATGATGCGTTGACGCTGCAACGCCTTCGATTCGGCGGGCCTCATTTCGAACCCCGCTCGGCGAGTTCGAGGATCGCTTGCGCCAGCCCGGCCAGGTGATCGGCCGCAAGCGCCGCGGAGACATCAACCCCTTGCCGCTCCGCGCGCAGCAACCAATGCTCAGTCAGATCCACGAGCAGCCAAAGTTCGCGCGTCGGTTCGACCATGAACCGCTTGTGGTCGGTCAGCTTCGCCACGGCATCGAAGACGGCAGGCTCGGCTTGAACCCCGATCGAGCCTAGAGCCGCAAGGGCCAGGCGCCCGCTATCGGAGAGCGCACGCATCGGCACAGGCTGCACACCTTCAGGCGCCGCGTCGGGGTGAAGCACTGCGCCGCTCTCGTCGCGCGGCAGCTGCAACCTGCGCAGGGTCTCATCGAGGTGGCCCAGGTCGAGCAGGACTCCGTGATAATTCGGGTGCCCCTTGCCGTGCCGCAGGATGTTCAGGACCCGTTCGCTGTCGTCGTCCAAGATGCAGGCCAGCGCGCCCAGCCAGTCGGCAAGCTGTGCGTCGCTCGTTGCGGGTTTCCAGGGGTTTACTTTTGTTTTCATGACGGCAGTTCCTTCTTTGGGAGGGTTCGCCGTTGATCGTAAAGCCGTCATGAAAACCGATCATCCGATCACCCGATGGATCGTCGGGCCGATGATTTTGTCATAGGTAACGCCGCCTCAGATCCGCCTTGAGATAGCCGCGCCACCCCCTCAATCGTGCGCCTTGCACGCGCCTCCAGGCCAGCGCGCAGGACGGTTTCGAGCGCGGCCACCTTGTCGGCACGGGCGCCGGTTTTCTTATCCGCAAATGTGATCGCCTCGTCGTGGCTGTTCTTCAGGTGCGCGGCCCATTCGTCCCGTGCTCGGTGCATGGGCAGAAGCGATGGATCGACCTTGACCGGGCCGTCTGCGGTTTGAAGTTCTTCGGCCCCCTCGAAGTCGTCACCAACGGTTGCCGCGAGCAGCAGGGCATCGACAAGCATTTGCGCGCTGCATTCCGTGAGCGCGACCGTCTGCTTGTCGTCGCGCCATCCGAGGTCGGCGGCGTAGGGGCCGCCGCTCAGGGCCTCGAAGCCGCCCCGCAGGGTCTGCACCAGGTTCAGGCGCTTCTCCCACGCCGCGTCCTGCGTCGCGTACCGTGGAGCCGTGCCATAGCGCTTGCGTGCTGGCGTCGGCTCGGTCACAGGGTCCGCTTGATCGCCCGGAGGCGCAGCCGCCGCGCCAGACCTCACGGCATCGGCCAACACTTGCGCGTTCGCGCGGTGTCGCGCTTCGGCCTCGATGGCTTCGGCCATCCGGCGAAACGGTGCTGGATCAACAAGGATGGCGCCTTCAGGCGCCGCACCGCCTGAATGCCGAGCCGCACTTGCCTGTGCAGCATCAAGCATCGCTTGCCGGTCGGGTTGTGCCGCCAGGATCTCGCGCGCCACCGCTTGACGGTCGGTAGCTCCCGCTTTTTTTGTGGTGTCGGAATCGGTGCCGGCCTGCGCAGGCCGCAAAGGAAGATTTGCCATGATGCCCTCGTCATCGGCGCCCCCACGGAAGGTGTGGTGTGCCGGGCAGGGCGGGGGCGCACCCTTTTCGCTCCGTCGAGCTAGCCCGGCACGTTGAGCATAAGCGTTCTTTATAGCTCAGCGCAAGAACAAGTTACGCAGTAACAGCCATCAAGCGGCCATGCGTGCCACCGGCCGCACCCCGGTAGCTTCACCCGAGCGCGCCAGCCCGGCCACGAGCACGAACACGTCAGCAGCCGATGCCGCGTCCTCGTGCTCAGTCTGCAATCCGGCCTGATCGAGCACGTCCTCGCGGATCTGGTTGCGCCAGGCCGCGAGCACGCACAGCGCCAGCCGGCCGACCGCTTGCAACACCTCGTCAGCGTCCAGTCCGGCCAGACTTACCCCATGACAAGCGAAACGCGAGTCCAGCCCGGTGATGCGCTCGAACTCGTCATCGTCCAAGGACTCGCCGCGCCCCTCATCGATTACCCACGCCTGCATCGCAGCCAGCGGGTTCGCCTGCGATCCGGCCAGCCAGGAACCGGCCACGGCAGGCCGCCAGGCTTCCAGGCGCGCGGCTGTTTCGTCGTCGAACGTGCGGCCGTTCGCGTTCAGGTCCAGGGCGGAAACGAGGGCGTCAAAGTTTTTCATTTTGCATAATCTCCAGAAAAGAGCCGGGCCGGTGCCCGGCTGAAAGAAAACGGGGTTCAGGCGACAGCAGCGGCCAGACGGTCGGCCAGCCTTTCGGCGTTCGGGTGGTAATACCGCTTGAGCATTTGAAGGGACTTGTGCCCGGTCACGGCTGACAGTTCGGCCAAGTTGGGCAGCTTCTCAGACAATCGCGTTGTGGCGGTATGTCGCAGGTCGTGGAGTCGCAGCTCGTCGATTCCTGCCCGCTTGCACGCAAGCTTGAACCGCAAATGCAGGGCTGGCGCAGAGATCGGAAACACGCTTCCGTCAATTGATCGCGGCAGATGGCGCAAGGTGTCGATTGCACGTGGCGACAGCGGCACAAGGCGCCGTGTGCCGTTCTTGGTGTCGGGTAGTAGGGCCGTGCGCTTGTCGAGACTGACATGCTCCCACCGCAGCGCAAGCAGTTCGCCGCGCCGCATGGCGGTTTCCAGTGCAAGGATGATGATCGGTTGCAGCCAGGGACTACGGCGTCCGACAGGGGCCGATGCGGTCAACAGCCGCGCTTCCTCGTCATCGGATAGCACGCGCTCGCGCCCTTGAGGCTGCCGCGGCTTGCGGATCGACTGGACGGCGTTTTCAACCGGAAAGCCCCACTCCCGGCGTGCGTGGTTCAGAACCGACGAGAGCAGCGCCAGATCCCGCAGCACGGTTGCCGCCGATACAGCCCGCAAGCGTTCGTCGCGGAACTTCGCCACTGCGGCAGCACTGAGGTTCGCTAGTGCGTATTTCCCCAGCTTGTTGGCGCGAAGGGCGTTTAGCCGGATGGCTTCGTCCTTAGCCCCCTTCTTGCCGGGGCTTACCTCTTCGGCATATCTCGCCAGGATGTCGGCCAGGCTTGTCCGCTCGACTGATGCACGGTTCTGATGCGTGCCGCGGTCCATCGCCACTTCGATGGACCGCGCCCATGTTTCCGCTTCCGCCTTCGTTGCGAAGGACTTGGTTTCTGGCGGGAAACCGTGCCGTGTTACACGGCACTGCCACCGATCCCCACGCCGCCGAATTGATGCCATCGTAGCCCCCAGTTGGACATACGATGGACAGAACCAACACTTGGGCCTATCAGAGCCGTGAAGGGGTTCTAGCCCCTTCGTGGGCAAAGTCTAGAAGCGAGAACCCGACCCTGTTTAAACTCAATGGGTTAGGCCTATGCTTTCCAGTGCCCGGACTTGCCCCCCAGTTTTTCCAGCAACTGGATGCCGTCCATGCGCATGCCGCGGTCCACCGCCTTGCACATGTCGTAGATCGTGAGCAGGCCGACGTTGACCGCGGTGAGCGCTTCCATTTCCACCCCGGTGCGGCCGACGGTCTCGGCAGTGACGGTGCAGCGCACGGCGGATTCGGCTTCGTCGAGGGCGAACTCGACCGCGACCCGGGTGAGCGGGATCGGATGGCATAGCGGGATCAGTTCGCTGGTGCGCTTGGAGGCCTGGATCGCGGCGATGCGGGCGATGCCGATGACGTCGCCTTTCTTCGCCGTGCCGGACTCGATCATCGCGAAGGTGTCGGGGCGCATCAGGATGCGGCCGCTGGCGACGGCGACGCGGCGGGTCTCGGCCTTGGCGCCGACGTCGACCATGTGGGCCTGGCCGTCGGCATCGAAATGGGTCAGCGGGTTCGGAGTGCTTGCGGTCATGTTGGGCTGGGGTGAAGAGCGTGGGCGTGGGTTGCATCCGGTGCCGGTGCGGCGGCCGGCTACAGATGGATACAGGCGCATGGGAACGTGCGCAGGCGGGCGGGTATCATAGCACTCCATGATGCGCCGACCTCTTGCCCTGCTGCTCAGCCTCGTGCTGGCCTTCCCCGTCCACGCCCTCGATCTGCCCGATCTTGGCGACGTTGCTGCCTCCGAGCTGTCGCCCGCTGCCGAGCGCAGCATCGGCGAGCAGATCATCCGCGAGATCCGGCGGGACGCGGCCTATCTGGACGATCCCGAGATCGAGGAGTATGTCGGTCGGCTCGGCCACCGCCTGGCGGCGGCCAGCGGCAGTCCGGCGCAGGGTGTCGACTTCTTCGTCGTGCGTGACGCCACGCTCAACGCCTTCGCCCTGCCCGGGGGTTACATCGGCATCCATACCGGCCTGCTGCTGGCGGCGCAGAGCGAATCGGAGCTGGCCTCGGTGCTTGGCCACGAGATCGCCCACGTCACCCAGCGCCACATCGCCCAGATCGTCGGCAAGCAGAGCCAGTCGGCGATGCTGATGGTGGCTTCGCTGCTGGTGGCGGTGCTCGCCGCGCGCAGCAACTCCCAGGTCAGCGAGGCGGCGATCGCCGCCGGCCAGGCCGGGGCGATCCAGTCCCAGCTCGGCTACACCCGCGCCTTCGAGCGCGAAGCCGACCGCGTCGGTCTGGAAACGCTGGAGGCCGCCGGTTTCGACGTGCGTGGCATGCCGGGCTTTTTCGAGCGCCTGCAGCGGGCGATCCGGGTGTACGAGAACAACGCGCCGGCCTATCTGCGTACCCACCCGCTCACCACCGAGCGCATCGCCGACATGGAGAACCGCGTCGCCTCGATGCGTTACCGGCAGGTGCCCGACTCGCCCGGCTTCGCCTACGCGCGCGCCAAGCTGCGCGCCGGCAACGGCTCCGCCACGGATGCGGTGCGCGAACTCGAAGACCAGGTCGCGCGCCATGCGCAGGACCCCGCGCTCACCTACGGACTGGCGCGCGCGCTGTTGCGCGCGGGGCGGGCGGAAGAGGCGGCGCAGCGCCTGGAGGCGGCGCGCACCCTCGCTGAGCCCTCGCCCTGGCTGGAAACGCTCGCGGGCGAAATCCGCCTCGCGCGTGGGGAGGGCGCCGCCGCGATCCGCGGGTTGGAGGCCGCGCGCGAGCGCTTTCCCGATAGCCGCAGCCTGATCTATGCGCTCGCCGAAGCGCGTATCGTGGGGGGCGAGCCGGCGCAGGCCGAGCGCGAACTGCGTCAAACGGTGGCCCGCCGCAGCGACGATGCGCGGCTGTGGCGCTTGCTGTCGCGTGCCAATGCGGCGCTGGGTCAGCGCACCGCGCAGCATCGGGCGCAGGCCGAGCTGTATCTGCTGCAAGGCAGCCTGCCGGCGGCGATCGAGCAGCTCGAGATCGCCCGCCGCGCCGGCGACGGCGATTTTTACGCGCAGTCGGCGGTCGATGCGCGCCTGCGCGAACTGCAGCAGCGCCTGCGCGAGGAGCGCCGCGAGCGCCTGCACTGAGCCGGCGCGCGGCTTTCGGTCGCGGTCGGCATCCATTAGAATTCCGCCCTCGAAGACTGTGCCGAGCAAGGACCAAGGATGAATTTCGACAAGGATGTGGACGCCCGCGGCCTGAACTGTCCGTTGCCGATCCTGCGTGCAAAGAAGGCGCTGGCCGAGCTCAAGGCCGGGCAGATCCTGCGCGTGGTGGCGACCGATCCCGGTTCGGTGAAGGATTTCCAGGCCTTTGCCCGGCAGACCGGCAACGAGCTGGTCGGGCAGGGCGAGACCGAGGACGCTGCGTTCGAGTTCTTCCTCAAGCGCAAGTAAGGCGCAAATAAGGCACCACCGTCCGGGAGGGGGCGCTTTGCCGAGGGCGCCGCGGCCCGGGTCCGGCTCGGACGCTCCCGGCGCCGACCGGCCGGAACTCTGGCCGGCCTGTTTCTTCCCTTCCGCTTTCAGCCGCCGAGCTTCGCCAGCTGGGGGCGTAGCTTGTCCAGCGTCGCCCTGAAGCCGGCCAGGCGCTCGCGCTCCTGCGCCACCACCGCCGCCGGGGCGCGGTCGACGAAGCTGGCGTTGGCGAGCTTGGCTTCGGCTTTGGCGGCCTCGCCCTCGAGGCGGGCGATTTCCTTCCCCAGGCGCTCGCGCTCGGCGGCGACGTCGATCTCCACCTTCAGCATCAGGCGGGTCTCGCCGGCCACCGCGACCGGGGCGATTTCTTCGCTGCCGATCTCGTCGACGATGTGCACTTCGGCGAGCTTGGCCAGGCCGGCGAGGTAGGGCGCATAGGCTTTCAGCGTGTCGGCGTCGCCGGCGGCGAGCAGCGGCAGGCGCTGGGCGGGAGAGATGTTCATCTCGCCGCGCAGGTTGCGGCAGGCGTAGATCATCGCCTTCAGTTCGGCCACTTTCGCTTCGGCGGCTTCGTCGATGCGCTTCAGGTCGGCCTGCGGGTAGCGCGCCAGCATGATGCTGGCGCCGTCCTTGCGCGCGGCGAGCGGCGCCACGGTCTGCCACAGCTCCTCGGTGATGAAGGGAATCAGCGGGTGGGCCAGGCGCAGCACGGCCTCGAGCACGCGCAGCAGGGTGCGGCGGGTGGCGCGCTGCTGCGCCGGGGTGCCGCCCTGGATTTGCACCTTGGCCAGTTCCAGATACCAGTCGCAGTACTCGTCCCAGACGAACTCGTAGACGGCGCGGGCGACGAGGTCGAAGCGGTAGGCGGCGAACTGGGTGGCGACCTCCATCTCGGTGCGCTGCAGGCGGGAAGCGATCCAGCGATCAGCGAAGGAAAAGTCGAGCGTCTCCGCCGAGCACGCCGCCGGCGCGTCCGCGCCCAGGCCGCAGTCCTGGCCTTCGCAGTTCATCAGCACGAAGCGGGTGGCGTTCCACAGCTTGTTGCAGAAGTTGCGGTAGCCCTCGCAGCGCGCGAGGTCGAACTTGATGTCGCGCCCCGGGCTGGCGAGGCTGGCGAAGGTGAAACGCAGGGCGTCGGTGCCGAAGGCGGGGATGCCCTCGGGGAATTCCTTGCGCGTCTTCTTCTCGATGCTCTGCGCCTGCTTGGGGTTCATCAGGCCGAAGGTGCGTTTCTTGACCAGCTCGTCGAGTGCGATGCCGTCGATGAGGTCGATCGGGTCGAGCACGTTGCCTTTCGACTTGCTCATCTTCTGCCCTTCGGCATCGCGGATCAGGCCGTGCACGTACACATGCTTGAACGGGATCCTGCCGGTGATGTGTTTGGTCATCATCACCATCCGCGCGACCCAGAAGAAGATGATGTCGAAGCCGGTGACGAGCACGGTGGAAGGCAGGTAGAGGTCGAGTGCGTCGTTGCTCTTGCCCGGCCACTCGGCGGTCCAGTCCAGCGTCGAGAACGGCCATAGCGCGGAGGAGTACCAGGTGTCGAGGACGTCTTCTTCCTGGCGCAGGCGGCCTTCCTCGTAGCGGGCGTGCAGCAGCGACAGGCGCTCGGCGAGTTCGGGATAATCGACAGCGGTCTGGCCCTGGCTCTGGCGCGCGGCGACTTCGGCCTGTAGCGTGCCGATCTCGGCTTCGAGCCCGGCCTTCCAGGCACGGATCGCCTCTTCCTCGCAGCTGGCGACGTAGATCTTGCCTTCCTCGTCGTACCACGCCGGGATGCGGTGGCCCCACCACAGCTGGCGCGAGATGCACCAGTCCTGGATGTTGTTGAGCCACTGGTTGTAGGTGTTGACCCAGTTCTCGGGGTAGAAGCGGATCTCGCCCGAAGCGACCACCTCGAGCGCCTTCTGGGTGATCGACTTGCCGTCTGAGTTCGGCCCCTGAGCCGGCCTGGACATGGCGACGAACCACTGGTCGGTGAGCATCGGTTCGATGACGACGTTGGTGCGGTCGCCGCGCGGCACCTGCAGCTTGTGGGCCTTGATCCCGACCATCAGGCCGAGCGCCTCGAGCTCGGCGACCACCTTGTCGCGCGCCGGCACGCGGTCCAGGCCGGCGATGGTCGCGGGCATCGCCACGCCTTCGAGCGCCCGGCCGTCGGTGGTGTAGCGCTCGGCCACGGGCGGCACGCGGCCGTCGAGGGTCAGCACCACGATCATGTCGAGGCGGTGGCGCTGGCCCACCGCGTAGTCGTTGAAGTCGTGCGCCGGGGTGACCTTGACGCAGCCGGTGCCGAACTCGCGGTCGACGTAGTCGTCGGCGATGATCGGGATGTGGCGGCCGGTGAGCGGCAGCTCGACGGTGTTGCCGATCAGGTGGGCGTAGCGTTCGTCTTCGGGATGCACCATCACCGCGACGTCGCCGAGCAGGGTCTCGGGGCGGGTGGTGGCTACCGTCAGGCCGCGCAGCTCGCCGATCGGGCCGTCGGAGAAGGGGTAGAGGATGTGGTAGAGCTTGCCGTCCTCTTCCTCGGACACCACTTCGAGGTCGGACACCGCGGTGCCGAGCTTCGGGTCCCAGTTCACCAGGCGCTTGCCGCGGTAGATGAGGCCTTCGTTGTAGAGGCGGACGAAGGTCTCGGTGACCGTCTTCGACAGGCCCTCGTCCATCGTGAAGCGCTCGCGCTTCCAGTCCGGGCTGGTGCCCAGGCGGCGCATCTGGCGGGTGATGGTGCCGCCGGAGTATTCCTTCCACTCCCACACCTTTTCCAGAAACTTCTCCCGCCCGAGGTCGTGGCGGCTGATGCCCTGGGCGTCGAGCTGGCGTTCGACGACGATCTGGGTGGCGATGCCGGCGTGGTCGGTGCCCGGCTGCCACAGCGTGTTGTGGCCGCGCATGCGGTGGTAGCGGGTGAGCGCGTCCATGATCGTCTGGTTGAAGCCGTGCCCCATGTGCAGCGTGCCGGTGACGTTGGGCGGCGGCAGCAGGATGCAGAAGGCGTCGGGGTTCGACGTGTCGAGGCCGGCGTCGAAGTACGCGCGGGATTCCCATTCCGGGTACCAGCGACGTTCGATGTCCGCCGGTTCGAAGCTCTTGGCCAGTTCCATGGTGTTTTTAGCGTCTGCGCGTGAAGGCAAAGCGCGGATTATAGCGGATGGCCGCGCCGTGCCCGGCGCGGCGTGCCCGGCACTGCGCCGCCGCTGGAAACGTGGCTGCGATGAGCTGCAGTCGTTGGCCGGGGACGGCCGGAGAGGGAAGGGCGCGGTCGCCTTCAGCCGGTGTCGCCGCCGGCCCGGCGTGCGAGCCGGGCAGACAGCGCGGGCAGCAGGGTGGTGCGCATCCGGGCGTGGGTTTCGGCACGGATGCGGGCGGCGAGGGTGTCCAGCTCGGCGGCGACGATCTGCGGCAGTTCGCGCTCGAGCCAGGCGTCGACGCTGCGGGCGAGCTCGTCGGCGAGCGCGGCGGCGGCGTCGGGTACGGGCGCGCCGCTTGCCGTGTCGGGCGGCGGCGGCGGTGCACCGGGGCGCCGGGGGATGCCGAGGCGATCGAGTTCGGCCGCTTCGAGCGCGTCGGTCAGGAGCGGGAGATCGTCCCCCGCGAGGGACAGGGACAGGGACGGAGGCTGGAGGGCACCGAGCAGCAGGGGGTCATCGCCCGCATCGGCGTCGTGGGGTCGCAAAGGCAGTCCGTTCGTCATAAGGCGGTCCGTGATGCGGCGTCGAAGGCCTTCAGTTCGAGTCCGCGGCGGCGGTACTCGGTCCACCGCGCACGCGCCGGCAGGGCATGCGCTTCGCCCTGGCCGACGATTTCGACCACGGTGCGGAAGCGCTCGTGGCCGGGTGGAAGATCGTCGGCGAGATTGAACAGCAGGTCGGCGTGCGGCCAGCCCGCGTCCTCGCCCGCCGCCGCCAGCACTACCGGCGTTTCGCCCGCGAGCGCGGAGGCGAGGGCGACATGGGGGACGAAGGCGAGCGGTTCGGACGTCCACAGCGCCTGATCGAAACGGCGCAGCTCTTCGGCGTCGACCAGGCGCACCGCGACCTTGCGCCCGCTGGCGTAGGCACGTCCGACCAGCTCGAGCGCGAGGACGAGGCGGTCGGGGGCGTTGTGATAGAAACGGACGCGCGGCGGCATGACGGCCCGAGCGGCGCTCAGACGGCCTTCGCCCGGCTGCGGCCGATCAGGAACTCGGCCAGCAGCGGTACCGGTCGCCCGGTGGCGCCCTTGGCCTCGCCCGACACCCAGGCGGTACCGGCAATGTCCAGGTGCGCCCACTTGTAGGCCTTGGTGAAGCGCGACAGGAAGCAGGCGGCGGTGATGGTGCCGGCGTAGCGCCCGCCGATGTTGCCCATGTCGGCGAAGTTGCTCTTGAGCAGCTCCTGGTATTCGTCCCACAGCGGCAGCTGCCAGGCGCGGTCGCCGGATTCGGTGCCGCGGCGCAGCAACTCGGCGGCGAGTTCGTCGTCGTTGGCGAGCAGGCCGCTGGGGATCTTGCCCAGGGCGACGACGCAGGCGCCGGTCAGGGTGGCGATGTCGATCACGCAGTCGGGCTTGAAGCGCTCGGCGTAGGTCAGTGCGTCGCACAGGATCAGGCGGCCCTCGGCGTCGGTGTTGAGCACCTCGATGGTCTGCCCCGACATCGCGGTGACCACGTCGCCGGGCTTGGTGGCGCCGCCGCCGGGCATGTTCTCGGTGGCCGGCACGAGGCCGACGAGGTTGATCGGCAGCCCCATCTGTGCCACTGCCTTGAAGGTGCCGAGCACGCTCGCCGCGCCGCACATGTCGAACTTCATCTCGTCCATCTCGGCGGCGGGCTTGAGCGAGATGCCGCCGGTGTCGAAGGTGATGCCCTTGCCGACCAGCACAATCGGCTTCGCCTTCGCCCTGGCGCCCTTGTATTCCATGACGATGAACTTGGGTGGCTGGTGCGAGCCGTGCGCCACCGACAGCAGCGCGCCCATGCCGAGCTTTTCCATGTCGGCGCGCTCGAGCACTTCGACGCCGAACTTGTACTGCTTGCCGAGCGCCGCGGCGGTGTCGGCGAGGTGGGTGGGGGTGCAGAGGTTGCCGGGCAGGTTGCCCAGATCCTTCGCCAGCGCCATGCCGGCGGCTACCGCATGCCCTTGCTGTACGGCACGGTCGAGTTCGGCGCTGACCTTGTCGCCAACGAGCAGGCACAGCTTCTTCGCGCCGCGCGCCTTCCCGCCTTTCTTGTCCTTGTCCGACTTCAGCGCGTCGAAGCGGTAGGCGCCGTCGGCGAGGATGCGGGCGGCCTGCTGCAGCCGCCAGGGGAGGGCGCGGCCGTCGAGCTCGACGTCGGCCAGGGCGACGACGGCATCCCGGCCCGGGCTGCCGGCGAGGGCCTTGGCGGCGGCGGCGAGGGCGTCGCGGTAGGCTTTGTCGGTGAACTCTTCGGCCTTCCCCAGGCCGACCAGCAGCACGCGTTCGGCGTGGATGCCGGGCAACTCGTGCAGGAGCAGGGTGGCGCCGGCCTTGCCTTCGAGGTCGCCGTGCTTGAGCAGGCGGGTGATGCGGCCTTCGCTGGCGGCGTCGACGATCGCGCTCGGCGCCGGCAGGCGGCCGTCGGCAAAGGCGCCCAGCACCAGGGTGGCGGCCTTGAGCTTCGCCGGGTCGGCGGTCTTTATGGTAAATTCCATCAGCTTTTTCCTTGCATCAAGCCATCGTCCGAAGTGCCGAAGATTATGGCCCGTTCGCGACGAGGGCGTCAAAAACCCTTCCCTCCGACTTCTTCTCCAGGCTTTTCGATTCGCGCGATGATCTTCCGGCGCGCCCTGCAACGGGAATTCGCCCAGACGGCTGCTGCGGTGTTCGTGGCGCTGTTCGCGATCCTGATCTCCTCGGTGCTGATCCGCCTCCTCGGCCAGGCGGCGGGGGGGCGCGTGCCGGCCGATGCGGTGCTCGCGCTGATCGGTTTCGGTGCGCTCGCGCAGCTGCCCACGGTGCTGACGCTGACCCTGTTCATCGCGATCCTGATGTCGCTGTCGCGCAGCTACCGGGACTCGGAAATGGTGGTGTGGTTCGCCTCCGGCGTGCCGCTGACGGCGTGGATCGCGCCGGTGCTGCTGTTTACCCTGCCGTTGGTGGTCGTGGTCGGCGCCGGTTCGTTGTTCCTGGCGCCGTGGTCGCAGCAAAAGAGCGCCGAGTACCGTGAGCTGCTCGACAGTCGCGACGACACCCAGCGGGTGGCGCCTGGGGTGTTCCGCGAGTCGGCGGGGGCGCAGCGCGTGTTCTTCGTCGAACTCGGTGCCGGCGAAGACGGGCGGGTGGGCAACGTCTTCGTCAGCGAGGACACCGCCGATGGCCAGCTCGTGGTCATCGCCTCGGCCGCAGGCTACCTGCGCAGCGACGACGAAGGGCGGCGTTTCGTGGTGCTGGAAAAGGGGCGCCGTTACGACGGCCGTGCGGGCACGCCGCAGTACCGGGTGATGGAGTTCGAGCGCTACGAAGTCCAGATCGAGCAGAAGGCGGCGGCCAGCCCGCCTTCGCGTGCCCGCGCCCAGCCGACTGCGGTGCTGATGGCGCAGGCGGACGCGCGCAGCCTGGGCGAATTGCTCGGGCGTGTCGGCGCACCGATCACGGCGCTGCTGCTGGGGCTGATGGCGATTCCGCTGTCGTTCGTCAATCCGCGTGCGGGACGGGCGAGCAACCTGCTGGTGGCGGTGCTGGTGTATCTGCTCTACAGCAATGCGATTTCGGTCTTCCAGTCCTGGGTGTCACAGGGCAAGGTGGGTTTCGTCGCCGGCCTGCTGCTGCCGCACCTGGCGGTGCTCGGGGCGCTCGCGCTGATGTTCCACAAGCGGCTGGCGGTGTCGCCATTCTGGCGGAGGCGGGTATGAGCGCGGTGCTGCTGCGTTACCTCGCGCGCGAGATCCTGGCGGCGACGGCGTTGGTGCTGTTCGCTGTCCTGGGACTGTTCGCGTTCTTCGATTTCATCAACGAGATCGAGGATGTGGGCAAGGGCGGGTACTCCCTCTACCAGGCATTCGTGTATGTGCTGCTGACGCTGCCGGCGCGAGTCTATGAGCTGCTGCCGGTGGCGGTGCTGGTCGGTACGCTGTACGCCCTGGCGACGCTGGCGCGACATTCCGAAATCACCGTGATGCGGGCCGCGGGCATGTCCACGCTCGCGCTGGCGCGCTCGCTCGGGTTGATCGGGCTGGTCCTCGTCGCCGCGACCTTCGTCGTCGGGGAATACATCGCGCCGCCTGCCGAGAGTGCCGCGCAGGAATGGAAGCTGACCGCGACCAAGGCCACGGTCTCGCAGCAGCTGCGCTCCGGGTTGTGGGTCAAGGACGGCCGGCTGGTGATCAACGTGCGCACCCTGATGCCCGACCGCACGATGCGCACGGCCCGCGTGTACGCCTTCAGCGACGATTATCAGCTGCTCTCGATCAGCGAGGCCGAGCGCGGCGTCCATGACGGCGGGAGCGAGTGGAAGCTGCTCGACGTGGTGCGCACGAATTTCCGCGGAACGCATACCGAAGTCGAGCATCTGGCCGAGATCGGCTGGCGCTCGGAGCTGACGCCGGAGGTGCTGGGGGTGCTGATGGTGTCGCCCGAGCACATGCCTTTCGCCAAGTTGTGGACCTACATCCGCCACCTGCGCGACAACAACCAGAACGCCGACCGCTTCGAGATCGCGCTGTGGAAAAAGCTGATCTATCCGTTCGCGGTGCTGGTGATGATCGCGCTCGCCCTGCCGTTCGGCTTCACCCACGACCGCATGGGCGGTGCGAGTGCGCGTATCTTCATGGGCGTGATGCTGGGGGTGGGGTTTCACCTGCTCAACGGCCTGTTTTCCAACCTCGGCATGATCAACGCCTGGCCCCCGGTCCTCGCGGCACTGACGCCGAGTCTGATCTTCCTTGCCGCCGCCGCCGCCTTGCTGCGCTACGTTGAGCGGCGCTGAAGGCGGGCGTATCCCGGCGAAATGAACGGGGCGAAAAAAACAGGGCAAAAAAAACGGGCCCGCAGGCCCGTTTCAGCGTCAAGCGGGGCGCCGGAACGGCGCTCAGCCCTGCTGCTGTTGCTGCGCAGCGGCCTTCTTGGCGGCGGCGGCCTTGTAGTCGAGCTTTTCCTTGATGCGTGCGGACTTGCCCGAGCGCTGGCGCAGGTAGTACAGCTTGGCGCGACGGACATCACCGCGGCGCTTGACTTCGATCCCGGCCACCAGCGGCGAGTAGGTCTGGAAAGTCCGTTCCACGCCTTCGCCCGAAGAGATCTTGCGGACGATGAAGGACGAGTTGAGGCCGCGGTTGCGCTTGGCGATGACCACGCCTTCGTAGGCCTGCAGACGTTCGCGGTTGCCTTCCTTCACCTTGACCTGGACGATCACCGTGTCGCCCGGGGCGAACGCGGGGAGGGTCTTGCCCTGGGTGAGGCGGGCGATTTCTTCCTGTTCGAGTTGCTGAATCAGGTTCATTGCGAATGCTCCATCAATGTTGTCGGCCTTTGTCGTTCGCATCGGCCTGGCCGCAGAGCAGGTCGCCACCTGGTGCGTGCCGTTTGTAATCGGGCGTTCGGGCGCTACCGCCGCCTTCGGCCCCGGCTTGCTCCTGCCTGAATTCCTCAAGCAGTTTCAATTCGGTCTTGCTCAGCTGCCGCGCCGCCAGCAGGTCCGGCCGGCGCAGCCAGGTGCGGCCGAGGGACTGCTTCAGCCGCCAGCGGCGGATCGCCGCGTGGTTGCCCGACAGCAGCACTTCGGGCACCCGTTCATTGTCGTACAACTCCGGCCGCGTGTAGTGCGGACAATCGAGCAGGCCGTCGGCGAAGGAGTCTTCCTGCGCCGAGTCGGCGGTGTTCAGCGCCCCGGGCAGCTGGCGCACGATCGCGTCGAGCAGCACCATCGCCGGTAGTTCGCCGCCCGACAGGACGAAGTCGCCGAGCGACACTTCCTCATCCACTGCGCGCTCGATCAGGCGCTGGTCGATACCCTCGTAGCGCCCGCACAGCAGCACCAGGGCGGGCTCCGCGGCCAGCTCCAGCACCGCCGCCTGGTCCAGTCGGCGGCCCTGCGGCGACAGGTAGATGACCTTGCCGCAGCGCCCGGTCGCTGCGTGCTGCGCGCTGCGCGCGGCCGCAATCGACTGCATCAGCGGCTCGGCCAGCATCACCATCCCCGGCCCGCCGCCGTACGGGCGGTCATCCACCGTGCGGTGCGGATCGTGAGTGAAGTCGCGCGGGTTGTGGAACTCCAGTTCGTAGAGCCCGCGTTCCTTCGCCCGCCGGGTGATGCCGCTGCCGGTGAGGGCGGCGAACATTTCCGGGAACAGGGTGATCACGTCGTAACGACGCGCTCCTCCGGCAACCGGGTGCTTGCTTCCTCCGTCTTCGTCCTGGCAGGCCGCCTGCGGCTTCACCGGTGGCTTACCAGTCCTTTTCCCAGCTCACCCGGATACGCCGGGCGGCGAGGTCTACGTCCAGAACATAGGCGGCGACGAAGGGAATCAGCCGTTCGATGGCGTCCTTGTCCGCGCCGTCCTGAACCTGCAATACGTCGTGGGCACCGGTCGACAGCAGCCCGCTGACCGTGCCAAGCGCTTCGCCCGCTTCGTTTTCGACCGCTAGGCCGACGAGATCGCCCCAGTAGTATTCGTTTTCGGCGGGTTGGGGCAGGGCCTCCCGCGGCGCAGCGATGTAGGCGCCGTCGAGGCCTTCGGCTGCGTTGCGATCGGCAATTTCTGCAAAGCTGGCAACCAGCCCCTTGCCATGGATGCGGCAGGCTTTGAGGGTGAACCGCTTCCACTGCTCTTCCGGGGCGTGGTCGTCGGCGCACAGCCACCAGTGCGGCATCGTGCGCCACGCCAGCGGGTCGTCGCCGAAAGGATGGATCTTCACCCAGCCCTGAACACCAAAAGGGGCGACGATGCGCCCCAGTACGATCATGCGCTGTTCCGCCGAAGCAGGCAGGCGCCGATCAGGCAGCAGCCTTGGCGGCTTGCTTGACCAGGCGGGCGACGGTCGGCGACAGCTGAGCGCCGTTCTGTTCCCAGTAGGCGAGGCGCTCGGTGTTGACTACCAGGCTTTTTTCGGCACCGGAGGCGATCGGGTTGTAATAGCCGACGCGCTCGATGAAGCGGCCGTCGCGGCGATTGCGGGAATCGGCGGCAACGATGTTGAAGAACGGGCGCTTCTTGGCGCCACCACGGGCAAGGCGAATGACGACCATGTGATTTTCCTGATCGGTGAGTGCGAAAAACGGCGGATTATAAGGGAAGGCCCCGGTTAGGGCAAGGCGAGTTTGTGCCGGCGGGGGCGTGGTGAGGTGCAGGAGCGGTCTTCGCCCCCATGGTCCGGGAGGGCGAACGCTATAATCGGAACCCGACCGATTGCGCTTTTCCCCGGGAACTCCGTCCATGCAGGAAATCCTCGTCCTTTACTACAGCCGCCGCGGCTCGGTGCGGGCGCTGGCCGAGCAGATCGCCGCCGGCATCCACGAAGTACCGGGGGCGGCGGCGCGCGTGCGCACGGTGCCGAAGGTCTCGGCCGTGTGCGAGGCGACGGAGGACGACATCCCTGCCGATGGGCCGCCCTACGTCGAACTGCGGGACCTGGAAGAGTGCATCGGCCTGGCACTCGGAAGTCCGACCCGGTTCGGCAACATGGCGGCGCCGCTGAAGTACTTTGTCGATGGTCTGGCCGGGGCCTGGGTCAATGGCGTGCTCGAAGGCAAGCCGGCGTGCGTGTTCACCTCCAGCGGCAGCATGCACGGCGGCCAGGAAAGCACTTTGCTGAGCATGATGCTGCCCTTGTTGCACCACGGCATGCTGTTGCTCGGCATCCCGTACAGCGAAAATGCGCTCGATGCGACGCGCAGCGGAGGCACGCCTTACGGTGCGACCCATGTCGCCGGCCGCGATGGTCAGCCCGTGCTCAGCGCCGAGGAACTGCTGCTTGCGCGGGCGCAGGGCCGGCGCCTGGCAGACGCGGCGCTGCGTCTGGCGAGGCGGCGATGAGCCCACGGCTGCTGGCCGCAGTCTCGAGCGCAAGCCTGCTCGCACTGATCGCGCTATGCGTGCTGTGGGAGGGCTGGCTGGCGCCGCTGCGCCCGGGGGGGTCGTGGCTGATCCTGAAGGCGCTGCCCCTGCTGGCGGCGGTGTTCGGCATCCTCCGCGGCCGGCGCTACACCTCGCAATGGACGTCGATGCTGGCCCTGCTGTATCTCACCGAAGGGGTGTTGCGGGTCGGCGACCCGGGGCTGACGGGCGCGCTCGCCGCCTTCGAGGTCGTGCTCGCGACCATGCTGTTCGCGAGCACGACCTTGCATGCACGCAACACCGCGCCGTCCCGCCTGAAGCGGGACTGAGTGCGTGGCGCATCCTGCGGCTGGCGCCGGGTCTCTCGGGACTCATGCCCGGAGGCGCCTGCGATGAGGCGGTGATCGTTGTGATACGGCCGCCTTGCGTTGCGCCCGGATCTGCCGCAGCCGGCGCGGCTCAGACCTGAGGGTTGAGCCGTTCCATGCCGGTGTGTAGCTTGTTGAGCGCGTTCAGGTAGGCCTTGGCCGAGGCGACGATGATGTCGGTGTCGGCGCCCTGGCCGTCCATCACGCGGCTGTTGCGCGACAGGCGCACGGTGACTTCGCCTTGGGCGTCGGTACCGGTGGTGATCGCATTGACCGAGTAGAGCAGCAGTTCGCTGCCGCTGGCGGCGACCGCCTCGATGGCCTTGAACGCGGCATCGACCGGGCCCGAGCCTTCGGCCTGGGTGCGGTGCTCGACGCCGTCGATCGCCAGGGTGATCTCGGCACGCGGCTTCTCGCCGGTTTCGGAATGGAAGCGGCTCGACACCAGCCGGTAGCGCTCGGTTTCGGGCGTGACTTCCTCGTCGCTGATCAGGGCGTGGAGGTCCTCGTCGAAGATCTCGAGCTTCTTGTCGGCGAGTTCCTTGAAGCGGGCGAAGGCATGGTTGAGGTGCTCTTCGCTGCCGATGTCGATGCCCAGTTCCTGCAGCCGCGCGCGGAACGCGTTGCGCCCGGAGTGTTTGCCGAGGACGAGCTTGTTGGCGCCCCAGCCGACGTCCTCGGCGCGCATGATCTCGTAGGTCTCGCGGTGCTTGAGCACGCCGTCCTGGTGGATGCCGGACTCGTGGGCGAAGGCGTTGGCGCCGACGATGGCCTTGTTCGGCTGTACCGGGTAGCCGGTGATCTGCGACACCAGCTTGGAGGCCGGCACGATCTGGGTGGTGTCGATGCGGGTCTCGACCGGGAAGACGTCGGCGCGGGTGCGCACCGCCATCACGATTTCCTCGAGCGAGGCGTTGCCCGCGCGCTCGCCGAGGCCGTTGATTGTGCACTCGACCTGGCGCGCGCCGGCGCGCACCGCGGCGAGCGAGTTGGCCACGGCGAGGCCGAGATCGTTGTGGCAGTGCACCGACCACACCACCTGGTCGGCATTGGAAACGCGCTCGATCAGGGTGCGGATGGTCGCCGCATACTGCTCGGGGACGTTGTAGCCGACGGTGTCGGGAACGTTGATCGTCTTCGCCCCGGCCCGGATCACCGCCTCGAAGATGCGTACGAGGAAATCGATTTCGGAGCGGCCGGCGTCCTCGGCCGAGAACTCGACGTCGTCGGTGTATTCGCGCGCCCAGCCGATCGCCTTCACCGCCTGCTCGACGACCTGGTCGGGCGTCATGCGCAGCTTCTTTTCCATGTGGATCGGGCTGGTGGCGATGAAGGTGTGGATGCGGCCGCGGACGGCGGGGCGGATCGCCTCGCCCGAGCGCCGGATGTCGTTCTCGTTGGCGCGCGCGAGCGAGCACACGGTGGAGTCCTTGACCGCCTCGGCGATGGTGCGCACGGCTTCGAAGTCGCCGTTGGAAGCGGCGGCGAAGCCGGCCTCGATGACGTCGACGCGCATGCGCTCGAGCTGGCGGGCGATGCGCAGCTTCTCTTCGCGCGTCATCGATGCGCCCGGGCTTTGTTCGCCGTCGCGCAGGGTGGTGTCGAAAATGATCAGCGGGTCTTTCATGGCTTGCTCCCGGGGTCGGATGCTGCGCCCGCGTCGGGTTCGGCGGACGCTTCGTTGTTCTGGGGGGGAAGCGGGCTGTCGGTGAAGGCCGCGGCTTCTTGGCGGTGGAGGCGGCGCTTGCGCCAGCGCAGCGCCCACAGCACGTAGCCCGAACCGGCGTAGATCAGGAACAGCCCGAACAGCACGCCCGGCGGGTAGCTGGAGACCAGCGCGAACGCCAGCACCAGGGCAATCAGCACGATGAAGGGCACGCTCCTGCGCAGATTGATGTCCTTGCCGCTCCAGAACAGCACGTTGCTGACCATCGAGATGCCGGCGAAGATCGTCAGCGCGCAGGCGTACCAACGCAGCTCGTCGCCACTGAAGCCGTTGTCCAGGCCGACCCAGACCATGCCGGCGATCAGCGCGGCGGCGGCCGGGCTGGGCAGGCCCTGGAAGTAGCGCCGGTCGACGATGTCGATGTTGGTGTTGAAGCGTGCCAGGCGCAGCGCGGCGCCGGCGCAGTAGATGAAGGCGGCGATCCAGCCGAGCTTGCCCAGGCCCTGCAGCGCCCACTCGTACATCACCAGCGCGGGCGCGGCACCGAACGACACCATGTCGGAGAGCGAGTCGTATTCGGCGCCGAATTCGCTCTGGGTGTGGGTGAGGCGGGCGATGCGCCCGTCGAGGCCGTCGAGCACCATGGCGATGAAGATCGCCACCGCGGCGGCCTCGAAGCGGTTGTTCATCGCCTGAACGATGGCGTAGAACCCGGCGAAGAGCGCAGCCGTGGTGAATAGGTTGGGCAGGATGTAGATGCCGCGGCGGCGCTTGTCGAGCATCGGCAGCGGGTGACGGTCGGGGTGGGTCACGTTCGGTGTCGCTTCCTTGGATTCCGGAAGATCAATTTTAGCCCCGATCGCCCGGGCATTCGTGCATTGCTGCGGGTGAACGGGGCGCGCCCAGCAAAAAGGCCGGTGCCGCAGTGGGCGGCACCGGCCTGTCGCGCGGGGTGAGGCGGGCGGAAGATCAGTTCTTCGACTTGTCCACCAGGGCCTTGGCCTTGATCCACGGCATCATCTCGCGCAGCTGGCCGCCGACCTGTTCGATCGGGTGCTCGGCGTTGAGGCGACGGCGTGCGGTCATGCTCGGGTAGTTGGTCTTGCCTTCCTGGATGAACATCTTGGCGTACTCGCCGCTCTGGATGCGCTTCAGGGCGTTGCGCATCGCTTCGCGCGACTGGGCGTTGATGACTTCCGGCCCGGTCACGTACTCGCCGTACTCGGCATTGTTCGAGATCGAGTAGTTCATGTTGGCGATGCCGCCTTCGTACATCAGGTCGACGATCAGCTTGAGCTCGTGCAGGCACTCGAAGTAGGCCATTTCGGGCGCGTAGCCGGCTTCGGTGAGGGTCTCGAAGCCCATCTTCACGAGTTCCACGGCGCCGCCGCAGAGCACGGCCTGCTCGCCGAAGAGGTCGGTCTCGGTCTCTTCCTTGAAGTTGGTCTCGATGACGCCGCCCTTGGTGCCGCCGTTGGCTGCGGCGTAGGAGAGCGCGATGTCCTTGGCCTTGCCCGACTTGTCCTGGTAGACCGCGATCAGGCTGGGTACGCCGCCCCCGCGCAGGTACTCGGAGCGCACGGTGTGACCGGGGCCCTTGGGCGCGACCATGATGACGTCGAGGTCGTCGCGCGGCACGACCTGGTTGTAATGGACGTTGAAGCCGTGGGCGAAGGCCAGCACCGCGCCCTTCTTGATGTTGGGTTCGACTTCGTCCTTGTACACCTGCGGGATGTTCTCGTCCGGCAGCAGGATCATGACGACGTCGGCGGTCTTCACCGCCTTGGCGATTTCCTCGACCTTCAGGCCGGCATTCTTGGCCTTGTCCCAGGACGCACCGCCCTTGCGCAGGGCGACGGTGACCTTGACGCCGGAGTCGGACAGGTTCTGGGCGTGGGCGTGGCCCTGCGAGCCGTAGCCGACGATGGTGACCTTCTTGCCCTTGATCAGGGAGAGGTCGGCGTCCTTGTCGTAGTAAACCTTCATGTCTTTCCTTTTTGCTTTGCGGTTCGGGGTGGGGAGCAGCGGTTTCAGACCTTGAGCACGCGGTCGCCGCGGCCGATGCCGCAGACGCCGGAGCGCACGGTTTCGAGGATCAGGGCCGGGTCGATGGCGCCGAGGAAAGCATCGAGCTTGCCCTGGTTACCGGTCAGCTCGACGACGTAGGAGGCATCGGTAACGTCGACGATGCGGGCGCGGAAGATGTCGGCGGTGCGCTTCACTTCTTCGCGGTCCTTGCCGGTGGCGCGGATCTTGACCAGCATCAGTTCGCGTTCGATGTGGGCGGCTTCGGAGATGTCGACGACCTTGACGATCTCGACGAGCTTGTTCAGCTGCTTGGTGATCTGCTCGATGATGTCGTCCGAGCCGCTGGTGACGATGGTCATCCGCGACATCGAGAAGTCTTCGGTCGGGGCCACGGTGAGCGACTCGATGTTGTAGCCGCGCGCGGAGAACAGCCCGGAGACGCGCGACAGCGCGCCGGATTCGTTTTCGATCAGGAGGGAAATGACGTGACGCATGATGGTATTCGGTCCCGGATGCGGAGAAGGGGCGCTCAGAGGTCTTCGGCGGAGAGGATCATTTCGGTCAGACCCTTGCCGCCCTGCACCATCGGATAGACGTTCTCGGTGGCGTCGATCTGGAAATCGAGGAACACGAGCTCGTTCTTGTGCGTGGTGAAGGCCTCGCGCAGCGCGCCCTCGACATCGGCCGGGCGCTCGATGCGCAAGCCGACGTGGCCGTAGGCCGCGGCGAGCTTGGCGAAGTCGGGCAGGGAATCCATGTAGGACTCGGAGTAGCGGCCGCCGTGGAACAGCTGCTGCCACTGGCGCACCATGCCGAGGTAGCGGTTGTTGAGGTTGCAGATCTTGATCGGCAGGCGGAACTGCTTGCAGGTGGACAGTTCCTGGATGTTCATCTGGATCGAGGCCTCGCCGGTCACGCACGCCACCGGCATGTGCGGGTTGGCGAGCTGGGCGCCCATCGCGTAGGGCATGCCCACCCCCATCGTGCCCAGGCCGCCCGAGTTGAGCCAGCGCCGGGGTTTGTCGAAGCCGTAGTACTGCGCCGCCCACATCTGGTGCTGGCCGACGTCGGAGGTGACGATCGCCTCGCCACCGGTGACTTCCCACAGCTTCTGGATCACGAACTGGGGCTTGATGATCTCGTCCGAGTTCTTGAACGCCATGCACTTGCGGCTGCGCCACTCCTCGACCTGCTTCCACCACGCGGCGAGCGCGTCGGGATTGGGGCGAGCCTCGCCGGCTTCGAGCTGGCGGATCATCTCGTCGAGCACGTCCCCGACGTCGCCGACGATCGGCACGTCCACCCGGACGCGCTTGGAGATCGACGACGGGTCGATGTCGACGTGGATGATCTTGCGCGGCTCTTCGGCGAAGTGCTCGGGGCTGCCGATGACGCGATCGTCGAAGCGGGCGCCGACCGCGAGCAGTACGTCGGAGTAGTGCATCGCCATGTTGGCTTCGAACGTGCCGTGCATGCCGGGCATGCCGAGGTACTGGCGGTCGCTGAAGGGATAGCCGCCAAGGCCCATCAGGGTGTTGGTGATCGGGTAGCCGAGCAGGCGGGTGAGCCGGGTGAGCTGTTCCGCGGCGTTCGACAGCACCACCCCGCCGCCGCTGTAGATCATCGGCCGTTTGGCTTCGAGCAGGAGCTGCACCGCTTTCTTGATCTGGCCGGAATGGCCCTTCAGCACCGGATTGTACGAGCGCATCGAGATCTCCTGCGGATACTCGAACTCGCACTTCTGCATCGACACGTCCTTGGGGATGTCGACCAGCACCGGGCCGGGACGGCCGGTTTTCGCCAGGTAGAAGGCCTTCTTCATCGTCACGGCGATGTCGCGCACGTCCTTGACGAGGAAGTTGTGCTTCACGCACGGGCGGGTGATGCCGACGGTGTCGACTTCCTGGAACGCGTCCTGGCCGATCGCGGCAGTGGGCACCTGGCCGGAGATGATCACCATCGGGATCGAATCGCAGTAGGCGGTGGCGATGCCGGTGACGGCGTTGGTCGCGCCCGGGCCGGAGGTCACCAGCGCGACGCCGACCTTTTCGGTGCTGCGCGCGAAGCCGTCGGCGGCGTGCACCGCAGCCTGCTCATGGCGCACCAGCACGTGACGCACCTGATCCTGCTGGAACAGCGCATCGTAAATGAACAGGACCGAGCCGCCGGGGTATCCGAAGACGTATTCGACCTTTTCTTCCTGCAGGCACCTGATTAGAATTTCGGCTCCGGACAGCACCATCGCAAACTCGCTCGACTATAGGGGTTTGAATAAACGCAGAACGTTACCGGCCGCTTGCGGTTTGGTCAAGGCTGCATCCTTCCCGTCCCGGTCCCAACCTTCCACCGCGGCGTCCTTCCGGCGCACGCTTTTGCGGATGATTCGATGACGCACGACACAGGCAGGGATCCGGCAGCACCCCGGCACCGCCCCGCACCCGGCACGCGCGCCCTGGTCGAACTCGCCGGCCTGCGCCGCCGTCTCGCCTCGATGCTCTACGAATCGATGCTGATGCTCGGCGTGCTCGCCCTCGTTTTTCTCGTTCCCTACCTGATTCTCGGCATCGGCTTCGGCATCGCGCCACCGGGCGGGCTCGCCTGGCTGCACATCTTCGTCGTGCTCGGAATGTATTTCGTGTGGTACTGGCACCGCCACGGGCAGACGCTGGCGATGCAGACCTGGCGGCTGAAGATCGTCGGTGCCGAAGACGGGCGCGTTGCCGGGGTGGGGCGGAGCTGGGCACGTTACGCCCTTGCCTGGCCGTCGGTGCTGCTCGGCGGGGTCGGCCTGCTGTGGGCGCTCGTCGATCGCGATCGCCAGTTCCTGCACGACCGTCTGGCCGGAACCCGGGTCGTGCTGCTGCCTCCGCAGCGGCCGTCCTGAGCGCAGCGACCGGCGCGGAGGTGATTGCAGGGCAGCGATGTTAGCATCGCATTCATCATCATCCCGACGAAGGGGCGGACGCATCGCCTGCACCGCGACCGCACTTCGGCCAAGGCCATGACCACCTGCATCGATGCCGCTGCGGCGGACGAGGACCATCAGCGCATTTCCCATCACGCGCTGTCGATCGACGACAGTCTGATCCGGCTCGAGGCGCGCCGCCATGAGGGCCTGAGCGCGGCCCAGGTACAGGCGCGCCTGGTCGAGCACGGGCGCAACGCCCTGCCGCCGCCACCCCGGCGCGGGGCGCTGCTGCGCTTCCTGCTGCAGTTCCACAACGTGCTGATCCACGTCCTGCTGGTCGCCGGCGCGATCACGCTGCTGCTCGGCCACCTGATCGATGCCTTCGTCATTTTCGGCGTCATCGTCATCAATGCGTTCATCGGCTTCATTCAGGAGGGCAAGGCCGAACGTGCGCTCGATGCCATCCGTGACATGCTGTCGCTGCGCGCCCAGGTGCTGCGCGATGGCCACCGCCAGGAGATCGACGCCGAGGCGCTGGTGCCGGGCGACATCGTGTTCCTCGCTTCCGGCGACAAGGTGCCGGCGGATCTGCGCCTGATCGAGGTTCGCAGCCTGCGTATCGAGGAGGCGGTGCTCACCGGCGAATCGCTCGCGGTGGAGAAGGCGACGGCCGCGGTCGGCGCCGGGGTCGCGCTTGGCGATCGCCGTTCGATGGCGTACTCGGGGACGCTGGTGGCCTATGGCCAGGGCGTCGGCGTGGTCGTGGCCACCGGCACGCGAACCGAAATCGGCCGCATCAGCGCAATGCTCGGTGCGGTCCAGACCCTGAGCACACCGCTGTTGCGCCAGATGGAAGGCTTCAGCCGGGTGCTGACCTGGATCATCCTCGGCGTCGCCGCGGCGGCCTTCGCCTTCGGCATCGTGTTGCGCGGCTACGGCGCGGCGGAAATGTTCCTCGCCGCGGTCGGCCTCGCGGTGGCAGCGATCCCCGAGGGGCTGCCGGCGATCATGACGATCACGCTGGCGATCGGCGTGCAGCGCATGGCGCGGCGGCAAGCGATCATCCGCCGCCTGCCCGCGGTCGAGGCGCTCGGCTCGGTCACCGTGATCTGCTCCGACAAGACCGGCACGCTGACCCGTAACGAAATGACCGTGCAGCGGGTGCTCACGGTCGATGGCCGGATCGACGTCTCGGGGGCGGGCTATGCGCCGCATGGCGGCTTCGAGCGCGGCGGCCACGACCTCGAACCGGCCGAGGCGCCCCTGCTCACCGACATCGGCCGCGTTGCGTTGTTGTGCAACGATGCCGGACTGCGCCTGGACGAGGGGGAGTGGCGCGTGGTCGGCGACCCCACCGAAGGCGCATTGCTGACGCTCGCGCTGAAGGCCGGCCTCGACCCGAAGCTGTGCCGGGAAGAATCGCCCCGCGACGACGTCATCCCCTTCGAATCCGCGCACCGCTTCATGGCGACGCTGCACCACGACCATGGCGGCCGAGCCCAGGTATTGGTCAAGGGGGCGCCGGAGCGCGTGCTGTCGCTGTGCGTCAACGCCCGCGCGCTCGACGGCGAGGCGCAGCCGCTCGACGCCGATGCCTGGGGACAGGCGATGGCCGAGGCGGCCGGAGAGGGCATGCGCCTGCTCGCGCTGGCCGTGCGCGCCTCCAGCGGGCGGCTCGCGGCGCTGAGCTTTGACGACATCGAGGACGGCGGCTTCACCTTGCTCGCGGTGCTCGGCATCACCGATCCACCCCGCGCGGAGGCCGTGCAGGCGGTAGCGAACTGCCTCGCGGCCGGCATCCGGGTGAAGATGATTACCGGCGACCATGCCGCAACGGCGCAAGCGATCGGCGAGCAACTCGGCCTCGGGCGGGACATCCAGGCGATCACCGGGGCCGAGATCGAGGCCATGGACGACGTCCGCCTCACCGAGGTCGTGTGCGACACCGAAATCTTCGCCCGCGCCAGCCCCGAGCACAAGCTGCGCCTGGTCGAGGCGCTGCAGGCGCGCGGCGAGGTGGTGGCGATGACCGGCGACGGCGTCAACGACGCGCCGGCGTTGAAGCGCGCCGACGTCGGCGTGGCGATGGGGCGCAAGGGAACCGAGGCGGCCAAGGAAGCGGCCGAGATGGTGCTCGCCGACGACAATTTCGCCTCGGTCGCGGCCGCGGTCGAGGAGGGCCGCATCGTCTACGACAACCTGAAGAAGACGGTGGCCTACATCCTGCCGACCAACATCGGTCAGGCCGGCATCGTCTTCTTTGCCGTGCTGTTCGGCGTGACGATGCCGATCACGCCGCCGCAGATCCTCTGGGTCAACATGATCACCGCGGTGACGCTGGCGCTGGCGCTGGCGTTCGAGGACGGCGAGCGCGACCTCATGCGCCGCCCGCCGCGGGACCCGCGCGAGCCCCTGCTGACCCGCTTCCTGCTCTGGCGCATCGTTTTTGTCGGTCTGCTGCTGGTCGCCGGCGGGATGGGTGCGTTCCTGTGGGAACAGGCGCACGGCGCGAGCGTCGCAGCGGCGCGCACCGCGGCGGTGAATGCGGTCCTCGCCGGTGAGGTGTTCTACCTGTTCAACATGCGCAGCTTCACCGCCCCGGTGCTGAACCGGGACGGTTTCTGCGGCAACCGCTACGTGCTCGGTGCGATCGCCCTGCTGGTGCTGTGTCAGATCCTGTTCACCCATCTGCCGGCGATGCAGCGCCTGTTCGGCACCGAGGCGCTGGAGCTGGGTGCGTGGCTGCGCATCCTCGCCTTCGGCGTGGCGGTGCTGCTTGCCGTCGAGGCCGAGAAGGCCTTGCTGCGCGTTCGCGCCCGGTCTGCGGGCAGGGGCGATCATTGATGGAACAGCTGCTCAGCCACGGGCCGTATGCCGAATTCGCGCTGCTGTTGCTGATCTCGGCGGTGGCCGGGGCGATCGCGGTGCGCCTGCGCCAGCCGGTACTGATCGCCTACATCGTCGTCGGCATCCTGGTCGGACCGGCGGGGTTCGGCCTGGTGAGGGCGCATGAGCAGATCGCGCTGCTGGCCGAGATCGGCGTCACCGTGCTGCTGTTCGTGGTCGGCCTCAAGCTCGACCTGCACCATATCCGCCATATCGGCCCGGTGGCGCTGGCGACCGGACTGGGCCAGCTCGGCTTCACCATCGTCTTCGGCTTCGTCCTGATCGTGGCGATGGGCAAGGAGCTGATGGAGGCGCTCTACGTCGCCGTGGCGCTGACCTTCTCGAGCACGATCATCGTCGTCAAGCTGCTGTCGGACAAGCGCGAACTCGACGCCCTGCACGGGCGCATCGCGGTCGGCTTCCTGATCGTGCAGGATGTCGCCGTGGTGCTGGCGATGATGGCGATGAGCACGCTGCGCGGCGCCGGTGAGGCCGCGATCGTCGAAGTCGCCGCCTCGCTGGCCCTGCGCCTGGGCGCGGCGGCGGCGCTGATGTACGTGCTGATGCGTTCGGTGTTGCCCCGGCTGGTGGAAGCGATGGCGCGTTCGCAGGAACTGCTGCTGATCTTCGCCGTGGCCTGGGGAACCGGGCTCGCCGCACTGGGGGAATGGGCCGGGTTCAGCAAGGAGGCCGGCGCCTTCCTCGCCGGGTTCTCGCTGGCGTCCACGAGCTATCGCGAAGCGATGAATGCGCGCCTCACCGGGATCCGCGACTTCATGCTGCTGTTCTTCTTCATCGATCTTGGCGCGAAGCTCGATTTTTCCACCCTGGGCGGCGAGCTGTGGCCGGCGGTGGTGCTGTCCTTGTTCGTGCTGATCGGCAACCCCTTGATCGTGATGGCGATCATGGGCTACATGGGCTACCGCAAACGCACCGGCTTTCTCGCTGGGCTGACCGTGGCCCAGATCAGCGAGTTCTCGATCGTGTTCGTCGCGATGGGAATCAGCCTCGGCCACGTCGGTGTCGAGGCGCTCGGCCTGACCACCCTGGTGGGGCTGGTGACGATCATGATGTCCACCTACATGATCCTGCTCTCGCATCCGCTCTACGAGCGGCTTGCCCCGTGGCTGGGGGTTTTCGAGCGCAAACGCCCGTTCCGCGAGCTCGCGGTCGAGCGCCCGGGCCGTCCTGCCGGCCAGCCCGACATCATCGTGTTCGGCCTCGGGCGCTACGGTGCGCGCCTGATGCAGCAGCTGCGCGGCGCAGGGATCGAAGTCCTCGGCGTCGATTTCGACCCCGAAACCGTCCGCAGCCTGCGCAAGCGGCGCCTGCCGGTGCGCTTCGGCGACGGCGAGGATCCGGGTTTCCTCGAGACCCTGCCGCTGCGCCATGCGCGCTGGGCGGTCACCACCTTCCCGCAATGGGACTCGAACCGCGCCTTCCTCCACGCCCTCAAGGAAGCGGGGTTCGGCGGGCGGGTGGCCGGGGTGGTGCGGGACGACATCCACGGCGAGGCGCTCGGCGCCGCGGGCGTCGAGCGCGTGTTGAACCCCTTCAACGACGCCGCGGACTATGCCGCGCGCAGCTTTGCCGCCGAGATCGCGTTCGCCAAGGTGCATGGCGAAGGCCCGGCGCCCGATCCCGACCAGGAGACAGAACGATGAACCCGTTGCGGACTTTGCTCGCCGCCACCGACCTTTCCGCCCTCGCCCGCCATGCGGTGATGCGCGCCGCGCTGATCGCTGCCGAATCGGGGGGGCAGCTGTCGCTGCAGCATGTGGTCAGCGTCGGCGCGCTTGATGCGCTGCGCCATCTGCTCGATGCCGGGACGGCCGGGATGCAGCAGCAACTGCTCGAGGAGGTGCGTGGAGAAGTGCAGGCGCTTGCCGCCGAAGTGGCCGCGCACCATGGCGTCGCCGCGGCGGTTCGGGTCGATGTGGGGGCGGTGCTGGCGGAAATCGCCAGCCATGCCGATGCGATCGATGCCGATCTGCTCGTGCTTGGCGCCCGTGGCGCCGGCTTCATGCGCGAACTGCTGATCGGCTCCACCACCGAACGTGCGCTGCGCAAGATCAGCCGGCCGCTGCTGGTGGTCAAGCAGATGGCGCACGAGTCCTATCGGAGGATGCTGGTGCCGGTGGACTTTTCGGCGCGCTCGCTCGATGCGCTGAGGGTGGCGCAGCGCGTCGCGCCCGCGGCCGAGATCGTGCTGCTGCACGCCTTCGAGGTGCCTTTCGAAGGCAAGCTGCGCTTTGCCGGTGTCGACGAGCAAGCCCTGTCCGCGCTGCGGGTCAATGCCCGGCGCGAGGCGGGCGCACAGATGAACGAGCTGGTCGAGCAGGCCGCGCTCGACCCCGCCCGGGTGCGCCGGATCGTGCTCCACGGCGAAGCCAGCACCCAGATTCTGGAACAGGAGCAGGCGCAGGATTGCGACCTGATCGTGATCGGCAAGCGCGGCCAGGGCGTGTTCGAGGAAATGCTGCTGGGCAGCGTCACCCGGCATGTCCTCGCCCGCTCCGCGGCCGACGTTCTGGTGGCCGACCGCCGGGCGGGCTGAGCGCTCCTGCCCGCCCGCCGCGGGACGGCTGGCGCGCCGCTGCGGCTGCGGTGCTGCCGGCGCCGGCTGGGTCGGACTGGGCGGCAGCGGCCGTGCGGCGTACACTTCCGTTTTGACCGCGCCTGCGCGCGGCCGACGGAGAGAAGATGAAAACCGAACATGCCCCAACGATCCGGCGCGCCGACTATCGGCCGCTGCCCTGGACGGTCGAGACCGTCGACCTGCATTTCAGCCTCGACGCCGAGGCGACCGTCGTCACCAACCGCATGTCGTGCGTGCGCAATCCGGACGTCGAAGACGGCCCGATCCGGCTGTGGGGTGAGGCGCTCGAGCGCCTGGCGCTGACCGTCGACGGCCAGCCTCCGGCGAGCTTGCGCGAGGACGGCTCGCTGCTCGAGATCGGCGCCAGCGGCGAGCGTGTCGTCGTCGAAGTGCGCACCCGCATCGACCCGCGTGCCAACACCACGCTGTCCGGACTTTACCTGTCGAACGGCGGCTTCTTCACCCAGTGCGAGGCGGAAGGTTTTCGTCGCATCACCTGTTTTCCCGACCGCCCCGACGTGATGGCGCGGTTCACCGTGACGCTCGAAGCCGATCGCGCCGCCTGCCCGGTACTGCTGTCCAACGGCAACCTGGTCGAAGAGGGGGCGCTGCCCGGTGATCGCCATTACGCGAAGTGGGTGGATCCCTTTCCCAAGCCGTCCTATCTCTTCGCCCTGGTCGCGGCGAGGCTGGTCGCACTCGAGCGCCGGGTGACGACGAAGTCGGGGCGCGAGGTGCTGCTCCAGGTGTGGGTGGAAGAAGGCAATCTCGACCGCTGCGGGCATGCGATGGATTCCCTGGTGCACGCGCTGCGCTGGGACGAGGAGACCTTCGGCCTCGAGCTCGACCTCGACCGCTTCATGATCGTCGCCGTCGCCGACTTCAACATGGGGGCGATGGAGAACAAGGGGCTGAACATCTTCAACACCAAGTTCGTGCTCGCCAAGCCGGACACCGCCACCGACCTCGATTACGAAAACATCGAGAGCGTGGTCGCGCACGAATACTTCCACAACTGGACCGGCAACCGCGTCACCTGCCGCGACTGGTTCCAGCTCACGCTGAAGGAAGGGCTCACCGTCTTTCGCGACCAGCAGTTCTCCGCCGACATGCTGGCGAGGGCAGCCAGCGCGGGCGCCGGCCCCGAAGGCGCGGCCTCCGCGCGTGCGGTCAAGCGCATCGACGACGTGCGCGTGCTGCGCGCGGCGCAGTTCCCCGAGGACGCGGGGCCGATGGCGCACCCGATCCGCCCCGACTGCTACCAGGAGATCAACAATTTCTACACCGCCACGGTGTACGAGAAGGGCGCCGAAGTCATCCGCATGCTCCATACCCTGCTCGGGCAGGAAGGCTTCCGCAACGGCATGGATCTGTACTTCAGCTACCACGACGGCCAGGCGGTGACCTGCGACGACTTCGTCGAAGCGATGTCGGAAGCCAACAACGGCGTCGATCTCGACCCCTTCATGCGTTGGTACGCTCAGGCCGGGACGCCGCGGGTGAAGGCCAGTGGGGTCTGGGATGGTGCAACCGGCAGCTACACTCTGAGCCTCGCGCAGCACACCCCGCCGACGCCGGGCCAGGCGCTCAAGCTGCCGCTGGTGATCCCGGTCGCGCTCGGCCTGATCGGGCCGGATGGCCGTGACCGGGCACTGCGGCTGGAGGGCGAGAGCCAGGCCGGAGCGACGACGCGCGTGCTGCGCCTGACCGAAGCGGAGCAGACGTTCCGCTTCGTCGGCCTCGATGCCGAGCCGGTGCCTTCGCTGCTGCGCGGCTTTTCCGCGCCGGTGATCCTCGAACTGGACGAGGACGATGCCCGGCTTGCGTTCCGCATGGCCCACGACGCCGACCCCTGCAACCGCTGGGACGCCGCCCAGCGCTACGCCGAGCGCGTGGTGCTGGCGCTGGCCGCAGGCTCCGCCGGGGAGGTGGCGCCGGCCTTCGTCGAGGCGTTCCGCCGCCTGCTCGAAGACGCCCGTCTCGATCCTGCTTTCCGCGCCCAGGCCCTCGCCCTGCCGGGCGAAGCCTATCTGCTCGAACGCATGGCGGCGGCCGACCCCGCGGCGCTGCGCGGCGCGCTGATGAAGGTGATGCGCACCCTCGGCGGCGTCCTGGCCGCGTCCTGGCTGGGCGTGCTCGAGGCGACCGAGCCGGCGCCGGTTTACCGCTACCACCCGGGCGACGCCGGCGCTCGCGCGCTCGCCAATCTCGCCCTGCGCTACCTCGCCGCCGCCGGTGACGAGCGCGGGCTGGCATGCGCGCAGGCCCGCTTCGAGGCCGCCACCAACATGGCCGAGCGTTTCGGCGCCCTTGCCGCGCTGGTCCAGAGCGCGAGCCCGGCGCGCGAGGTGGCGCTGGCCGCGTTCCATGCGCGTTACCGTGACGATGCCCTGGTGCTGGACAAGTGGTTCGCGCTGCAGGCCGGTGCCTGGCGCTGGGATGCAGCGGTGGCGCCGACCCTGGCGCGGGTGCGCGGCCTGCTGGACGACCCCGCGTTTAGCCTGGCGAACCCGAACAAGGTGTATGCCCTGCTCGGTACCTTCTTCCGCGCCAACCCCGGCGAGTTCCATGCCGCCGACGGTAGTGGCCATGCCTTCTGGGCCGAGCAGGTGATGGCGCTGGACGCGAAGAATCCCCAGGTCGCCGCACGCATGGCCCGCACCCTGGAAAACTGGCGCCATCTCACTGCGGCGCTGCAGGCGAGCATCCGCCCGCAGCTCGAACGGGTGCTGGCGAGTGAGGGGTGCTCGCCGGACGTCGCGGAGGTCGTCGGCAAGGCCCTCGAACAGGTGGGCTGAGCGCGGCGCGCGCCTGCTGGGCGATCCGCTGCGTGAACACAAAAACGCCGGGAAAACCCGGCGTTTTCATCGGTGTGCGGCCCGCTCGGGCCGCTTCGGAACCTGCCCGCTCACTCCGCGGCGAGATCGCCGGCGATGTAGCTTTCCAGGTGCTTGATCGTCTTCTCCTGCTGGCTGACGATGGATTTCACCATGTCACCGATGGTGACGATGCCGAGCACCTTGTTGTTTTCCACCACCGGGATGTGGCGGAAGCGCTTTTCCGTCATTGTTTCCATGACTTCGTCCACGGTGTGTGCCCGCGTCACGGTAAACGGGGCAGGGGTCATCAGGTCGCCGACCTTGACGTTGCGCGACATCAGCCCCTTGAGCACCACTTTGCGGGCATAGTCGCGCTCGGTAAAGATGCCGACCAGACGGTCGCCGTCGGTCACGAGGACGCAGCCGATATCGAACTGGGCCATCACCGACAGTGCATCGAACACCGAATCGGTCGGGCGCACGGCGTGGAAGGCATGGCCTTTCTGGTCGAGAATTTGTTTTACGCTGGTCGTCATCGTCTTGATCCCCCACGGTTGTTGACGCTCGGGCTGCATATCGCGGCCGGTTTTTGTTACAGATTGGCTTCAAGCCTTTCGGGACGCAAGCGGGGAACAACCCTTATTCCGTCGTGCGGCCCCTATTTTTTCCCGCCTCGTCGACCTGCTGGAGGGCTCAGATTTCGAGGTTGTCGATCAGCCGGGTACGCCCCAGCCTGGCCGCGGCCAGCACCACCAGCGCGTCGTCTTCGTCGGCCGGCGGCTGCAGGTCGGCGCGGCGGCGCACGGCGACGTAGTCGGGCTGCCAGCCGGCCCCCTCCAGTTGCGCCATCGCCTCGGCTTCGAGCTTCGCCAAGTCGCGCTCGCCGCTGGCCACGGCGCTGCGGATGTGGCACAGCAGGCGGTACAGCAGGGGAGCGCGGACGCGCTCTTCCGCGCTCAGGTAGCCGTTGCGCGAGGACAGCGCGAGGCCGTCTCCGGCGCGCACCGTCTCGCCTGCTAGGACTTCCACCGGGAGCGCGAGTTCGCGCACCATGTTGCGCAGCACCATCAGCTGCTGGTAGTCCTTCTTGCCGAACAGCGCGAGCTCGGGCTGGACGATGTTGAGCAGCTTCAGCACCACGGTGGCGACGCCGCGGAAATGGCCGGGGCGGCACTCGCCTTCGAGGACGGAGACGTGGGTCGGTGCCGGATCGACGTGATAGGACTGCGGCTGCGGGTACATCACGGCCTCGTCGGGGGCGAACAGGTGCGCGACACCGGCAGCGGCGAGTCTTTCGCAATCGGCGGCGAAGGTGCGCGGATAGTGCTCGAAGTCTTCGCCCTGGCCGAACTGCAGGCGGTTCACGAAGATGCTCGCGACCACGCTGTCGGCATGGCCGGCGGCCTGGCGCATCAGCGCGATGTGGCCGTCGTGGAGATTGCCCATGGTGGGGACGAAGGCCGTCCTGCCGGCGCCGGCGCGCGCGCTGCGCAGGCTTTCGATGGTGCGGTGGATCTGCATGCGGGATCGCTTCCGGGGCTGTGGTAGGGGCTCAGTAGCAGTGCTCGGCGGCGGGGAAGCTGCCGTCCTTCACCGCGGCGACGTAACGCGCGACGGCATCTTCGATGCTGGCGGCGCCGTCCATGAAGTTGCGCACGAAGCGTGCGGTCTTGCCCGGGAAAATGCCGAGCATGTCGTGCAGGACCAGGACCTGGCCGTCGCAGCCGGGGCCGGCGCCGATGCCGATCGTGGCCATCGTGCGCAGGCTGGCGGTGATTCCGGCAGCGAGTGCGGCGGGCACCATTTCCATCACCATCAGCGCGGCGCCGGCCTGTTCCAGCGCCAGGGCGTCGGCTTTCAGCCGCGCCGCGCCTTCGTCGCTGCGGCCCTGCACCCGGTAGCCGCCGAGTTGATGCACCGACTGCGGGGTGAGGCCGATGTGGGCGCACACCGGGACCCCGCGCTCGACCAGGAAATGCACGGTGTCGGCGATGAATTCGCCGCCTTCAAGCTTCACCATCTGCGCCCCCGCCGCCATCAGGCGTGCGGCATTGCGCATCGCCTGCTCGCGGCTTTCGTGGTAGCTGCCGAACGGCATGTCGGTGAGGACGAAGGCGCGGCTTTCGGCGCGGGCCACGCATTCGGTATGGTAGGCCATCTGTTCGAGGGTCACCGGCAGGGTCGATTTCTGACCCTGGAGCACGTTGCCCAGCGAATCGCCAACCAGCGCGACGTCCACGCTGCTGCGGCCGAGCACCGCGGCGAAGCTCGCGTCATAACAGGTGAGCATCGCGATCTTCTCGCCCGCGGCGCGCATCCTGCTCAGTTCGAACAGGGTTACGGGCTTCTGGTCCTGGAGGTAACTCATACATCGCTCCTGATGGGAGGACGGAGTTTTCACCAAACGGATGCGATGCACAAGTGCATTGCCATCCTCGGTCAGCTGCGGAAAATGAAATAGACCGCGCCGAGCATGCACAGGCCGGCCCACAGATAGTCGAGCTTGAGCGGTTGTTTCATGTAGATCACGACGAAGGGAACGAACACCAGCAGGGTGATCACTTCCTGCAGGATCTTCAGCTGCGCCAGGCTCAGCGCGGTGGCGCCGATGCGGTTGGCCGGGACCTGGAGCAGGTATTCGAACAGGGCGATGCCCCAGCTCACGATCGCCGCGACGTACCAGGCCTTGCCCTGCATCGTCCTGAGGTGGCCGTACCAGGCGAAGGTCATGAACACGTTGGATGCGGCAAGCAGCAATGCAGTCTGCAGCCAGACCGGGCTGGCGCTGGTGGCGGTGGTGGCGGACTGGAGCCAGGCGGGCATGGTGGCGGGAGGCGCGGAGTGGCGGATCTTATCCGAGGCGGGTGATGGCCTGGTCGCCGACGGCGGCGAGCAGCCCGGCGAGGCTGCCGTGGCCGGGAATGACGGTCTCCGGCGCGATCTCGGCGAGTGGCAGCAAGGCGAAGGCGCGCAGGTGCATGCGCGGGTGCGGCACCTGCAGCGCCGGCGTATCGATGACCGCATCGCCGTAGAGCAGCAGGTCGAGGTCGATCGTGCGCGGCGCCATCGGATAGTCGCGGCTGCGGCCGCTGTCGTGCTCGATGCCGTGCAGGGCCTCGAGCAGGGCGTGGGCGTCGAGTGCGGTGTCGAGCGCGATGACGGCGTTGATGTAGTCGGGCTGGCCGTCCACCCCGACCGGTGCGCTGCGGTAGAGCGCCGAGTGCGCTGCGACCGCGCTCACGGGCAGGGCGCCGAGGCGCTGCAGGGAGAGGGCGAACGCTGCCGCCGGGTCGCCGAGGTTGGCGCCGAAGGCGATGTAGGCGCGCACGCGCGCCACCGCGCTCATGCGCTGTCCGCGGAAGCGACGGCCTCGCCGTCGGCCGGTTTGCGCCGCCGCCGCCGGCGCTTTTTCGCCGCCGGCGCCGCTTCGGCCGGGGCCTCGCGGAGCAGCGCGTCGCGCTCGTCGTGACCGGCATGGGCGAAGCGGTCCCACCAGTCGACGAGCTCCATCGATATCTCGCCCGCCTGTGCGCGCAGGCGCAGGAAGTCCCAGCCGGCGCGGTAGCGCGGCTGCTCGATGAGGCGATAAGGGGTCTTCCCCGAGCGCTTGTCGAAGCGCGGCTGCAGCGCCCAGATGTCCTTGATGTCGCCGACGATGCGGCGGGTGATCGCGAGCTTGCCGGCCTGGGCGTCGAGGACCTCGTCCATCGCTTCGAACAGCGCCGGCTGGGCGTGCTCGCCGGCGGCCTTCTTCCTTTCCCACGCCGACAGCACTTCGTGCCACAGCAGGGTGGCGAACAGGAAACCGGGCGACACCGACTTGTCCTGGCGCACGCGCTCGTCGGTGTTTTCCAGCGACAGCCAGACGAAGCGCTCGCCCAGCGGCTGGCCGAGGATGACGTCGAGCAGCGGCAGCAGGCCGTGGTGCAGGCCTTCTTCGCGCAGCTGCTGCAGGCACTTCACCGCGTAGCCCGAGAACAGCAGCTTGAGCATCTCGTCGAACAGGCGCGCGGCCGGCACGTTTTCCAGCAGGGCGGCCATGTCGCGGATCGGATGGCGCGCGGCGGGATCGATGCTGAGGCCCAGCTTTGCCGCCAGGCGCACCGCGCGCAGCATGCGTACCGGGTCTTCGCGGTAGCGCGTGCGCGGGTCGCCGATCATGCGCAGGGTTTTCTGCTGGATGTCGGCCACGCCGTGGTGATAATCGACGATGGTTTCGGCGCCCGGGTCGTAGTACAGCGCATTGACGGTGAAGTCGCGCCGGGTGGCGTCTTCTTCCTGGTTGCCGTACACGTTGTCGCGCAGCACGCGGCCGTGCGCGTCGGTTTCCGTCGATTCGGCGTCCTGGTTGGCGCGGAACGTGGAGACCTCGATGGTTTCCGGCCCGCTCATCACGTGCACGATCTTGAAGCGGCGGCCGATGATGCGTGAGCGGCGGAACAGCGCGCGCACTTCTTCCGGCGTGGCGCTGGTGGCGACGTCGTAGTCCTTCGGCGGATGGCCGATCAGCAGGTCGCGCACGGCGCCGCCGACGACGAAGGCCTTGAAGCCGGCTTCCTGCAGCACCGTGCAGGTCTTGCGCGCAGCCGGCGACAGCTGCTCGCGGCGGATGCCGTGGCGTTCGACGGGGATGAGGGCGGGTTCGCGGTGTGCGGATTGCGTCGGGCGCTTGAAGACCTTGCGCAGCAGCTTGCGGATCATCGGGAAAGGCGTAGTCCTTGCATAAGCGCGCAATCATAACCGATCGCATTGCCGGTTCGGCGAACGTGTGTGCGACGCTGTGGTCCGCGAGGGCGGACAGATGTGCCGCGCCGGGGGCGGAGCCGGGCGCGGGGCGCTCTCAGCGCAGCGAGATCACCGGCCAGCCTTGCGCTTGGGCGTGAGTGCGCAGGGTGTCGTCGGGGTCGACCGCCACCGGGTTGGATACCCGCTGCATCAGCGGCAGATCGTTGTGCGAGTCGCTGTAGAACCAGCTCCGGTCGAAGCTCCCCAGGTGCAGACCGAGCGATTCGAGCCAGGCATCGACGCGTTCGATCTTGCCTGCCTTGAAGGCGGGCAGGCCGCGCGGCTTGCCGGTGAACGCGCCGCCTTCCTGCGCCGGGATGGTGGCGACCAGGTGGGGGATGCCGAACTCGCGCACGATCGGGCCGGTGACGAAGGCGTTGGTCGCCGTCACCACCGCGATCAGCGCGTCGCTGTCCAGGTGCTCCTGGACCAGCGCGCGCGCCTTGGCGGTGATCATCGGCCGTACCGACCGCTCCATGAACTCGCGGTGCCAGGCGTCGAGCTCGGCGCGCGGATGGCGGGCGAGCGGGGCGAGCTGGAAGTCGAGGAACTCGAAGATGTCGAGGGTGCCGGCCTTGTATTGCTCGTAGAAGAGGATGTTCTTCGCCTCCTGCACTTCGCGGTCGAGCACGCCCTTGCCGATCAGGAATTGTGCCCAGGCGAAGTCGGAGTCGCCGGCGAGCAGGGTGTTGTCGAGGTCGAAAAGAACGAGATTCACGCTTGGGCTCCGTCGGGAGAAATGGAAACAGGAGGGCCGGGGGCCAGAAGTCTAACCCCGGAAGGCCGCAAGCAGCGCCCGGGGAGAGGGAGGGGCGTCGGGGACGTTCAGATTTCCAGGCCCTGTCGGATCATCTCGCGCAACAGCGGCAGCGTGATCGGACGTTTGCGTTCGAGCGAGGCGGCGTCGAGCGCGTCGAGCACCCGGCGCAGGCTGGCGAGGTCGCGGCGGCCGTGGCGCAGCAGGAAATCGACCACCTCGTCGGCCAGGCGCAGGCCGCGGCGCTCGGCGAGGGTGGTAAGGATGGTGGCGCGGGCGTCGTCGTCGAGAGGCTGCACCTCGAAGACCAGGCTCTGCCCGATGCGGGTGCGCAGATCCTCGCGCAGCACCAGCCCGAGCGGCGCCGACGGCCCGGACAGGAGCAGCGACTGGCGGTTGCCGCGGGCGCGATTGAAGGCGTTGAACAGGGCGATCTGGGCGTCGGCGGACAGCTGCTCGACATCGTCTACCGCGAGCAGGGCGCCGTCCGTTTCCGGGAGGCTATCGTCCACGTCGGTGGCGGCGAACAGGTGGGTGGGACGGCCGGCCGCGCGCGCCATGCCCAGGGTGGCGCGCAACAGGTGGCTGCGGCCGCTGCCCGGGCCGCCCCACAGGTAGATGTGGCGCGCCGGGAGCTGGGCTGCAGTGGCGGGCGAGGCCTGCAGCGACAGCGCCGCCACCAGCTCGGCGTTGGCGCCGGCGACGAAGTTTTCCAGTGTCGGCGGCGTATCGGGGCGGATGTCGAGGACGAGCTGCTTCATCGCGAGGAGGCGTCCTTCGTTGCGCCCGGCGCTTCGCTCCCCAGGTAAACCGGGCTGGCGAACCAGGCGTGGCGCACTTCGCGCAAGCCCACGAGCAGTGCCGCGCTCACCGGCAGCGCCACCAGCACGCCGACGAAGCCGAACAGCTGGCCGAAGGCCATCAGCGCGAAGATGACTGCCAGCGGATGCAGGCCGATCCGTTCGCCGACCAGGTAGGGCGTGAGGAGGAAGCTCTCCAGTAGCTGACCGAGGCCGTACACCGCGGCGACGCCGATCAGCGGCGGCCAGCCTTCGCCTTGCAGCAGCGCGGCCATGATCGCCAGCAGCAGGCCGCCGCCGAAGCCGACATAGGGAATGAACACCAGCAGGCCGGTGAGTACCCCCACCGGCAAGGCGAACTTCAGCCCGGCGAGCCACAGCCCGAGGCTGTAGAACAGGGCCAGCAACAGCATCACCGACAGCTGGCCGCGGAGGAATTCGGACATCACCGAGTCGATGTCGCCGAGGATGCGCACCGTGCGTGCGAGCCAGGGGCGGGGGACGATGCGCTCCAGTTCGGCGAGGATGCGCGGCCATTCCTGCAGCAGGTAGAACATCACCAGCGGGATCAGGAACAGGTTGACGACGAAGCCGACCAGCGCCATCCCGCCCGTCTTGAGATGGCCGATCAGCACCGGCAGGATGTCCTGGGCGCTGCTCCAGTTGTCGGCGAGCAGCTGGCGGAACTGGGCGGCGTCGAGCTGCAGCTCGATTCCCAGCCGCGCCTGCAGCAGTGGCGACACCTGGGCGTTGAACATTTCGATCAGGTCGGGCAGGCGGTTCACCAGCAGCACGCCCTCGCGATACACCATCGGCAGCAGGATCAGCGCCAGCGTCACCAGCGCGAGACCGGCCGCGATGATCACCAGCAGCACGGCGAACGCACGCGGCACGCGCCGGGCCACCATCCAGTTCACCGCCGGGTCGCAGATGTAGGCGAACACCGCGGCGATCACGAACGGGGCGAGGATCGGCCCCAGGGCCCAGAACAGTCCGATCAGCGCGAGGCCCGCCGCGGTCCAGGCCAGGGTTTGCAGACGATCGGCGCGGGGATGGCTCATTTCTAGTAAAATCGCGGACTTGGTGCGGGGCATCCTACCCGCAAAACCCGTAAATGTAGCCACTTGGCGTCGCGGTCTCAAGTTCGATCCGCCGCCGGGCGGCGCCAGCCCAGCATCCTGCAAGCCCAAAGGAACGATCTTGAGCGCACACCATCCCGCCCCTCCCGCCGAGCCCCAGGCCTCCCTTTCCTACCGCGACGCCGGCGTGGACATCGATGCCGGCGACGCCCTGGTCGATCGCATCAAGCCGCTCGCCAAGCGCACCCTGCGTCCCGAAGTGCTCGGCGGCATCGGCGGCTTCGGCGCGTTGTTCGAGCTGTCCAAGAAGTACAAGGAACCGGTGCTGGTGTCCGGCACCGACGGCGTCGGCACCAAGCTCAAGCTCGCCTTCCAGTTGAACAAGCATGACACCGTCGGCCAGGACCTGGTGGCGATGAGCGTCAACGACATCCTCGTGCAGGGTGCCGAGCCGCTGTTCTTTCTCGACTACTTCGCCTGCGGCAAGCTCGACGTCGACACCGCCGCCGACGTCGTCAAGGGCATCGCCCACGGCTGCGAGCTGGCCGGCTGCGCGCTGATCGGTGGCGAGACCGCGGAGATGCCCGGCATGTACCCGGCGGGCGAATACGATCTCGCCGGCTTCGCCGTCGGCGCGGTGGAGAAGGCCGACATCATCGACGGCAGCCGCATCGTGCCGGGTGACGTGGTGCTGGGGCTGGCCTCCAGCGGCGCGCACTCGAACGGCTACTCGCTGATCCGCAAGATCGCCGAGCGCGCCAAGGTCGATTTCGACGCCCCGTTCCATGGCCGCGCCTTCCGCGACGTGGTGATGGCGCCGACCCGGATCTACGTCAAGCCGCTGCTGGCACTGATGCAGGCGATGCCGGGCACGATCAAGGGCATGGCCCACATCACCGGCGGCGGCATCACCGAAAACGTGCCGCGCATCCTGCGCGACGAACTCGTCGCCCGCATCGACGGCGGCGCATGGACGCTGCCGCCGCTGTTCCAGTGGCTGCAGATGGCGGGCAACGTCGACGGCGACGAGATGCTGCGTGTGTTCAACTGCGGCATCGGCATGGTGGTGGTGGTCTCGGCCGAAGATGTCGATACCGCGGCCGAAAAACTCACTGCAGCGGGCGAGACGGTGTACCGCATCGGCCGCATCGACAGCCGCCGGGAAGGCGAGGCGCAGACCATCGTCGAGTGACGGATGGTGCGCCCGCTGGCGCTTGACCGCCGGTCGCAGCGGCAATGATTTTCCGTCTGGCCGCCGATCTCGTTCTGCTGCTGCACCTGGCGTTCATCGTCTTCGTGCTCACCGGCGGGCTGCTTGCCCTGCGCTGGCGGTGGGCGCCGTTGCTGCATCTTCCCGCGGCCGCCTGGGGGGTGTTCATCGAGCTCAGTGGGCGGATCTGCCCGCTCACTCCACTGGAAAACCTGCTGCGCGCCCAGGCGGGCCAGGCCGGTTATGCAGGGGGCTTCATCGAGCACTACCTGCTGAGGCTGATCTATCCAGATGACATGACTCAGGGCGTCCAGGCCGTACTCGCCGGGGTCGTGTTGGGTGTCAATGCCGGCGTGTATGCGTGGGTGTGGCGGCGGCGGAGCAGATGAAACCGGCGAGTTTCCGGCTGTTTGTATTGCCCCTGCATGGCCGTGGATGACTTGCGGCGGGGTTTGCATGTGCGGGCGCGTTCGCCCGTGTCGAGGACACGAGAAAAAGCCCGGCACCAGTGAAGGTGGCCGGGCTTTTTTGCTGGTGGGCCCCTGGGAGTCGAACCCAGCACCAACGGATTATGAGTCCCAGAAAATGCGATCTACTGGCCCATAGACACAGATAGAAAAATAGGCTTAGAAGGCAGAAATAACAAGGGTTTCAGCCAGTTTTAAGGCGGACGTGATCGGGTTGCGGAATAGACAAAAATGGACGAATATCAGCTTTATTCGTTCCCCAGTCGTTCCCCGAGGATCCAGTCATGCCCCGCCAGCGTCTCACCCTCCCGCGCATCGCTGCCTTCAAGCCTGAGAAGGAGAGCTTCCTTTGGGACGAGGACATGCCGCGCCTCGCGGTGCGTGCGCGTCCGTCGGGCTCGAGGGCGTTCGTCTTCAAAGGGACGCTGCACTACAAGGACATCCGCGTCACCATCGGTAGCACTGACACCTGGACCATCGAGGCTGCGCGCGACGAGGCCCGGCGCTATCAGCGGTGGATCGACGAGGGGAAAGACCCTCGTGATGAGCTCAAGGCCGCGGTGGACGCACGAACCGCTGAGGAGGCTAGCCGCGTAGCTGCCGTCGAGGAAGCTGCGCGCGAGGCGGAGCAGAGGAGTAGGCCCGCCATCGAAGCATGGGGCCACTACCTCGAAGCGCGCCGCGCGAAGTGGAGCGCCTCGCACCTGCGCGACCACGAGCGCTTGGCCCAGCCCGGCGGCGACCCGATCACCCGCGGCAAGAAGACCACCGAGGACGGCACCACCCAGCCGGGACTGTTGCGCCCGTTGCTGATGCGCCCGCTGGTTGAGATCGACGCGGCGCTTGTGCAGTCTTGGCTCAAGGATCAGACCGCCAAGCGCCCGACGCAGGCCGCGCTCGCGTTCCGCCTGCTGCGTGCCTTCCTTAACTGGGCCGCCGAGGATGAGCGTTACCAGGCCATCGCCAGCCCGCAGGCCCACGCCACCAAGAAGGTGCGCGAGGAGCTCCCCAAGCGCACGGCGAAGGACGACTGTCTGCAGCGCGAGCAGCTTCGGCCTTGGTTCGAGAAGGTGCGCGCGATCAAGAACCCCGTCATCGCCGCATATCTGCAGGGTGCGCTCTTGACTGGCGCCCGTCGCGAGGAGCTCGCCGCGCTGCGCTGGGAGGATGTCGACTTTCAATGGAACACGCTGCGCATCCGCGACAAGGTCGAAGGCGAGCGGGTCATTCCGCTGACGCCCTACGTCGCCCAGCTGCTGCGCGACCTCAAGCGCAGGAACGACACCCCGCCGGCCGAGTGGCGGATCTTGCACGGCAAGCGCATCAAGAACGACCTCGAGGGGTGGGCGCCGGGTCCGTGGGTGTTCGCCAGTCCGCGCGCCGAGGTGGGGTATCTGCAAGAGCCACGCATCCAGCACCAGGCCGCATGCCGGGAGGCGGGTATCGATGGGCTGACGATCCACGGTCTGCGCCGATCGTTTGGTAGCCTGGCCGAGTGGGTGGAGGTGCCCACAGGAGTGGTGGCGCAGATCATGGGCCACAAGCCGAGCGCGACCGCGGAGAAGCACTATCGCCGGCGCCCGCTCGACCTGCTGCGCAAGTGGCACACGGCCATCGAAGTGTGGATCCTGGAGGAGGCGGGTATTGAGGTTGGCGGTGCGGTTGAAGCGCCGGCCCTCGTGGCTGTCGGTGTAGGAAAGTGAGCCGAACTCACTTTGCATTCAATAGGTTGCGTGGTCTATGTCAAACGTTATAGACTGAGGTCACTGGGGGCCATCGACAGCGCCCAGCCGTCGGGCCGGGACACATGCGAAGGACGCGCAGTTCCGACTACCGGCTCGAGTAAGCACGTAGGTTTGCGGCGGCCGTCCTGGCGCCTACGTCACGACTTTCCTGTCAGCCTCTGCGCACCGTTCGCCGCGCAGGTAGCAGGTAGAGCGTAGAGCGTGCACGCCCGGCTCATCATCGGTAGCCGCGGCACCGGCGGACTCCTCTTGGAGTCCCTACCATGTCCCAAGCAGTTCAATCCGCCCCGACCGAGAAGCGTCGCGAGGGCACCGCGTTGCCGCATCGTTGCTACACGACCGGGCAGCTTGCCGATATTCGTAACGTCCTGCCGGCGTCGATTCGCACCTCCGTTTGGCGGCGCGGCCACTTCATGAACATCGTCCCGATCAAGACCGGATCCGGGAAAAGCGCGCGGCTGCTCTGGCCAGCGGCGCAGGTCGATGCACTCCTTCCGCCGGAGCTCGCGGGCGAGGTGGCCGCATGAGCCCGCACCTCAACCCGGCCCCCACAAAAGAAAACGCCCGGACGGTTGGGGGACCGATCCGGGCAGCACAGGTGAGAGCCACTCACTACGATGGAAGTTTAGCACGTTCGCAGCAGAACGGCGCACGTTGGCTGCCCAATCCAGTAAGTTGCGCGGGGCAGCTGCTGCTCGAGCTGATCGAGCGTGCCGCCGCCGCCGACGATCGGGGCGTGACGCCGCGCGATTTCTACCGATCGGCTTGGTCGCAACGCGAGGCCGCGTATGTCCACCGGCTGCGCCGCGGCGGCTGGACCATCGAGACCGAGCTGCGCGAGGCATCGAACCGCTTCGAGAAGGTCAAGCACGCCGCCTATTTTCTGGTGCTCGACGTGGACCCCGATGGGGTCGAGTTGCAGCAGTGGATCGCGATGGCGCGCGAGGTTCGGTCATGAAGCGCCCAACGTTGAACTTCCCGAAGGGCGCTGGCCTGGGACGCGATTCCGACCCGATGAAGCGCTTTCTCGACCTTGATGTCGCAATGGCGACGGCAAGTCGTCCGCAGCGTCGCGAGATCCTCCGCATGCTCAAGCTCGATGTGAAGGCGGGGAAGCCTGGCGCGGCTGAGGCGCTGGCTGATGCGCAGCAGATGGCCGAGCTGCGGCGTCTTGTTGCCCAGTTCAGACGCGAGGTGCTGTCATGAACGCGATGACGAGCCCCGAGCGGCTGGTGCCCGAGGGCGGCACGATGGCGTTGTGTCCGATCTGCGACCATCCGGAGCCCTGCGGCTGCGCGGTCGAGCAAGCCCCAAGGAACCCACTCCCCACCATCGTGCCTCGCCGCGGCCTGCAGCGCCCGCGGTCCTCTGCACCGTGGGCTACGATCAACTACTCGCAGTTCTACTGCAAGAGCGAGAAGGCGGCCGCGTTGGTCCGCAAGCGTGTCACGCTCGACGAAAACGGTGACCTCAAGAGCCTGGATGTCATAGGTTACCCTGGCGGAACCGCCGTGCACCGCCGCAAGACGCTCGCCGATTTCGGGCGGGAGATTGAACGCGCTGCGCCGCCGAGTCCATTGCATGCGTTCTACGTCGCAGGCGTGTCGCCCGAGTGCGAGATCGGCAAGGCGCTGCCGATGGGTGGTGGGGGTGCCCGCTCCAGGGAAGGCAGCGGCCGGACCAAGGAAGGCTATCCGTTCCCGGATCAGGATGCGCTGCTGACGGTCGACTCGGATTCGCTGGCATCTTGGCCGATCCTCGAAACGATCGAAGACGTCGTCGACGTGCTCGCCCAGTTGGGACTTGATGTCGACTGCGTCGCCGCTACGAGCGGTTCGTCAGGCCTGAAGTGGCCAAAAGGTGAGCGCGGGCTGCGAGGCCTGCACACCTTCTACTCCATCGACAAGGGCGCCGAGATCCCGCGCGTGCTTGAGACCTTGCACGTCCGCGCCTGGCTGGCCGGGTACGGGCGCATCCTCGTCTGCAAAAACGGGGTGCTACTCCCCCGCTCGATCGTCGATCCCACGCTGAAGACTCAGAACCAACCGATCTTCGAGTTCGGCGCGATCCTGCTCGACAACCGCATCGCGCAGACGCGGGAGGTGCGAGGGTTTCGCAGTCTGTCGGGTGTGCTCCAGGTCAAGGCTGACAGCATCGCGCCACTGACTGACGAAGAGCGGGCCGAATACGCCCGCCGCGTCGATGAGGAAAAGGCCAAGCTGAAACCCGAGGCTGATGCGGTCGCTGCGGCATGGGCGGAGGAGATGACCAAGCACCTGCCAGAGGCTGAACGCCCGGCGGAAAGAGAGCGGAGACTCGCGCAACGCGAGAAGCAGCACCGCGACCTGCGCCCCCACTCCATCGTGCACCTCAACGACAACAGCGAAGTGACTGTTGCGGAGATTCTCGCCGACCGGGACAAGTGGCACGGGAAGGCTATACGCGACCCGGACGAACCCGAATATGGCACCAGCAAGGCGACGATCGTCACGAAGGGGCAGAAGGACGGGCGGGCGAAGATTCTGTCCAGGGCCCACGGCATCGACGTTACCTATTACCTCGAGGCGCGGCCGGGCGGGCTCGACCTGGACCTCTTCGATGCCGATCTGTTCGACGACGAAGGCAACGCGTGCAAACTTGAGCCTTTTCCGAGTCCGACTGAGTCTGAGCGCCCATGCTACATCACGCTCGACGACTGGACCGAAACGCCGGGGTTGCCACCGAGTGAATTTTTGCCCGAAGGAGCTCCACCGCAGAAGCGGCGGCCGGGGCTTTGGCTGTTCCGTAACCACCGCACACGCGACGCCATCGTACCGGTCGATGACTGGATCTGTGACCCGCTGCACATCGACGCCCAGACCTACGACGGCGCTGGCAACAATTTCGGCCGCCTTCTGCGCTTCAGGACGACCGCCGGGAAGTGGCGCACCTGGGCGCTGCCGATGGAGTTGGTGGGTGGTGATCCTGCTGCGCTCATGAGCGCGCTTCTTGGCATGGGCCTGGGTACGGATGGCACGCGGAACGGGAAACAGCGGATCGTCGAATATCTGACGAGCGCTAGACCGACTCGGCACGTTCGATGCGTTCCGCAAACCGGCTGGACGGGTGACACGTTCGTGCTACCTGACCGGAACATCGGGCCAAAGGCGGATGACACGGTTCTCCAGTCCGAGTACATCCACGGCCTGACCGAGATGCATGGCACTGCCGGGAGTTTCGACGGCTGGCGTGAGGGTATTTCGTTGGCGGCAGTGGGCAACCCGCTGTTGGTGCTCGCGCTGTCGGTGGCCTTCGCGGGTCCGCTGCTTTCGCGCACGTACAGTGATAGCGGCGGCATCCATTTCATGGGTGAATCAAGCACTGGAAAAACGACGATCCTGCAGGCTGCTTGTTCCGTCTGGGGCGGGAAGCAGTTCAAGCGCACATGGCTTGCCACGGCGAACGGGTTGGAAGGCGTCGCTGCGATGTCGAACGACTGCTTGCTCGCGCTCGATGAGATTTCGCAGTGTGAGCCACACCATATCGGCGCCGTGATCTACATGATCGGCAACGAGACCGGCAAGCAGCGTGCGAACAAGAGCGGTGCAGCTCGCACGCCCACGCGCCACAAGATCGCTGTTATCTCGACCGGAGAGCGCACGATCACGGATGCAATGCTTGAGGGCGGGAAGCGTTCCAAGGCGGGGCAGGGCGTCCGGCTGATCGACGTTCTGGTGGGCGCCCGTTTTGGATGCTTCGATGAGCTTCACGGCCACGGCTCGAGTAAGGAACTCGTCGACGCCATCGCGGTGACAGCTTCGCAGCACTACGGGCATGCCGGCCGCAGGTTCCTCGAGTCACTCGTGAGCGAAGAGCGAGACCTCGTGGAGCGGCTCGCCGAGATTCGAGCACTACCGGAGTTCAACCCAGACAACGCCGATGGTCAGTGTTCGCGTGTTGCGTCGCGCTTTGCGCTGTTCGCCCTCGCTGGCGAACTCGCGACCGAGTACGGAGTTACGGGTTGGGCGACGGGCACCGCCACACAGGCGGCCGTCCAAGCGTTCAAGGCTTGGCACGCGCCCCGCGGCAAGGGTAGTGCAGAAAAGCAGCAAGCATTCCGCGCGATCCTGGCGTTTCTCGAGCGACACGGTGACGCTCGATTCTCTGACGTCACCAAAACCGAAGGACGGGGGCCTGTGGTACGCGACCGTGCCGGCTGGTTCCGGAATGTCGAAGTCGGCGGCGCGCAAGAACTCGAGCGTGAGCACCTTTTCAACGGGGAGGGTATTCGCGAGGCGCTCGCGGGCCTGGACTTCAACAGCTCTATCCGCGCATTGAGCGACGCCGGCGTGCTGCCGCCTGCCGACAAGGACGGGAAGCACACCAAGGTGGTGAAGATCGGGGGAGAGCCCAAGCGTGTGTATCCGGTGCTGCAGCGCAAGCTCGAGGCCGCACTCGAAGGTATGAGGGATGGTGCTGAGGTGCGGGAGTACGACCCTTTTGCCGATGGCTGATGTGCGGTGCTTCTCCCACCCCGGGCCGGCCGCGTGCCCGGCTTTTGTTGCTCTCGCCCGCCGGTTACCCCGGAGTTCTGCAGGGGTAACCGGCGGGGTAACCGGAGAACCCCAGCAACGGCGCGGGTTCCAGGGTCGAGTTACCCCGCTTACCCCGGTTACCCCGGTTACCCGAGAAAACGAGAATGTTGGAGAGAAAAGCACGAAAGGGCAGGACGAAAAAATAGTGAGGCTTTTTGCTCGATGGTCGGGGGGGCTCTCGTGAATCTTATTTTTAAGAGGTAACTAAGGTAACCAGGTAACCAGATAGAAGAAACTCAGCAACGGCGAGGGTTTCAGCCTCACAGCGGCGGTTACCCCAAGGTTACCCCGCGCTCAGGTTGGGGTAACCACACACGCCATCGAGAACCCACCGCGGCGAAATTCCTTTTCACCGAATTTCACGCCACCCGCGACCACGCTCGAGCGCACCATGCGCAAACCCTGGAGCGCGCTCCCCTTTATCGGGCAGCACCACGCCACACAGCACGCCCCTGAGCACGATCACCAGGCGCTGCAGCACCCTAGACATACCCCAGCGATTCCCCACACAACCCCGTGCCGATCCCGTGGCGCCCGGCCGCATCGGCGACACGCTGCAGCAGGTTGGTAATTCAAGTAACCATCGGCGTGTGGTTGCCGAGAGTCCGGCTGCCAAAGCGCAGGACTTCAATACATGTCCGTCATCAAAGGTTTTTCATTACCATTGCTCTGCCATATCACGGGGGAACGGAATGGAACTGCTTTTCATCATCGCGCTTGCCGCTGCGATTGCGCTCTGGCTCCTGAAGGGACGCGCAGAAGCGCGAGCCCGCGCCCTCGATAAACAGGCCGGCGAGTTGAAGTGGGCGCTGGCCAAAGCTGAAGAGGAGCATGATCGAACGAAGCGGGAGAGCGAACTCCGGAGCCAAGACAACGCCAGGTTGCAGCGGCGCGTTGAGGAACTGGACGCGCGCAATGCTTCGCTCGAGTCCGACGTGGCACTGCTCTCGCAGTTCCGGCCGATTGCAGATGCGCAAGCCGAGGCACAGAGAATTTTGGGCGAAGCGCGTGAGCAGGTGCGAGCGTCAAGTCAGGTAGCAAAGGAAAAGCAGGAACAGGCCGAGATTCGCCTCGTCGCTGCAGCGAACGAAGCCGCGCGGATCATCGAGGCTGCGAAGAAGCGCGCGGAGGAGATTGCCGGCGAGGCCTACGGCATCAAGAATCGTGCGGATGAACTCGCCGATGCGGCCACGGCCATGCAGAACATCATCAAGGGCTACGGAGACCAATACATCGTTCCCACCTACAGCTTGCTTGACGAGTTGGCCGAGGAGTTCGGGCACACGGAGGCGGGCGCAGCGCTGAAGCAAGCACGGGACACGACTCGTGCCTTGCTCAAGGCTGGGCAGGCCGCGACATGCAACTACGTCGAGGACTACCGCCGCTCGATCGCCATCAACTTCGTGATCGACGCCTTCAACGGAAAGGTCGACTCCATCCTCGCGCGTGGCAAGAGCGACAACTACGGGAAACTGGCTCAGGAAGTCCGGGACGCGTACGCGTTGGTCAATCACAACGGTCGCGCGTTTCGTGATGCAAAGGTCACTCCGGAGTATCTCGAATCGAGACTGGCAGAGCTGAAGTGGGCGTCCGTCGCCCGAGCGCTGAAGGAGCAAGAGCGCGAGGAGCAGCGCCAGATCCGCGAGCAGATGCGCGAGGAAGAGAAGGCCCGGCGAGAGTATGAGCGTGCGATGAAGGAGGCGGCGCGCGAGGAAGAAATGATCCGCAAGGCGATGGAGAAGGTGCAGCAGCAGGTTGCAACGGCCAACGAGGCACAGCGGGCAGCGTACGAAGCCAAACTAGCTGAACTGCACGAGAAGCTCGTCGCAGCAGAGGAAAAGAATCAGCGCGCTCTGTCGATGGCCCAGCAGACGCGGACAGGACACGTGTACATCATCTCGAACATCGGATCGTTCGGCGAAGAGGTATTCAAGATCGGGATGACGAGACGCCTGGAACCCAAAGACCGAATTCGTGAGCTTGGTGACGCCAGCGTTCCCTTCGAGTTCGATATTCACGCCATGCTCTACAGCGAAGATGCACCCGGCCTTGAGCGCAAGCTGCATCGCCATTTCCTGCGCCAGCAGATGAATAAGGTGAATCCCCGCAAGGAGTTCTTCCGGGTGAGTCTTTCGGACATTCGCCGCGAGGTCGAGACTATGGGGCTCTCAGCGCACTGGACAATGACTGCCGACGCCCACGACTACCGCGAGACTCTCCGCATCGAGCAAGAGATGCGCGAGAACCCCGACGTTGCGCGTGAATGGACCAGTCACCAGATGGAGTACGAACCGGAGATGGAGGCGGACGCGGACGAAGTTGCGGTTGCCTGATACGGCACCCCAGCGCACGGCTATGGCACGTACGCAGGCGCGCGCTCCACGGCGTAGGTCTTCCGGACCACACCCAGCGCACGCGAGCCGACGACGCACGCCTGCACCCATGTTCGGCGGCCGTCCGGCAACCGTCGGATGTGACCCCGGCGCAGGTGTTCGCGTGGTCCGTCCCGCTCGCCTCTCGGCGCACCGATCGCGTGCGCCACGTCGCCGAGTCTCGTTCTCCTGTTAGGTCGAGCGGCGCAGCATCGCCTTCAACGACTCGTACATAGGCAACTCCGCCTCGTCTGCAGATGATGAGCTTGTCGCCGTTGGCGGCAGCATTCGGCGACTCATGGAGTCGATACTGCGCTCCAAAGATTCGGCCCAGTCCTTCGATGACAGCGGCGGCAGACCGCGTGAGGCCCGTTCAGCGTTGGTTTCCAGAAGGAGGGTCAGGCAGACCTTGCGGGGAGAAGACTGGGGCATTCTCGGGCTCGTGGTTATTGGCGATGGAGATACCGTCGAGGTCTTACTGTCGGCGATCAAGATCGATGTCATGAATAGTCTTGGGCGTCGGTGAGCGACTGCGCGTTGAGCTGGGCTCGCCGCTCCCGCCAGTCCGGCATGTGGGTGTCGAGCGCTTCGATGAAGCGCTCGCCGTGCGATGCATCCACCAGATGCAGCAGTTCGTGCAGCACCATGCACTCGATGCACCCGGACGGCACCTTCACCAGCGCAAGGTTAAACTGAAGCCGCAGCGCACGCGGGTTGCAGCTGCCCGATTTCCTCTTCAGCCAGCAGATGCGCCACGGCGGCGCGTCGAGCCCGATTGCTACTCCATTCGGATACCATGGCTAGTGCCAAAGAGGTTGGAGAAAGCTGATGCTACCGGATCGTAATCGATCGACGCTTGAAAGGGCTCTTAAAGAGTTCGACCAGAATCTTCGACATCAAGCCGCGTGGAAAAACTGGGATCAGAAGAAGAGCCAGCTCTACGCGATCGACCATGGCGGGCAACTCTACCCGCCGAAGCAGATTGTCTCGCTTGCGACTGGTGTTTCCGTTCGCTTGTTCTCTGGGGGACGACCGACGAACGGCTACCTGGAGAGTCGGGGGTTCTCGATCATCACGCTAGATCACGGTGAGTTTCCGGCGCCGGCTGAGCTGCCGTCGTTTGAGGTCGGGCGTTCGTACAAGCGCAGCACGGAGATAACTGGACGTTTTGGCGGAAGTGCGCAGAGTGGTATTGCTCCGTCGAGCCAGGCTCCTGCTGTGTTCCTGTTTACCGGCGACTCCGGTGAGCAGTTTGGCTACTCAGATCGTATCGATGATGCCTCCGGTGTTCTTTTCTACACGGGGGAAGGGCAGCAAGGGGACATGGAGATGACCCGCGGAAACGCTGCAATCGCCAATCACGCTTCAGACGGAAGGGCGCTTCACGTTTTTCGGACGCAGGGAAAAGGCAAGGCCTGTGTCTACCTCGGTGAGTACTGCTACGGTTCTCATGTCATAGAGCGAGGTCTGGATCGAAACGGCAATGAGAGGAATATCCTCGTTTTCAGGCTGCTTCCTGTCGCGACGACCTCGGATGTCGAAGCAGCCGGGCTCCTGGCTGGGCCCGAAGCCGATGGCGAAGACATTCCGCTACCTGAGGAATCCCTCGAGGATCTGCGTAGGAGGGCCGTCGAGGCAACTTCTGCTCGGCCGCAGGGGCGCGACCCGAAACTGGCCCTCCGCGCAATCTATGACCGCAGCGTCCTCGTCAAGAATTACGTGTTGAGGCGCTCGGCCGGCTTCTGTGAGTTGTGCGATCAGGAGGCGCCTTTCCTGCGAAAGAGCGCGGGTACTCCGTACCTCGAACCCCATCACATAAATCGTCTTTCTGATGGCGGTCTTGATCATCCACGGTATGTTGCCGCCTTGTGTCCAAACTGCCATCGCCGGATCCACTTTGGAGTTGATGGCTCTAAACTGAACAACAGCTTACGCCACCGGGTCGCAGCGCTTGAGGCAGGTATGGAGCCGTAACCGCGCACCGGTGGTGCGTGCCTAACGTCCTGCTTCAGCAGTATCTTCTCGGCCTGCCCCCCCCTGAACTAATACGTAGGGAGCTTTGCCGGGCCACATCTGGCTGGGGGCTCCAAGTTGGCGCTGGGGGTTAGCAATGGCGGTTGATCCACAGCATCGTCATCACCCGCCCTAACCACCGCCCGGCGGCATCGTTCGGGTCGGCTGCGTAACAGTTGGTCCCGCTCGATGAGAGGCCAGGCATTCCGCCAGGATGAACGTAGTCGCGCACGATCACGTCGGGGAGTGCATAGAGCTCGCCGAGGAGCAGGTCACGCAGAGTGTAGTCAGCGCCGACGCTTGCAATGGCCTCGTCGAAACCGTCATCGGTCGCATCCTGGTTGCAGGACTGTAGCTCGCGCAATAGTGCATCGAGCTCGGCACCTGCACCCGTAGTCTTCCCCCACTCCAAGTACGCGCGCTTGAGTACGGCCCACGCGAGTGACATCCCACTCTCCCACACCCCATCGATTACGCCCCGAACATCCGCGTCGTCGCTGCAGGTTGCTGCGACCAAGTGCTTGCTACAGTAGTCCTCGCGGCAGATTGGGCAAGCCGATGACTCGAGCTCCTGATCGTTGAAGTCGTCGAGTCTGGCCTCGTCACCGATGCGTTCTTCCTCCTCTTCGCCTCGCGCATGGACATCGCGCTTCTTTTCGCTCATGCCACCTGCTCCCACGGCAGTTCAACGTCCGTGCGCCCGAAGTGCCCATAGCTCGCCGTCTGCGCATAGATCGGCCGTTCGAGCCCCAGCGACTCGATGATTCCCCTCGGCGTGAGCCGGAAGCGCTCGCGCACCACCGCCTCGAGTTCCTCGTCCGGCCGCGTGCCCGTGCCGTAGGTATCGACCATCACCGACACCGGTTCCACGACGCCGATCGCGTAGGCGAGCTGCACCAGGCAGCGCCGCGCCAACCCTCCAGCCACCAGACTCTTGGCGATGTGCCGCGCCATGTAGGCCGCCGAGCGGTCGACCTTGCTCGGGTCCTTGCCCGAGAAGGCGCCACCGCCGTGCGGGCAGGCGCCGCCGTAGGTATCGACGATGATCTTGCGGCCGGTGAGCCCGGTGTCGCCCTTGGGGCCTCCGACGGTGAAGCGGCCGGTGGGGTTGATCAGGGCCTCGAAGCCCGGGCTGCGCAGCTCTGCCGGCACGACCGGGTCGATGATGTGGCGCAGCACCTCGGCGCGCAGCGTGTCGGTGTCGATGGACTCGGCGTGCTGGGTGGAGAGCACCACCTTCTCGACCGCGACCGGCCGGCCGCTCTCGTAGCGCACCGTGACCTGGCTCTTGGCGTCGGGCCGCAGCCAGGGCAGGTCGCCTGACTTGCGCAGCGCAGCCTGCCGGCGCACGAGCCGGTGGGCGAGGCTGATTGCCAGCGGCATCAGTTCGGGCGTCTCGTCGCAGGCATAGCCGAACATCAGCCCCTGGTCGCCGGCGCCGAGCTCGCCGTCGGCCCGGTCTACGCCCTGGCCGATCTCGCTCGACTGGTGGTTGAAGGCGATGCGGATCTCGCAGCGGCGCGGGTCGATGCCGGTGGCGGCGTCGGTGTAGCCGATGTCGGCGAGCGTCTTGCGCACGATGCGCTCGGCTGCCGCCTCGATGTCGCGGAAGATGGCCTCGTCGCGTGTCTTGAACTCGCCGGCGACCACGACGTACTGATCGGCAAGGAGGGTCTCGCAGGCGACGCGGGCGCTGGGGTCGCGAGCGAGAAAGGCGTCGAGGATGCGGTCGGAGATCTGGTCGGCGACCTTGTCGGGGTGGCCTTCGGAGACGGATTCGGAGGTGAGGAGATAGTTCTGGTTCGTCATGGCGTGCTCGATGCGGGGATGGTGCGGCACCGGGGACTGGCGCCGCACCGGTAGGTCAGGTGGTGGTCTGGGCGGTCTTGCGGGCGTCGGCAGCCGGGGCGCGCAGCGTGAGCAGCCAGGCGTCGAGCTTTTCGCGGGCGCGCTCGGCGTCCTCGTCGAGCACCTCGGGCGGGATCGGTTTGAGCCAGTCGTCGGGGTGTTCGACGCGCGAGTTGTTCGTTACCCGCTCTGGGGACACGCGCCCGCCGCGTTCGACCATCCAGAGACCCGGGCCCACTGGCGCGATGAGCCAGCACCACTTGCCGTAGCTCTCACTGAACTCGACGGACCCGAGGATCCTGACGAATCGGCCGATGTTGGACGCGCACTCCGGGGCGTCGTAAAGGACGACCGCGATGTCGCCCGCTTTGCAGCGCAAAGTCATGGTGTTGCTCCTTTTTTAGCGGCTTTGCCGATGTGGCGGGGGCCGCAAGCTGGATCAAATCCCCCCTGGCCCTGACTGCGCCGAGCCGGCACGGGCCAATGCCGGCAGGTGTCCGATCACACGACCGGCTTGCGGTCGTAGCGCACGATGTCTTCGCCGTCATAGACGAAGCGGATCGTCCAGCCGCGCTCGGCAGCGATGCGGTTGGCCTCCTCGACCCCGGTATGCAACTCGGCGGCGTAGTAGCTGCTGCCGGGGCAGTCGCCCTCGATCACGACGATTCCGAGCGCCTCCATCAGCTCCGGGTCTTCGCGCAGGAATCGGTCGTAGGCCGCACCCTGGGCGTCGCCAGTCTTGTAGTAGTGCTCCCACTCCTGGCAGGGGTTGGGCGCTTCGGAGAGCCAGTCGTCGATGATCCAGCGGATGTTGGTGCGATCTGTCCCGCTGGCCTGCTGGCACCACTCGAGCCACTCGTCCTCGACCCGCTCATCGAGCGTTTCCTCATCGAGCTCGGGCTCCTCCTCGAGCAGGTACTCGCGGTAGAGGTCCTTGACCGGCTCGGACAGGCACCAGTTGTTTTCGATCATCGAGATATCGACGTCGCTGGCGTCGCCGAAGCCATAGGCCTCATAGCGCGTGGTCGGCTCCTCGAAGTTGGCGTACCAGAGCGTGCGAAATTCGCCGACCTCGAACAGATCCCAGGTCTTCGCGGCTTCGGTCCAGGCCGTGTCGACCTCGGAATCGGACGCGGTGGCCAGATCCAGGGGCAGGGCGATCGAGGCGCCGAACGAGGCCAGCGCCTTGAGGAAAGTGCGGCGATCCATGGCGGTCTCCTTTCTCAAGCTGCAGCGGTGCCGACCGAGGTGCGGATGAGCGCTTCAGCGGCAGCCAGGATGGCCGTGAGTTCGTCGTCCGCCGGCGTTGCCGCAGCGCCGTCACGGCGCCACTGCCACTGCTGGCCGGACTGCTCGACGTGGTAGCCGTACTTGGAGAGGTAGAGCCGGATCAGTCGCTGAACGGCCTTGATTGCTTTGTCGCGGGACATGTTCGCCTCCAGAACAGAAGCGCCCTCTTTAGCGGTATGCGTTTAACGTCCCCCGCAAGTGGGGCTAAATCAGGGACGGGATGCCGTTGCGGCATGGGTGAAAGACTACCGGGCGGACCGAGCCGAAGGGAGAAATTCCCCGCAAACTACGCTCGGCAGCGCCCGGGTGGGTGGCGATGCGCTAGCGCGAGAGGACGATGTCCGACTCGTGCCGGGCCGCCTCGGCGTTGGCCTTGGCGAGCGCTGCCTGCCACTCGCGGAAGAAGCGTTCGCCGAGCAGGTGACGGGCGAGCACCGCGCGGAGGTAATCGGAGAGCGGTTGCTTTGCGGCGTCGGCCAGGTCCTGCAACTCGAGCTTGAGCCGCGCAGGCAGGAAGAGCTTGAGATCCTCCGTGGCCTTGCCCAGGTGGCGGGCGTTGATCTCTCGGGGTGTCGGCCCTTCTTCGGTGGTGCTGCGGCGGACGGATCGCATGATCTCGGCTTTCTCCAGTTCCTTGAGCCGCGCGCTCATTCGACGCTTCAGATGTGCGAGTTCCACCCGACCGAACACGTGCTCGAAGAGAATCCAGCGCAGCACGTCGGGGCGGCTCGCGTCGTGCTGGTCGCAGAGCACATCGATGGCAGCGACCAGCTTCTCGGGAAGCCAAAGCTTGATCGACACCGCATTGGTGCTGAAGTCCTCCGCCTCGAGTGCGCTGGGGCTGATCTCGCTGACGTCGCCCAGGAAACGGGAGCCACGGGTTGCATAAGGCCACATGATGATTTTCTCCTCGTGTGACCGGGCTCAACGCCAGCCGAGCCAACTTGGGCGGATCGGCAGGGGCTCGCTCGAAGCTTGGCGCAGAGGCGTGCTTGTCTGCGCATGCGGGAAGGGATTAGGGACGAACTTGCCGAGCGCCTCGCGCTGGCTGGGGGTCAGGCGCCGGTCGCCCGTGGGTTGCGTGCTGATCATGGTGATGCTCCTCGCCCCCTGTTGAGCCGGCGTGACCGGCCTCGCGGGGGCGAAGAGGCGGTGACGCTTTAGCCGGTATTTGTCATCCGCCCCGGCAAGTTGTCGTTAATGCCGGCGGTTGGGCGCTGGGCGCCCGTGAGGTGCTGCAGAAAACAAAAGACCCGATGGCCATGCAGGCTCAGCGGGTCTCGTGTAGCCGCTTTAGCTGCATTTATTACGCGCCCGCAAGCTGAGAACTCAAATCGGCGCAAGGTTCCATTACAGCTGAGGCGTGCCGGAGGTGTCAAGCGGCACGGCTCGTCTCCCGGGCGTGGTGCAAAAGGGCTCTCAGGGCGCCTTTGCGCTCAAATGCTAGAGTGATAACTTTCCCTGAAGTCATAGAACCCGGAGACCGTATGGCTCGAGAACCGAACGACTACGCGCTGCGCCGCATCCACGCGGATCGCATCGTGAAACGGCAGATCGACGAGCTGGTCGGGCTCGCCAAGGGGGCGCTGCTGGACGGGAAGGTGGAGCAGCACGAGGCCGACGGGATCCTCGCGTGGTTGCACGGGAACGTGGAATGTCTCGATAGCTGGCCTGCAAGCGTGCTCTACGACCGCCTGAGCGCAATGCTCGCTGATGGTGTGCTCGATCCGGACGAGGCGGGAGAGCTGCTCGGGCTGCTGATGCAGATCGCAGCGCCCGCCGGCGTGGGGGCAGCGCCGGCGCCCAGCACCTTGCCGCTGACCGCGCCAGCGCCGGAGATCCTCTACCCAGGCCGCAGCTTCTGTTTCACCGGTGTCTTCGAGTTCGGGTCACGGGCGGACTGCCATGAGGTAGTGCTCTCGCGTGGTGGCGAGCCGGCCAAGGGCGTCACCAAGAGGCTGAACTATCTGGTGATCGGCTCAGTGGGCTCCGACTTCTGGCGACATTCGAGCTTCGGCACGAAGATCGTGAAGGCGGCGCAGTACTGTGAAGACGGCGTCGGAATCGCGATTGTGTCCGAGGCACATTGGGTCGCGCGCCTGGGGTGAGGACGCAGCGGCCGGCGGGCGTGTTCGCCTGAGGATCCATCGGCGTGTTATCCCCGGCGGTCGTGGGAAAGGCTGTGGATAACCCGTGGAGCGAGGCGGTAAGTGGATGAGCGGAAAGGGTGAGGGCGATCGTGCTCGAAAAGAAAGCGGTGCCGTCGATGCTGCACCCTCTTATCCTCACCTTCGACCAGCGCGGCACGCCGCGACTTCTGCCTTTAGCTCGGCGATCTCGCTCATCAGCCGCATGATCGTCGCTTCCTGACGTTCAACGATCTGCGCCAGTGCGTTCGTCTCGGTTGTGCCCGCCGGTCGCGCACCAGACGCGCCTCCACTGCCTGCAAACCGCTGGGGCTGCGTGGTCGGCGAAGGCGCCAGGCGCTGCGCCGGAGCGGCATTCATGGCCGGCGGCGGTGGGGAGTAGCCGGCACGGTGGCAGTGATAATCGCCGGTCTTCCTGTTCATGTGGCAACCCTTCGCGTCGAGTCCACCACCGTGGCCGTACCCAAGCCCGGGCATGGCGACGGACAGCAGCAGTAGCACCTTGAGTGATCCCCTCATCTTCTGCCCCTCCTGGCTGTCGGGCTGGTGACCTGCGCGGCTATGGATGCTCGAAAGTGCCCAACGTGTGACGCGTCACCAGAGCTGCCGATTGCATAAGATGATAGATTACAGGCGCCTAACATAACGTCCTATTCATGGCGCTTCGATTCCGCAAATCCGTCAAGCTCGCACCCGGCATCCGAATGAACTTCTCGGGCGGCGGTGTGAGCTGGTCCCTCGGTCCGCGTGGTGCCTCAATCGGCATCGGGAAGCGCGGGACCTACCTGAACGCAGGCATTCCCGGCACGGGCCTGTCGTTCCGAGAACGGCTCGGCCCTGGCGCTACAGGCGGTAGGCGGGCCCCGACGGCGACGTCGAGCTCGGGCAAGGTCTCGATGAGTGTCACCGTTGGCGTTGAAGACGACGGCACTATGATTTTCAAGGACGAGGCCGGGAGCCCACTCTCAAGCGAGCTCGTCGCGGTCGCGAAACGCCAGCAGGGCGATTCCCTTCGCAGCTTGATGCAGTCGAAGTGCGACGAGATCAATGGGCAGATCGACGCACTGCGCACGCTCCATCACTTCGCCCCTCGGCCGACCGATCACCCGGTGTATCAGCCGTCTCCGTTCGACGGTCCCCGCCCATCGCAGCCGCAGCGAAAGACGCCGGGCTTCCTGAAGACGCTCTTCGGCGGCGCCGACTCGGTCGAGAAGGAGAATGTCCGCGCGGAGGAAGCGTACCGAGCGGCGCTGCAGGAATGGGAGCATGCGAAGGAAGGGCACGAGAACGCTGAGCGGCGGAAGTCGATCCTGATGAGCCAGGCCGCAGCCGGGAAGGTCACGTTCATGGAGATCTTCCTCGAGCAGGCCTTGCAGGACATCGTGTGGCCGCGCGAGACGCTCGTGTCGTTCGAGATTCAGGACGGTGGCGCGCGCCTGGTGTTCGACGTCGATCTTCCGGAGATCGAGGACATGCCGACGAAGGTAGCTGCCGTGCCGCAGCGTGGTTACAAGCTCTCGGTGAAGGAACTGAGCCAGACGAAGGTTCAGCAGCTCTACGCCAACCACGTGCACTCGATCACTTTCCGGCTGATCGCCGAGGCCTTCGCGCTGCTGCCCACTCTCTCCGAGCTGATCCTTTCCGGCTTCACGCAGCGGGCGGACCCGGGTACCGGTCACGAGGCCGACCAGTACCTGCTATCCGTCCGTGTGCGCCGGGAGGAGTGGGCGCAGATCAACTTCGACGCGCTTGAATCCGTCGATGTCGTTGAGGCGCTGGGCCGTTTCGAGCTACGACGGTCGATGACGAAAACCGGGGTTTTCAAGGTGGTTGAGCCGATCTGAAGGGCTATTCCGCAGGCCCTCTCGAAACCCCTGCTGGCGTCCTGTATCGTGGTTCGCCCTAGCGGTCACTGTGAGCAGAGCAAACATGGAAAGGGCGGCCATGATGCCGCCCTCATATCGTAGATTTAATCTGTAAGGCTTAAGGGAAGAGTCTGGTTGTGTTCATGACATTTACGACACGCCCAGCGTGATTCATCGTTGGGACTGACTCGGGCGCCCGGCCGCTACTGCCGAACACGTTCACAGGCGGTATGTCGTATTCCCGCCGGCGAATCAAACCAGCAGCGATAAGCTGTTCGAACTGCTGTAGAGAGCCCCTCGGCTCGGCAAACCTTTCTCGGTCTTTGCGAATCATCTCAGCAACTTGTTCGGTCAGATTCATGACAGGCTCCTCATCCATTTACGCCCCTGCAGTCAACGAAAAGACGCCAGTTTTGCCTCTGAACGTAGTCGACGATCAGATCGTGGTAACTATTGACTAGCGTCCTTAGTTCCCGGTCGTCCGTAAAATCCTCGATATCCAACCTTAGCTGGCGCCTCAAGGTTTCGATACCGATCATTCGTCCGTGCGAGTGCCACTTGCCATTATCGCCAAGCTGGCGAGCAATTTCTTCTGCACGATTCTGCTTTTCTTCGAGAGTGACTTCCTGCCCCTTGCGGCTCGAGCACGATCGATGATGCGTCCAAGTTTTGAACTTGTAGGCTACCAACCATTGCTTCAGCAGTGAGACTGAGAGGTCGCGCGCTTGTTCGTAGCGACGCAAGACTGCAAGGTCGTGGCTCTGCGCAATCGCGAATTCAACCCCCGTAAGTTGATTCTTACTAGACTTGTCGACGAATTCTGCGAACTTGTCGAGATACCCTAACGCGGGAACCCAGGTCCCATCTTTGGACTGTACTTGAGGATCAATGGGGCCAAGCGCGGACGAGTAGTCCATGAAAATCTTCTCTCCAGACATGCAGAAGATGGTCCCTGCTGACATGGCGAGGTTCGGAACCAGGAAATACACTTCCTGATACCAGCGGCGAATCATCTCAACCATCCGCTCAACGGCTTCAACTTGGCCGCCAGGCGTGTTCAAGACGATCAGCAGTCTCTCCTTTCGCCCGATCTCTCCGAGTCGTTCAAGGTTTCCCCGAAACCAAGGGAGCCATTCTGTTGCGATCTCGCCGTAGTAAGCCAGAACGTCTGCGTCGAAATGCTCTTCAAGGCGCTGTCTGCTGAGTCGCAAAGACTGGCCCACGGCGTCATCGAGAAGGCCCATAACTGTTTAGGCGGGTTGAAGTGAGTGGAATTCTGCCACATCGGACTCCACAGCAGGGCACTACACGACGACGTCCCTCACAAACTTGTAGCCCGACGCTATGGGGGGCGTCAAGGTACTACCGGTCCGAGGGGCGAGAGCGTCAACCCCGCCGCCCACGCCAGTCCCACGGTGCTATGGGGTTTCGATCCGCCCACAGCCCGCGTTCGCTGCTGCGCGCCTCGTCCTGCAGGCGATACAGCGTCTTGTCCGTGGCGTAGCGGTCATACACCCACGCCATGCCGCGGCGCACCTGGGCGGCGTTCGCATCCACGCCTGCGCAGGACACGCGGCCCACGATGCGCTTGTAGCGGTCGACGTCGATCACTCGCACCTCGGCGCGCTTCTCGTGGCACAGCTCGCCGAGGGACTGCCGTGATCGAGCTCCGAAGGCTTGGCGCTTCTCGGGAGCATCGATTTCCGCCAGCCGGACCTTCACCTGTTGGAAGTCCTCGTTAAGCACGGTGAGTGTGTCGCCGTCGGCGATGGCCACCACGAGGCCGACGATGAGCGCTGCGGCTCCTGCCACTACTTGGCCTCGCCTTGGGCGGCCTTGGCCTTGTTCTTCGGGTTCCCGAACGCGCGCAGCTCGTCGAAGATCGCCGCGGCCTTGGCATCGGTACCGAAGGCGATGTTCAGCAGCACCTGGACGGGGTCGGGGATCTCGCGGCCGGACTCGTAACGGCTGCCGCCGCTCTGAGTGGTCTGGAAGGGGGCCCAGAACTCGGACTGGTTGAGGTGCAGCTTTCGACGCAGTTCGCGGACCTCGGCGCCGGTGTAGATTTTGAGCTTCATGGTGGGCATTCGATGTTCCAAAGGCATATTCTAGCGCGGCCAGTTCCAGTGCTTCAGCCCGTCGTCGCCGACTACCTGATCGAGGGGCGTGACCTCCCACTCCTGCAGCACGGCGCCGCCGCGGTACTCCTCGAACCCACGAATGAGCATGCCGCCGACGCCTGGTTGAACGGCGACCACGCGCGCGTCGTGGAGCACGTATCCCGGGCCGGTGTTCGCCAGTGGCTGATGCAGCTCGAACTTGCGGCCCGTCGACTGCAGGTCGCCGACAGCCTGGTGCTCGGGCCGTCCGGTCTCGTGGTCGGGAATGCGGCGACCGCCTTGGCGTAGGCGGCGGATGCGAACGAACATGTGTGGCACGTCGGATGCTGTACGAAAATACAGTTTAGCCGGGCTTGTTCGAGCGGTGTAGGGTGTCGCTACAACGTACTGACCGGAGACTGTGATGTGCGGTCGCTATGCCCTGTATGGCCCTCAATCTCGCCTGCGAGAACAGTTTGGCGTCGAGCCTGCGAACCTCGAGGAACGCTACAACATCGCACCGTCGCAGGACGCGCCGATCGTGCGCTGCGGTGCCGACGGAGAGCGCGAGCTGATCTCCGCACGCTGGGGCTTGCTACCGTCCTGGGTGAAGGAGCCTGGAAAGCTCGCCCAGCCCATCAACGCGAAGGTCGAGACCGCGGGCGAGAAGCCGATGTTCAGGCACGCGTTCAAGCGGTCGCGCGTGCTCGTACCGGCGTCGGGGTTCTACGAGTGGGTGCCAGTCGCTGGGTACAAGCAGCCGTTCTTCATCCGGCCCGTCGGCGGTGAGGAACTGTTCGGCTTCGGCGGTCTCCTCGAGCACTGGGATGGCCCGGAGGGGCAGATCCTCACGTTCGCGATTCTGACAACTGCGGCGAACGATCTGATGCGGCCGATCCACGATCGGATGCCGGTCATCATTCGTCCCGAGGACTACGCTGCCTGGCTGGATCACGGTGTCATGGATGGGCTCTTGGTGCGTGAACTCGCCGGCGAGTATCCATCCGACGAGATGGAGGCCTATCCGGTTGGGCGAGCGGTGGGGAATCCGCGGGCGCAGGGCGAGCGGTTGGTTGCGCCCCTCTAGTTTGCTTGAGGAGGTTCGAGACGCAGACCGCCAGAGAATACTCGGGGCGGTGGAGGGGGATTCGTGAGGTGGTTAAGCGAGGGGCAGGGCCGGTGCGGGAATTCGTCGCCGAGTGGCCAGGCAGAGGCTGAATAGCGAAACGCCCAACAGTGCGATGGTGTTGGGTTCGGGCACGGTCCCGAGGGTCACATCTTCTGCGCGGACCCCAGCGCCGAGGAAGGCATTCAGGAAAAGCGGCTTCTGAAAACCGAGGTGAACAGCGGAGTCGTAGCTCCGCCCTTCGAATGGCGAGGTGTCTGTCGGGATCGCGGCACTGTCGAGCATGGTGCCGGTTGGATCGATTACCGCCAGCGAGAAGGTGCCGAACGCATACTCACCGACGGTGGGCGCATCGATCTGAGACTCAGCGGTCGTGGCGACAATGAACCGATCGCCAAGGAAAACACCGTCGGCGATCCAGTCGTTCAGGATGGTGATGTAGAACCCTGTGGCTCTGGCGGTGTAGTCGCCGACGGTCAGGGTAAGCGTGGCCCCGGCCTCTGGATAGATTGCCCGCATCCCCGGGGCGTCGCTTGGCGCACTCAGCGCGGTCGGATCGAAGGTGAAGGTACCCCGGATCGTGTCTCCGACGGCGGCAATTCCGGCGAGGGGCGGAGTTACGTCTGAAACCGTGCTGGAGAACGAGAAGGTGATCGGGAGCGCGTGGGCCGCGGCCGACAGCAAGAAAAGCGCCGCGCCCAGTGTGATGGATCTCCGACAGCTCATCGCCATTCCCCGATCTCTGCCACCGTGCCCAAGCACCTCGCCGGATGTGGGGCAGGATGTAGGGTAGAAAGAAAAAGTGCGCCGGAAGGCGCGTCTGTACTGGGTATTTGGCGGAGAGGGGGGAAATCGAACTCGTGCTGTCTCAGTTGGTTTCAATGGCGAGGGTTGAGTCCAATATTTTCAAGGGTTGTACGCCGCTTGATCGAGGGCAGAGCACCAACGAAGAGCCGGACCAGGTGTCCGGCTTTCTTATGTGCGCAGCGCAGGGTTTGCAGCGAAGTACGCATCGAGTCGCACTGCCACATCACGATCACACCAAGGTTCCGCCAAGGTCGAAACGGTAAGGTTTCGGTAAGGATGGCCCCGCCAGCGCGAACCATAACGATAAAGGTGATTTGCGCTCACTTTCACAGCAGAACGAGGCACGAAGAGCGAAAAAAGACGCCCACCTGATCGAGAAAACGTCGTAGACTTGTCGCCGGACACACGCGTCCAGCGAAAACGAAGCCCCGCCACCGAAAGGTCGCGGGGCTTCGTCGTTCACCCCCTCAGTCCCGGAGCCACCCATGAACAGAAAAACGATTGCGACCGCCACAGCACCGACCGACAGCGCCCCTGCCTGGCCGCTGATCATGCTCTCGCCCAATGATGACGCCGCGTACAACAGCGAGATGGCCGCGCTGCTCGAGGAGCGGATCCTCGGCCACCTCTGGAGTCACGGCGAGGCGAGCACGCTGCACGGCTTCTCTCGTGCCGCGCTGCAGGAGTTGGCGAACGAGGTGGCGAGCTTCGCCACCGGCCAGAACGGCTTCGACCTGACCGGCCCGTCGGCTGGCATCCTCGATGCACTCGAAGCGCGCACCGCCACCGCACCCGCCCCGTCGCGCCCGACACCGAGCTGACGCTCCAGCACTACTGCCTCGACCTGCTCGAGCGCTCCCTGCTGCGCGCCCGCCGCCGCCTCGACCCGGTCGAGATCGGTTCCATCACGAACGCCATCCGCGCCCACAAGCTGCGCGTGGTGAAGCTCCGGCAGCAGATGGTTGAATTCGAGGGCGCACCGCCGCACCTGAACCCGACCATCGCCCAGCGCACCACGGCCGCCACCTCGAAGGCCTGCTGCGCATCGTCGTGGAAGACCCGACCGAGGCGACCATCCGCCATGCTGCGCACCGGCTGACCGCGAGCTACGAGAACGCACTCCTCAGTGGCGTCGATGCCGCCGAGGAGTGGGCGCCGCTTGCTGAATTTGAAACCCACGAAGCCATCAGGAGGGCAAGACGTTGAAGTCGATCAATCAGGTACTGGCCACCCCTTACTTCTCGCTGTGGGCTGCCGCGCTGCAGCTCTTGTTCGAGGATGCGCTCGAGTACGCCCGCCGAAGCGACGACCGCGCCGGCGAACGCTCGGCCGCCTATCTCGACCTGCTGCGCGCGGGGCCGATGACCCGGCGCCTGTGCCGCCCGGTCGGGCTGGATCCGCGCGACGTGTTGGCCATCTTCCGCCGCCGCCTGCGCGAGGAGGTGCCCCAGCTCGCGGAGGCCGCATAAATGGGCGGGCGCACCATCGGTATCGTGCTCACCCGCGAGGTGTGCGAGATAGACCCCGTGGAGCGCTACCCCGACCAGTGGCGCCGGCACATGCGGGCGTGGAAGGCCGAGGACCACCTTGGCTATCCATCGCGCTCGGTCGCCTTCCGATCGGGTGGCAGCCGCGGAGAAGTCGCCTTCGAGGATATGTGTGAGGGGGTCGACAACCTGGCCGGCTACGCGATGGAGGCGATTGTCGATGACCTCGAGCCGATGGAGCGTGCGGCTTTGAGCTCGTACTACCTTGGCACGCGGTTTCCCGGGCGCGACCTTCACCCGTTCCTCGTCCGGGCGAAGCAGAAGATCCGCCGCAAACTGCCATCGCGCGGTCTGGTGTGACTTGAACCCCGCCGAGGTTCGCGTACCCTGATCTGGTGTGTGGTCCTGGACGTCCACACCTGCCCCCCCTGGCTCCGGGGCGCCCCGAAAAGCCCCACGCCGTTTCCAGAAAAGCCGGCGTGGGGCTTTTCCCTTTGGCAGGCGGACAGGCGGGGGTGCCCTTGACGATCGGGGGGTGTGTTTTTATTCGTTCCCCAGTCGTTCCCCGTTCCCCAGAAAGCAAAACGCCAACCCCGAAGGATTGGCGTAAGTGCTTGATGTAACTGGTGGGCCCCCTGGGAGTCGAACCCAGCACCAACGGATTATGAGTCCGCTGCTCTAACCAGGCATGAGCTAGAGGCCCGTAATTGCATTTCCTGGAACAGCCCGGGAGTGGGCCATCTCAGGAATTTTTCCGACCCATGCGCCTCGGGTAGTGGCGTGGACGTCGTTGAAACATGGCAGTCCGGCTTTTACTCGTCGCCTCGAGCACAGGGATTGCGAGTCCCCAGCGCTAAACGCCGCTGCGCGCCCGGCGGACGATGCGACCGGGCGCGGATGCGGCGTGTTTACGCGTCGCTGTCGAGGAAGCTGCGCAATTTTTCCGAGCGGCTCGGGTGGCGCAGCTTGCGCAGGGCCTTGGCTTCGATCTGACGGATGCGCTCGCGGGTAACGTCGAACTGCTTGCCGACTTCTTCCAGGGTGTGGTCGGTGTTCATCTCGATGCCGAAGCGCATGCGCAGCACTTTTGCCTCGCGTGCGGTGAGCGAGTCGAGCACTTCGCCGGTGGCGTCGCGCAGGCTGGAGTACATTGCCGCCTCGGCCGGAGCCAGGGTGGCGGTGTCCTCGATGAAGTCACCCAGGTGGGAGTCGTCGTCGTCGCCGATCGGCGTCTCCATGGAGATCGGTTCCTTGGAGATCTTCATGATCTTGCGGATCTTCTCCTCGGGCATCTCCATTTTCTCGGCCAGGGTCGCGGGGTCGGGCTCGAGGCCGGTTTCCTGCAGGATCTGGCGGCTGATGCGGTTCATCTTGTTGATCGTCTCGATCATGTGCACCGGGATGCGGATGGTGCGCGCCTGGTCGGCGATCGAGCGCGTGATCGCCTGGCGGATCCACCACGTGGCATAGGTCGAGAACTTGTAGCCGCGGCGGTATTCGAATTTATCCACCGCCTTCATCAGGCCGATGTTGCCTTCCTGGATCAGGTCGAGGAACTGCAGGCCGCGGTTGGTGTACTTCTTCGCGATCGAGATCACCAGGCGCAGGTTGGCTTCGGTCATTTCGCGCTTGGCGCGGCGCATCTTGGCTTCGCCGGTGGACATCTGGCGGTTGATGTCCTTGAGTTCCTTGAGCGGGATGCCGATGCGGTCCTGCAGGTCGATGAGCTTTTGCTGCTCTTCGAGCACCGCGGGGTGAATGCGCATCAGGCCTTCGGCGTAGTTCTTGCCGGCGGCGATCTCGTCCTTGAGCCAGTCGAGCTTGGTTTCCTGCCCGGGGAAAATCTTGATGAAGTGCTGGCGCGGCATGCCGGCGCGGTCGACGCACAGCTGCAGGATCTGGCGCTCGTGCGCGCGCACCTGCTCCACCATGTGGCGTACCGAGTCGCACAGACGCTCGATGGCTTTGGCGGTGAAGCGGATGTTCAGCAACTCGTCGGAAATCTGTTGCTGCAGGGCGAGGTAGACGATGTCCTGGGAGCCTTTCTTCTCCAGCGCTGCCATCTTTTCGACGTAGAGCGCGCGGATCACTTCGAAGCGGGCCAGGGCGTCGTTCTTGAGCTGCAGCAGGGATGCGGCATTGGCGCTCTCGGCGCTGCTCTCGTCATCGTCGTCGCTGTCGTCGTCGCTGTCGCTGCTGTCGTCGTCGGTGCCGATGGCGGCGCTGCCGGCGTCGTCGTCGCTGTCATCCTCGGCGGCTTCCTCGCCGTTGGCGTTGGGGTCGATGAGGCCGTCGATGAGCTCGTCGATCTTCGCCTCGTCGCGGGCGATGCGGTCGACGATCTGGAGCATTTCGGCAATCGTCGTCGGGCATGCGGAGATGGCCTGCACCATGTGCTTGAGGCCGTCCTCGATGCGCTTGGCGATCTCGATCTCGCCTTCGCGGGTGAGCAGTTCGACCGTGCCCATCTCGCGCATGTACATGCGTACCGGGTCGGTGGTGCGACCGAATTCGGAGTCGACCGAGGACAGCGCCTGTTCGGCTTCCTCTTCGGCGACGTCTTCGTCGACGTTGGCCGCGACGCTGTCGGACATCAGCAGGTCTTCGGCCGCAGGGGCCTCGTCGTAGACCTGGATGCCCATGTTGTTGAAGGTGGCGATGATGCCTTCGATTTGTTCCGCGTCGGCAACATCGTCGGGCAGGTGGTCGCTGATCTCGGCATAGGTCAGGTAGCCGCGCTCCTTGCCGAGCGTGATCAGGGTTTTCAGACGGGTGCGTCGCACCTCGGCGTCGAGTGGCGCGACGACGGGGTTTTCGACGACCTGGGCGACCTTGTCCTTCGCTTTGGATGAGCGGCTCTTGCTGGCGCCGTCCTTGCGCGGATCCTTGGCTTTTTCGCGTGCCATGGCACTCCTCAGGTGAGGGTGTAAGAAAATGGAGAAACCCGAAATTGTACTATAGATCGGGGGTGTTTCCGCCGCTCGACAGCTTCCGTTTCTCGAGCAGGAGTTCTGCAAGGCGGTGCCGTGCGGCACTGTCGAGACCGGTTTCGCGGTCTTTTTGCAGCAGTGCATCGATCTCGGCTGTCAGACTGTCGGCACTGAGCTTGCGTAAGGTGTCTTCAAAAATGAGCTCGATCACCCCTTCGTCGAATTCGGTCTCGACGAGTTCCGCGGCGACTTTCGACAGCGTGTCGTAGTGCGGGGTGTCGCGGAAATGTTCGATGAGTGCGCCCAGGCCGCCGGCGGGAAGCGGTTCGCCGAGGCTGAGCATGTCGATGATGGCGATCAGGGCGCAGCCTTCGGCGCCGTGATCGGGGATCAGGTCCACCGGCAGGCGGGCGGCCCAGGTGGGGTGCTGGAGGATCAGGCGCAGCAGGGTGCCGATGGTGGAGGGGGGCTTGCGCCGGCCGAATGAGCGAAGCCGGTTCGGCGCCGTTCGGCGTGGCGCACTGGCGGAACTGCGCGGGGAAGGGGCGTCGGGTGGCGGCGGGGCGGGAGGTGTTTCATCCCGGTTGCGCCGGTGCGCGGTGCGCGTGGCGATAGCGCCGAACGCCTCTTCCACTTCTGTCTGGGTGAGGCCGCTTTTTTCCGCGACCGATTTCACCACCTGCAGGCGCAGTAGCGGCGCCGCGATGCGGGTGACGAGGGGGGCAGCCTCGTGCACGAAGGCGGCGCGCCCTTCGGCGCTCTCCAGCGGGTGGCGTCCTGCCAGTTCCTGGATCAGGAAGCTCGCCAGCGGGGTGGCGGCAGTGGCTGCCTGGCGGAAGGCGTCGGCGCCGTGGGCGCGCACGAAGGAGTCGGGGTCGTGCTCGGCGGGCAGGAACAGGAACGCCAGCGTGGCATCGTCGCGCAGGGATTCGAGCGCGTTCTCCAGTGCCCGCCAGGCGGCGCGGCGCCCGGCGGTGTCGCCGTCGAAGCAGAATACGATGCGGTCGACGTGTCGCAGCAGGGTGTGGATGTGCTGCGCCGTGGTGGCGGTGCCGAGGGTGGCGACGGCGTTTTCGATGCCGTACTGGGCGAGGGCGACGACATCCATGTAGCCTTCCACCACCACCGCAAAGCCGCTGTCGCGAATCGCTTTTTGTGCCAGGAAGAAACCGTAGAGTTCGCGCCCTTTTTCGAACAGCGGGGTCTCGGGCGAGTTCAGGTATTTTGGCTCGCCGCCGTCGATCACGCGCCCGCCGAAGGCGATGATGCGGCCGCGGCGATCGTGGATCGGAAAGATGATGCGGTTGCGGAAGCGGTCGTAGCGCCGGCCCTGGTCGTTGTCGATGACCAGTCCGGCCTCGGCGAGGGTTTTTGCCGGGTAGTCGGGAAAAACGCGCTGCAGCGCCTGCCACTCGTCAGGCGCATGGCCGAGGCCGAAGCGTGCGGCGATCTCGCCTGACAGGCCGCGGCGCTTCAGGTAGGCGATGGCAGGGGGGGCGTGCTTGAGCTGCTCGCGGTAAAAGCGCGCGGCGCTGGCCATGGCCGCGTACAGGCGCTCGCTGCCGTCGTCCTGTGGCCTGGCGCCGCGGCCGTCGTCCGGGACCTGCAGGCCGGCCTGGCCGGCGAGCTCCTTAACCGCGTCGATGAAGCCGAGGCCGCTGTATTCCATCAGGAAGCCGATCGCGCTGCCGTGTACGCCGCAGCCGAAGCAGTGATAGAACTGCTTCGAGGGGCTGACCGAGAACGAGGCGGATTTCTCGCCGTGAAAGGGGCAGCAGGCGAAGTAGTTCGCGCCGCTCTTTTTCAGCGGCAGATGGCGTTCGATGACATCGACGATGTCGATGCGCGACAGCAGTTCCTGAACGAAGGACTGGGGGATCATTGAGCGCGCAGCCGGGGCCGCGGATGGAGGGGGCTAGGGCGGGAGGCGACGGCCATGCCGGAGGCGAACACAGAAAAGCATCACGCCGGGCGAGGGTCTGAAAACCTTCGGCCGGCGTGCAAGGCAGCCCGCAGTGCGGGTGCGAGGAGAATCAGTACAGCTTCGGCGGGAGCATCTGGCTGCGCAGGCGCTTGTGGTTGCGCTTGACGGCAGCGGCCAGCTTGCGCTTGCGTTCGGCAGTGGGCTTTTCATAGAACTCGCGCGAGCGCAGCTCGGTCAGCACACCGGTCTTCTCGATGGTGCGCTTGAAGCGGCGGATCGCAACCTCGAACGGCTCGTTTTCCTTGACGCGGATACCGGGCATTGCGGACTTCCTTGGGTGTCTGGTGGGCAGAAAGACCGCAAATATAAACGAGACCGGGTGATATGGCAAGAGCCGCGGCGACCGCAGCGGGCTGGCCTGCGGTTAGAATGCGGCACCGAATCAAGCAGGTTCACCCCATGAAAGTTCTCGGCATCGAAACCTCCTGCGACGAAACCGGGGTGGCGATTTATGACACCGGAGCAGGGCTGCTCGCGCACAAGCTGCATTCGCAGATCGACCTCCATGCGGTGTATGGCGGCGTGGTGCCGGAGCTTGCTTCGCGGGACCACATCCGCCACCTGCCGGTGCTGGTCAAGCAGACGCTGGCTGAAGCCGGGATGGATGTCGACCAGATCGACGCTGTCGCCTATACCGCGGGGCCGGGGCTGGCGGGGGCGCTGCTGGTCGGTGCGAGCGTGGCCGAGTCCTTCGCGCTGGCGCGCGGCATTCCGGTGTTGCCGGTCCACCACCTCGAAGGTCACCTGCTGTCGCCGCTGCTCGCTGCCGATCCGCCTGCCTTTCCCTTCGTCGCCCTGCTGGTCTCGGGGGGGCATACCCAGCTGATGCGAGTGCGCGGGGTGGGGGACTACGCGCTGCTGGGCGAGTCGGTCGACGATGCCGCCGGCGAGGCGTTCGACAAGACGGCCAAGCTGCTCGGTCTCGGCTACCCCGGCGGGCCGCAGCTGGCGAAGCTGGCCGAGCAGGGGCGGCCGGGGCGGTTCCGCCTGCCGCGGCCGATGCTGCATTCGGGCGATCTCGATTTCAGCTTCAGCGGGCTGAAGACGGCCGTGCTCAACGTGGTGTCGGCGCCGGACTGGCAGTCTGGGCAGGCTGCAGACCTGGCGGCCGAATTCCAGCAGGCGGTGGTTGAGGTGCTGTGCGCGAAGGCGCTCGCCGCGCTGAAAAAGGTGGGGCTGAAAACGCTGGTGGTGGCCGGTGGCGTGGGTGCCAACCGTTGTTTGCGCGAGACTCTGGATGCGGCGCTGGCACGGCGCGGCGGGCGGGTGCATTACCCCGAGCCGGCCTTGTGCACCGATAACGGGGCGATGATCGCGTTCGCTGGCGCGCTGCGTTTTGCCGCGGGCGAGCGCGGGGCGCAGATCGCGACGGTGAGCATTCGCCCCCGCTGGCCGCTCGCCGAGTTGCGCCCGCCGCGGCCTCCGGCCGCCTGAAGGGACGTGCGGCACGCGGCACGCGCCCCGCTGCCGGGGGGAATGGGCCCCGTCCTGGTTGGGCCTGCCCCGCTCGCGGGCCGGGTCCTAGCCTTTGCCGCCGCCGATCTTGCCTTCGGTGCCCGCGCGCAGGCGGACGATGTTCGCCTTGTGCCGCCAGATCAGCACGGCCGCCATCGCCGCCAGGGCCGCTACCGCCGGTTGCGGGCCGAGAAAGAGCAGGCCGGCGAGGGGCGCCGCCACCGCCGCCGAGAGCGCCGCCACCGACGAGTAGCGTGAGGTGTAGGCGATCATCAGCCAGATCACCGCACAGAAGATCGCAATCCGGCCATCCACCCCGGCCAGCACGCCCAGCGCCGTGGCGACGCCCTTGCCGCCGTTGAAGCGCAGGAACACGGTGAAGACGTGGCCGAGAAATGCGGCAAGACCGGCGAGGGCCGCCTGGCCGATGTCGAATCCGAGCTCTCCGGCCGCCCATACGGCCAGCCAGCCTTTCAGGCTGTCGCCCAGCAGTGTCAATGCTGCCGCGGCCTTGTTGCCGCTGCGCAGCACATTGGTCGCGCCCGGGTTACCGGAGCCGTAGCGGCGCGGGTCCTGCAGGCCGAACAGCTTGCTGGTGACGATGGCAAAGGGGATCGAGCCGAGCAGGTATGCGGCAAGGAGAAGAAGTAGCAGCGACATCATGGCTCCAGCGCCCGGCAGTTCGGGGCGGGTCGAAAGATTGTGAGGTGCGCGTGCGGCGCGCGTGCAGGGTCAGGGCTGCCCGGTGCGTGAAGCATTGTGGTGGAGCCGGGCAGGCACGTTAGAATCGCAGCGATTCTAAACGGGAAGCAGCATGGATTTCATCTTCATCGAGGAATTGCGCGTCAAGGCCTGGGTCGGCATTTACGAACGCGAAAAGACCGGGCCGCAGACCGTCGAGCTCAATCTGACCTTCGGCGTCCCCGATTCGGCGGCGGAGCATGACGACATCGGCGACACCATCGATTATGCAGAGGTCGCGGCGCGCATCCGGCGCGAGCTCGGCGAGCGCCATTTCAATCTCATCGAGAGTCTCGGTGAATATGTCGTTCGAATGTTATTCGAAGAATTCGGCGCTCCCTGGGTCAAGCTCAAGGTGGCCAAGATCGGGGTAATGAAGGATGTGCGCCGGGTCGGGGTGTATATCCAGCGCAGCCGGGCGGGCGTGGTCGTGCCGCCGACGGCATGAAAAGCCGCGCTCCGGAGTCAGTCCGGAGCGCGGCCAACGGCAGGTGTCGCGCTGTGGTTTTCTGCCCGCTGGCGCGCGCCTCAGGCGGCGAGTTCTTCCAGCGACTTGCCTTGGGCGATCCAGTCCAGCGCCCATTGCGGTTTGCGCCCGCGGCCGCTCCAGCCCTGATCCGGGTTGGCCGGGTTGCGATATTTGACCACGCTTGCCGGTTTCGTCTTCTTTCCGGGGGCGCGACGGGCGCGTTTGGCGGCAGGTTTGGCTTCGGCAACCGGTGCCGTGGCTTCGAGCAGATCGTCCAGCGTCAGCCCTTCGTCAGCCGCCATTTTCTGCATGCGCTTGAGCAGGGTGCGGCGGGTAGTGTCGCTGCGGCGGCGGATTTCATTTTCGATTCGGGCCTGCAGGCGACGCAGTTCGGGCAAGGTGTAACTGGATAGATCCATGATTTCTCCGTTGAGGCAATTGATGAAACCGATTATGCCGGTATCAGGGATGCATCCCGGCATTCGATTTGTCGTGATTTTGCCATTGCTTCAATGGAATTGAAAATGCATTTTCGCTGAAAAGGACACATGTTGCCCCGATTCTGTGTCTGAAAAGCGGAATTCAACGATTCGCCTTCCGTTCAATTGGCCGCTTGAATTAGTTTTGGCTGCAGGGCGCGCAACAGGTCGTGAGGGTGGATGCCGACCAGAAAGCCGCGGCGCCCGCCGTTGATGTAGATCAGCGGCAGATCGAGAATGGTGCGCTCCATATATAGAGGCATCTGCTTGCGGGTGCCGAAGGGCGAGGTGCCGCCGACCAGATAGCCGGTGTGGCGATTGGCCGTTTCCGGCTTGCACGGCTCGACGTGCTTGCATGGAATCTGGCGGGCGAGTTCCTTGGTCGATACCTTGCAGTCGCCGTGCATCAGCACGATCAGCGGCTGTGCCTTTTCGTCCTCCATGACCAGCGTCTTGATCACGGCATGCTCGCTGACATTGAGTTCGCGCGACGAAACGGCGGTTCCGCCGTGTTCTTCGTAATCGTACAAATGACTGGAAAAGGCGATCCCCCGCTGGCGCAAAAAACGCGTGGCCGGCGTTTCGGGAGGATGGGTTTCGCGTTTGCTCATGGTTCCTGCCAGGACGATGAAATTCCACTGGCGCCCGTATCCGGGCAAATGCCCCGGGGCCGGTATGGGTAATCAGCCGCGTGGATGATGTGCGGCATGCAGTTGCTTGAGGCGCTCGCGCGCAACATGGGTATAGACCTGCGTGGTCGAAATGTCCGCGTGCCCCAGCAGTAATTGCACTACGCGCAAATCGGCGCCGTGGTTCAATAAATGAGTAGCGAAGGCATGGCGCAGCGTATGGGGGGAAATGCATTCGCGCGCGATGCCTGCGCTCATGGCGTAGTGTTTGATGATGCGCCAGAACATCTGCCTTGTCATGCCGCGCCCCAGGCGGGTGACGAACACTTCGTCGCAGCTGCGCCCCGCCAGCAGGACAGGGCGGGCCTGGGCGGTATAGCGCAACAGCCAGTCGGCGGCGATTTCTCCGAGCGGAACCAGGCGTTCCTTGCTGCCCTTGCCCATCACCCGCAGCACGCCTTCGTTGAGCCCGACCGCGAACACCTTCAGCCCGACCAGTTCGGAAACGCGCAGGCCCGTGGCGTAGAGCACTTCCACCATGCAGCGGTCGCGCAGGCCTTGCGGCGTATCGATATCGGGCGCGCCCAGCAGGGCTTCGACCTGGATTTCGCTGAGGGTTTTGGGGAAGCGTTCGGCGGCCATCGGCGAATCCAGCAGCAGGGTCGGATCGTCGCCGATCTCGCCGTTCCCCAGCAGCATGCGGTAATAGCGCCGCCAGGCCGCGAGCAGGCGGCGCTGGCTGGCCGGTCTGGCGCTGCGGCTGAATTCGGCCAGATAGCCGGCCAGCGCGCCGGCATCGGCCGTGGGCAGGAGCCGGCCGCGCTCTTCCAGCCAGGCGGCGAAGCGGGCCAGGTCGCTGCGGTAACCGGCCAGGGTGTTCGGTGCCAGGCCGTGCTCGAGCCACAGCGTGTCGGCGAAGCGGTCGAGCTCGCTGCGGTGCGCTGGCTGCAGTCCCGATTCGCGCGATGGCGGGCGGTCACCGGCGGTCGCCGGGCGGCGTTTCGGTGCCGCCGGCTTTCCCGGCGTGCGTCGGCTACCGGGGTGCTGGATCGGCGCAGGGCCGGAGGTGCTCACTGCGCGCTTTCGTGCCTCAGCAACCAGCGCTTGACCTGCAGCAACCAGCCGTCGCGGGCGTTGGCGAAGCCGCCGGGGCCGCTCGCTGCGGTGACGCGGTGACAGGGAACGATCAGCGGAAAGGGGTTCGCCCCGCAGGCCTGGCCAACCGCCCGTGCGGCGCTGCCGAGGCGGGTGGCGAGTTCGCCGTAGGTGGCGGTGCGGCCGGGCGGGATCGCGCTGATCTGTGCCCAGACCCGCTGCTGGAACGGGGTGCCGCAGCGGGCCAGGGGAACTGGGAAGGGAAGGTCCGGGGCCTCGATCCAGACTCGCAGCCCGTGCGCCGCCGCACCCGCGGTATCGTTGCGCGGCGCCAGCAGTGGCGTGCCAGGCGGCAGGAACACCAGCTCGTTTACCGTCCCCTGCCCGGCACGAATGCCGAAGGGGCCGAACGGCAGGGCGATCACGGCATCGAAACCGTCATCGCAAGGAGGGTGGGTGTTCGTCATCGGAGCAGCCGTGGAACGCGCTCAGCGGCGGATTTCGCCGTTGCCGAACACGATCCACTTCTGGCTGGTCAAGCCTTCCAGCCCGACCGGACCGCGGGCGTGGATCTTGTCGGTGGAAATGCCGATCTCGGCGCCCAGGCCGTATTCGAAGCCGTCGGCGAAGCGGGTCGAGGCATTGACCATCACCGAGGACGAATCGACTTCGCGCAGGAAGCGCATCGCGTGGGTGTAGTTCTCGGTGACGATCGCCTCGGTGTGGCCGGAGCTGTAGGCATTGACGTGCGCGATCGCTTCGTCGATGTCGGCGACGACCTTCACCGCGATGATCGGGGCAAGGTATTCCTCGCGCCAGTCGGCCTCGGTGGCAGCGACCAGCCTGCCGGCCTCCACTCCGGCTTCGCGCAACAGCGCGAGCGATTCGGCGCAGCCGCGCATCTCCACCCCCTTGGCGGCGAGCATATGACCGATCGCGGGAAGGTAGAGGTCGGCGACGTCGCGCGCCACCAGCAGCGATTCGGCGGTGTTGCAGGTGCCGTAGCGCTGGGTCTTGGCGTTGTCGACGATCGGCACGACCTTGGCGGGGTCGGCCTCATCGTCGATATAGACGTGGCAGTTGCCATCCAGGTGCTTGATCACCGGCACCCGGGCGTCCTTGGAGATGCGTTCGATCAGGCCCTTGCCGCCGCGCGGGACGATGACGTCCACGAACTCGGGCATCGTGATCAGTTCGCCGACCGCGGCGCGGTCGGTGGTCTCGACCACCTGCACCGCGTGCTCGGGCAGGCCGGCGGCAACCAGTCCGGCACGCACGCAGGCGGCAATCGCGCGGTTGGCTTGGATCGCCTCCTTGCCGCCGCGCAGGATCGCGGCGTTGCCCGACTTCAGGCACAGCGCCGCGGCGTCGGCGGTGACGTTGGGGCGGGCTTCGTAGATGATCCCGATCACGCCCAGCGGCACCCGCATCTTGCCCACCTGGATGCCGGAGGGGCGGCGCTTGACGTCGGTGATCTCGCCCACCGGGTCGGGTAGGGCGGCGATCTGTTCGAGCCCCGCGGCCATCGCCTCGATGCCTTTTTCGTTCAGGGTCAGGCGGTCGATGAGCGCCGCTTCGAGGCCGCTGGCACGGGCCTCGTCGAGGTCCCGGGCGTTGGCCGCGAGGAGCTCGCTGCGGCGGGCGCGGATTTCGCCCGCCATGGCGAGGAGGGCCGCGTTCTTGTCCCCGGTGGTCGCAGCGGCGAGCCGGCGCGAGGCGGCGCGGGCCTGGCGGCCCAGGGTGTGCATGTAGTCGTGGATGTCCATCTCGGTGTCTTTCGGCTTCAAGGTGCGCAGGGCAAGCGTCAATTAGAACATCGAACGCCGGTTTCGTGCAGTCGCCGGTGCGCGGTCAGCGGCGTCGGGCCAGCCGCAGGCTGAGCTGGAGGAATTCGTCCCAGATATCGCCGGGGGCAAGGCCCTTGATGACGCGGTCGATGCGCGCGGCGTGCATCAGCGCGGCGCGCAGGCCGCCCTGGGTGAGGCGCGCCAGGGCGCGGCCGACGGCCTGCTGGCGGCGCGGTTCGAAGATCCGCTCGGCCTTGAACAGCGCCGGCAGCGGCTGGCCGGCGTCCTGGCCGGCGCGTAGCGCGGCGAGGGTGCGGGCTTCGTTGGCCAGCGCCCACAGCACCAGCGGGGGGGCCGCACCTTCCCCGCGCAGGCCCTCGAGCAGGCGGGCGCAGCGCACCGGATCCCCTTCGACCACGGCCTGGCGCAGCTTGTCGATGTCGTAGCGGGCGACGTTGAGCACCGCGTCCTGCACCTGTTCCAGGCTCAGCGCGCCTTCCGGGTGGAGTAGGCCGAGCTTGAGGATCTCCTGGTGGGCGGCGAGCAGATTGCCTTCGACGTGTTCGGCGATGAAGGCCAGCGCCTCCGGAGTGGCGGATTGCTTCTGCAGGGCGAGGCGCTGGCCGATCCATTGAGGCAGGCGCTCGCGCTCGGGGGCGTTGAGCTCGATGCAGGTCGCAGCTTCGGATACGGCCTTGAACCAGCCCGTCTTGCGCGTCTGCCAGTCGATTTCGGGCAGGCTCAGCAGGGTCAGGGTCTGCGCCGGCAGGGCGGCGACGTAGCGCTGCAGGGCTTCGCCGCCGTCGCGCCCCGGCTTGCCGGTGGGAATGCGCAGGTCGATCAGCTTGGCGTCGCCGAACAGCGACAGATTGCCCGCGGCCAGCGCCAGCGCATCCCATTTGAAGCCCTGGCCGACGACCAGGGTCTCGCGTTCCGCGTAACCCTGCCGCCGCGCCGCGGCACGGATCGCATCGGCCGCCTCGAGCACGAGCAGCGGCTCGTTGCCATGCACCATCCACAGCGCCGCCAGCGGCCGTTCGAGCTGGGCAGCGAGCTGGTCGGGACGCAGATTCACGTGAAGATCCGGGCGACGGGATTCAGCCGGGGCGGCTCGTGGTGGCGAGCCGGCGCATCAACTGCTGCACCAGGTCGTTCTGCATGTCACGGTAGAGGAGTTCCTCTTCCTGTTCCTTGCCCAGCACCTGGCTGTCGTCGAACGTGTATTCGCGCCTGGCCGACAGGGTGGTGGGCGGGATCAGGGCCTGCCCGGCCTTGTCCAGCACCTGGAAGCGCAGGGTCTGGGTGAGCTGGTACTCGCGCACCTTGCCGGCCCCGGTGAGGCTGAGGATCTCGCGACCGCGATTGTTGGTGAGGATCCGCAGGCGGGCCTCGGCGTCCTGCTCGTCCTCGGCCACCACGGTCGTTCCGGTGGTGGCGATCATTCGCCGCAGCCGGGCGCCGAGCTCGGTCTGTGCCGGGGTGTTGATATGCACGGAGGCGAAGCCCAGCTGCTGCGGCCCGCGCAGGTGAAAGCCACAACCAGCCAGGGTCAGCGCGGCCAGTCCGCTGCCGGCCAGCAGGAGGCGGCGGCGGGCAGCATCAGCGGGGCCGCTCGGCGCCGGGTGGGCGGGGGGCGGGCAGGCAAGGGGCGGGCGGACAGACATGGGGCGTTCCTCAGGCGACGATGTTGACCAGGCGTCCCGGCACCACCACGACCTTCTTTGCCGGCTTGCCGTCCATGAACTTCTGCGCCGCTTCGCAGGCGAGCGCGATCTCCTCGATGTCCGCCTTCGTCGCGTCGGCGGTGACCTTGATGCTGCCGCGCAGCTTGCCGTTGACCTGCACCATCAGCTCGACTTCGTCCTGCTTGAGTGCGGCTTCGCAGACCTCCGGCCAGCTGGCGGCGAGGATGTCGGTGCCGAAGCCGCAGTCCTGCCACAGTGCGTGGCAGATGTGTGGCGCGATCGGCGACAGCAGCCGGAGCAGGATCGAGAAGCCTTCCTCGGCCACTTCGGCGTGCGCCGCCGGTACCGTGCCGGCGAGGTCCTTGTGCGCCTTTTCGAGCGCGTTGAGGATCTTCATCGCCGCCGACACCACGGTGTTGAACTGATGCTTGCCGAAGTCGTAGCTCGCCTGCTTGAGATGGGTGTGCACCTCGCGGCGCAGCTCGGCCGCCGCCGCGGGCAGCATGCCGGCGGCAAGTGCGCGTTCGGCGGGGAGGGCGGCGCGGGTGGCGGTGGCGAAGGCATGGCCGTAGTTCCACACCCGGCGCAGGAAGCGCGAGGCGCCCTCGACGCCCGAATCCGACCATTCCAGCTGCTGGTCGGGCGGTGCGGCGAACATCATGAACAGGCGCGCGGTGTCGGCGCCGTACTGGTCCACCAGCGACTGCGGGTCGACGCCGTTGTTCTTCGACTTCGACATCTTCTCGGTACCGCCGATGACCACCGGCAGGCCGTCGGCGGCCAGCTTCGCGGCGACGATGCGGCCGCGCTCGTCGCGCTCGACCACCACGTCGGCGGGGTTGATCCACTGTTTCTTGCCGCCGTCCAGTTCGCGGTAGTAGGTCTCGGCCACCACCATGCCCTGGGTGAGCAGCGCGGTGAAGGGCTCGGAGACCTTGGTCAGGCCGCAGTCGCGCATCGCGCGGGTGAAGAAGCGCGAGTACAGCAGGTGCAGGATGGCATGCTCGATGCCGCCGATGTACTGGTCGACCGGCGCCCAGTAGTTCACCCGCTCATCGAGCATCGCGCCGGCGTTGTCGGCACAGGCGTAGCGCAGGAAGTACCACGAGGACTCGACGAAGGTGTCCATCGTGTCGGTCTCGCGCTTCGCCGGCTGGCCGCACTTCGGGCAGCTGCATTCAAAGAACTCGGGCATCTTCGCCAGCGGCGAGCCGCGGCCGGTGACGGCGACGTTCTCGGGCAGCACCACCGGCAGTTGCGCGTCGGGCACCGGGACGTCGCCGCAGGTGTCGCAGTGGATCATCGGGATCGGGCAGCCCCAGTAACGCTGGCGCGAGATGCCCCAGTCGCGCAGGCGGTACTGCACGCGCTTGGCGCCCAGGCCCCTGGCGGCGAGGTCGGCGGCGATCGCATCGACCGCGGCCTGGAAGTCCAGCCCGTCGTACTTGCCCGAATTCACCAGGTGGCCGTATTCGGCGTAGGCGTCCTGCCAGGGCGCGGCGGTGTCGGCGTAGGCCTCCGAGGCGACGACCATGCGGATCGGCAGTTCGTACTTGGTGGCGAAGGCGAAATCGCGCTCGTCGTGCGCTGGCACCGCCATCACCGCGCCTTCGCCGTAGCCCATCAGCACGTAGTTGGCGACCCACACTTCGAGCAGCTCGCCCGACAGCGGATGGACGACCTTCAGCCCGGTCGGCATGCCTTTCTTTTCCATCGTCGCCAGGTCGGCCTCGGCGACGCCGCCGTGCTTGCACTCGTCGACGAAAGCCGCCAGCGCCGGGTTGCCCGCCGCGGCCTGGGTGGCGAGCGGGTGCTCGGCGGCGACGGCGACGTAGGTGGCGCCCATCAGGGTGTCGGCGCGGGTGGTGAACACTTTCAGCACGCCGTCGTGGCCGATGCTGGCCGGATCGAACGGGAAGTGGATCTCGACCCCCTCGGAGCGCCCGATCCAGTTCTTCTGCATCAGCTTGACCTGCTCCGGCCAGTCGGGCAGATCGTCCAGTGCGGTGAGCAGCTCGTCAGCGTAGGCGGTGATCCTCATGTAGTACATGGGGATTTCGCGCTTTTCGATGAGCGCGCCCGAGCGCCAGCCGCGGCCGTCGATGACCTGCTCGTTGGCGAGCACGGTCTCATCGACCGGGTCCCAGTTGACCGTGCCGAGTTTCTTGTAGATCAGGCCCTTCTCGAACAGGCGGGTGAACAGCCACTGCTCCCAGCGGTAGTACTCGGGCGTGCAGGTGGCGAGCTCGCGCGACCAGTCGAGGGCGAAGCCGAGGCGCTTCAACTGCGCCTTCATGTAGTCGATGTTGGCGTAGGTCCACTGCGCCGGGGGCACGTTGTTCTGGATCGCGGCGTTCTCCGCCGGCATGCCGAAGGCGTCCCAGCCCATCGGCTGCAGCACGTTGAAGCCCTTCATGCGGTGGAAGCGCGCGAGCACGTCGCCGATGGTGTAGTTGCGCACGTGCCCCATGTGCAGCTTGCCCGAGGGGTAGGGGAACATCGACAGGCAGTAGTACTTGGGCCTGCTCGCGTCTTCGGTCACGCGGAAGGCGTCGGTGGAGTCCCAGTGCTGCTGGGCGGCCGTCTCGACGGCGGCGGGCTGGTATTTGTCCTGCATGGGCGTGCTGGCTGACCGGATGGCGTTGAAAACACGCCAGTATACCGTGAAGGCGGGTCCCCGCGGGGGGCTCCGCCGCAGGGACGCCCTCCCTCAGGCCGTCTTCTGCGGCGTGCGCAGCCGGCGCTGCCAGGACTCCTGAAAGGCGACGAACAGGTCTTCCATGGCCAGCAAGGGCAGGCGCCACATGCGGGACTGGCTGCGGACGAAAGGCACGACCTGCGGTGTGCACAAGGTGCTGCGCTCGTTTTCGAGCAGGCGGGCAAAATGGTCCATTGCCGCGCCCCAGTATTCGGCGTTACCGACCCAGCCGGTCTCTTCGGTGGCCTCGCGCACGGCCTTGCGCCAGAGGGTCTCGGCACGTTCGATCGAAACGCCCGCCTTATGGGCGTACCACGGTAGAAGTTTGGGAGTCTTCATGGTCTGTTCTCCTGGGCGCGGGGTGTCGCGCCGTGGTCCGAGCCGACCTTGTGGGCCGGGGTTTGAAATTTGGTGCTGCACTGCGGAATAAATATTACTTGTTGCATCATGCTGATTAAGAGGTGTGTTTGTCTGTTTTTCAGATGTTAGTCCGAATCAAATCACAAAAGATTCCGCAGTGCACAAAAAATTGATCGCGTGTTGATATTTTGCAAATGAACGCGCCAAACAGGCTTTGGCCGTCCGGATGGTCCACTGCCGCCGGTCTTCGAACGGACGCCGGTCCGTGACGACCGGATTACAATGCACGGCCAACGAGGAATCCCGATGTCCGACCTGCTCGCCAATCTCAACACCGAACAACTCCAGGCCGTGACCCTGCCGCCCCAGCATGCGCTGATCCTTGCCGGCGCCGGCTCGGGCAAGACCCGCGTGCTCACCACCCGCATCGCCTGGCTGGTCCAGTCCGGCCAGGCCGATCCGGCCGGCATCCTGGCGGTGACCTTCACCAACAAGGCCGCCAAGGAGATGCTCGCTCGCCTGTCGACGATGCTGCCGGTGAGCCCCCGCGGCATGTGGATCGGCACCTTCCACGGCCTCGCCAACCGCCTGCTGCGCGCCCACCACCGCGACGCCGGTCTGCCGCAGCTGTTCCAGATCCTCGATTCGGCCGACCAGCTCGCCGCGATCAAGCGCCTACTGAAGACGCTCAACGTCGATGACGAAAAGTTCCCTCCGCGCGAGCTGCAGCACTTCATCAACGGCCAGAAGGAGGCGGGCAACCGCCCCCATGCGGTCGAAGCCTGGGACGACTACACCCGCCAGCGTGTCCAGCTCTACCAGGAGTATGAAGCGCAGTGCCAGCGCGAGTCTGTTGTGGATTTTGCGGAGTTGCTGCTGCGCAGCTACGAGCTGCTCGAGCGCAACGAGCCGCTGCGCTGCCACTACCAGCGCCGCTTCCGCCACATCCTGGTCGACGAGTTCCAGGACACCAACCGCCTGCAGTACCGCTGGCTGAAGCTCTTCGCCGACGAGGGGCGCGAGGGCGGCGGAGCGCTGTTCTGCGTCGGCGACGACGACCAGAGCATCTACCGCTTCCGCGGCGCCGAGGTCGGCAACATGCGCGACTTCGAGCGCGAGTTCCGCGTCGCCAACGTGATCCGCCTGGAGCAGAACTACCGCTCGCACAGCAACATCCTCGACGCCGCCAACGCGATCATCCGCCACAACAGCAACCGCCTCGGCAAGAACCTGTGGACCGACCAGGGCGCGGGCGAGCCGATCCGCATCTTCGAGGCCTACTCCGACGGCGACGAGGCGCGCTGGATCGTCGACGAGATCCAGCAGCTGGTGCGCGACGGCGCGCTGAGAAGCGAGATTGCGCTGCTCTACCGCTCAAACGCGCAGTCGCGCGTGCTCGAGCACCAGCTGTTCTCGGCCGGCATTGCCTATCGCGTGTATGGCGGGCTGCGCTTCTTCGAGCGCCAGGAGATCAAACACGCGCTCGCCTACCTGCGCCTGATCGCCAACGCGGACGACGACACCGCCTTTGCCCGCGTGGTGAACTTCCCCACCCGCGGTATCGGTGCGCGCTCGCTCGAAGTGCTGCAGGACGCCGCGCGCACCTACAACACCAGCCTCTACGCGACCGTGCCGCACCTCACCGGCAAGCCGGGCACGTCGCTGGCGCAGTTCGTCCGCCTGGTCGAGGACCTGCGCCGCGACACCGCCGGCCTGCCCCTGCCCGAGCTGGTCGACCACGTGCTCGACGCCAGCGGGCTGCGCGCCCATTACAAGGCCGAGAAGGAAGGCCGCGAGCGGCTCGAGAACCTCGACGAGCTGATCAACGCCGCCGCCAACTTCCTCGCCGAAGCCCAGGCTCAGCGTGCGCCCGACGAGGCGCTGCCAACGCATGCGCTGCTCGCCGATTTTCTCGCCCACGCTTCGCTCGAGGCCGGCGAGCACCAGGCCGACCAGGGCGCCGACGCGGTGCAGCTGATGACGGTGCATTCGGCCAAGGGCCTGGAGTTCAACGCGGTGTTCCTGTCCGGGCTGGAGGAGGGCCTGTTCCCGCACGAGAACAGCACCCTCGAGAGCGACGGCCTGGAGGAGGAGCGCCGGCTGATGTACGTCGCGGTGACGCGGGCGCGCGAGCGGCTCTACCTGTCCTTCGCCCAGAGCCGCATGCTGCACGGGCAGACGCGCTACAACCTGCGCTCGCGCTTTCTCGAGGAGGTGCCGGCCGGGCTGACCAAGTGGCTCACCCCGCCCAAGCCGCGTAGCGCCGCCGGCGGCGAGTTCGGCGCGATGCGGGGCGGTGCGGGCGGCGGTTATTTGAAGCCGTTATTCGCCGCGCAGACGCCGCGCGCGCCGCGACCGAGCTTCGCCCAGTTGCCCAACGGGCTGCGCATCGGTCAGGCGGTGAGCCATGCGAAATTCGGCCAAGGCGTCATCGTCGCCGCCGAGGGCAGCGGGAACGACGCGAAAGTGCAGATCAACTTCGGCCCGGCCGGGGTGAAGTGGCTGCTGCTGTCGGTGGCCAAGCTCGAGGCGGCCTGATCAGGCTCCGTAGGTGCGCGCCAGCGCATCGTGCAGGGCGACGAATTCCTGCGTCAGCTTGTGCCTGGGGTCGAGATGGATCATCGGCATCGCTTGCGCGTGCGATTCCTTGATCCTCACCGAGGCCGACAGATAGGGCTGGAGTACCGGCAGGCCTTCGTCGACGAGCTCCTGCACCACTTTCTGCGGCAGGCTGGCGCGCGGCTGGAACTGATTGACGACGATCCCTTCCACCGCCAGATCGCGGTTGTGGTCGCCGCGGATCTCGGCGACGTTCTCCAGCAGCGCATACAGGGCGCGGCGCGAGAACTCGTCGCAGTCGAACGGGATCAGGCAGGCGTCGGCTGCGATCAGCGCCGAGCGGGTGAAAAAGTTGAGCGCCGGCGGGGTGTCGATCCAGATGCAGTCGTAGTCGTCGGCGAGCTCGTCGAGCGCGTCGCGCAGCTTGTAGATCTTGTAGCGCGACTCCAGCTTGCCCTGCAGCTCCTCGAGTTGCGGGTGCGAGGGCATCAGGTGCAGGCCGGCGAAGGGCGTGGCGACGACGAACTCGGCAGTGGCGCGCGGGCTGAGCTTGAAGTTCAGCGTCTGGTCGAAGAAGCCGGCCAGCGTCGCCTCCAGCGCGTCGCCCGCGGCACCGAGCAGGTACTGGGTGGAATTGCCCTGCGGGTCGAGATCGACCACCAGGGTGCGCCTGCCCTGGCGCGCGCTGATCGCGGCGAGGTTGCAGGTGATGGTGGACTTGCCCACCCCGCCTTTCTGATTGAATACCACGCGTCGCATTTTCCGCTCCCTTCGTCCGGTCCCGCATTCTGCCAAAAAGCAGCCAATGCGGGGTCTTGGCGGGCGAGGAAAGTGCGACCGGCCGATCACCGGTGCTGGCAGGCGGGGCTCGATCCGGGGCCGGCGCGGGAGCCAGGGGGGTGACTCGGGCCGTGCCAAAGGCCGCTCGCCTGCGCTAAACTCGGCGGCGTCGGCCGGGGGCGTTGCGGCGCCACGGCCGTACCCGAAAAACAAGCTTCCGACCGGGAGTCACCCCAAACGACACATCCTGCGCGCGGCGATTTTGCCCTGCGCGCGGCCGACGGGCGGGTGCCCGTCCTACCTCATAAAACATACCTTACGTTCCGAGAGGGAAAATACATGGACCAGGATTTCATCGCTGCCGCGCTGGATTACCACCGCGCGCCGACACGCGGCAAGATTTCGGTCGTCCCGACCAAGAGCCTGATCAACCAGCGCGACCTCGCGCTCGCTTATTCGCCCGGTGTCGCCGCGGCCTGCGATGCGATCGTCGCCGATCCGGCCGAAGCCTTCGAACTCACCAGCCGCGGCAACCTCGTCGCCGTCGTCACCAACGGCACCGCGGTGCTCGGCCTGGGCAACATCGGCCCGCTCGCGGCCAAGCCGGTGATGGAAGGCAAGGGCTGCCTGTTCAAGAAGTTCGCCAACATCGACGTCTTCGACATCGAGCTGGCGGAGAACGACCCGGACAAGTTGATCGAGATCATCGCTTCGCTCGAGCCCACGCTGGGCGGCATCAACCTCGAGGACATCAAGGCGCCGGAGTGCTTCTACATCGAGAAGAAGCTGCGCGAGCGCATGAAGATTCCGGTCTTCCACGACGACCAGCACGGCACCGCGATCATTTCCGCCGCCGGCCTGATCAACGGCCTGAAGGTGGTCGGCAAGGACATCGGCCAGGTCAAGCTGGTGTGCTCGGGCGCCGGCGCGGCGGCGATCGCCTGCCTCGACCTGATGGTGAGCGTCGGCCTCAAGCGCGAGAACATCACCGTGTGCGACTCGAAGGGAGTGATCTACGAAGGTCGCGAGGCCAACATGGAGCCGACCAAGGCGCGCTATGCGCAGCGAACCGCGGCACGCACCCTGGGCGACGTCATCGACGGCGCCGATGTCTTCCTCGGCCTGTCCACCGCGGGCGTGCTCAAGCCCGAGATGGTGGCAAAGATGGCGCCGCGGCCGCTGATCTTCGCCCTCGCCAACCCGAACCCCGAGATCCTGCCTGCCGACGCCAGGGCGGTGCGCCCGGACTGCGTGATCGCCACCGGCCGTTCGGACTTCCCGAACCAGGTCAACAACGTGCTGTGCTTCCCCTTCATCTTCCGCGGCGCACTCGACGTCGGCGCGACCACGATCAACGAGGAGATGAAGCTCGCCTGCGTGAAGGCGATCGCCGAGCTGGCCGAGGCCGAGGCGAGCGACATCGTCGCCAGCGCCTACGGCGGCCAGGAGCTGGGCTTCGGCCCCGAGTACATCATCCCCAAGCCGTTCGACCCGCGCCTGATCGTCAAGATCGCGCCGGCGGTGGCGAAGGCGGCGATGGAGTCCGGTGTGGCGACCAAGCCGATCGAGGATTTCGATGCCTATGTCTCGAGCCTGAACGCTTTCGTGTACCAGTCGGGCATGTTGATGAAGCCGGTGTTTTCGGCGGCCAAGCGCGTTGCCGCCGAGCACAAGCGCGTGATCTACGCCGAAGGCGAGGATCCGCGCGTGCTCCACGCGGTGCGTGTGGTCCTCGACGAAGGCCTGGCGCGCCCGATCCTGATCGGGCGTCCGGACGTGATCGAGATGCGGATCAAGAAGATCGGCCTCAACCTCGCCGCCGGGCGTGATTTTGAAGTCGTCAATCCCGAGTTCGATCCCCGCTACCGCGATCTGTGGAACGAGTACTACCGGCTGATGAGCCGCGACGGCGTGACGCCCGACATCGCCAAGGCCAAGATGCGCCGCGACACCACGCTGATCGGCGCGATGCTGCTGCGCAACGGCGACGCCGATGCGCTGGTGTGCGGCACCTACGGCACCTACGACTACCACCTCAAGCAGGTCGAGGACGTCATCGGCCTGGCGCCGGGGGCGAAGCGGTTCGCGGCGATGAACCTGCTGCTGCTTACCAAGCGCATGCTGGCGGTCACCGACACCTACGTGAACGAGAACCCGAGCGCGGAAGAAGTCGCCGACATCGCCCGCATGGCGGCCGAAGAGCTGCGCCGCTTCGGCATCGAACCGAGCGTGGCCCTGCTGTCGCATTCCAACTTCGGCAGCTCCAATTCGGCCTCGGCGCGCAAGATGCGCGAAGCCTGCGCGATCCTGCGTGCGGCTGCGCCCGAGCTCAACTGCGACGGCGAGATGCACGGCGACGCTGCGCTGTCGCAGGAAATCCGCGACAAGCTCCATCCGGACTCGACCCTCGTCGGCGAAGCCAACCTGCTGGTGATGCCCAACCTCGACGCCGCCAACATCTCCTTCAACCTGATGAAGATGGCCAACGGCGACGGCGTCACGGTGGGGCCGATCCTGCTCGGCGCCGCGCAGCCGGTGCATATCCTGACCCCGTCGGCGACCGTGCGCCGGCTGATCAACATCACCGCGCTGGCGGTGGTCGATGCGCAGGCGTCGCGCAGCGCCGGTGCTCGTTGAGGGCGCGCTTCGATCCAGGCATGACCGGAACGGGGCCGTCGGCGACCCCGTTCCAGCCAACGGAGACCGATATGAACCACGCAATCCGCTTTCATCGCACCGGCGGTCCCGAAGTCCTGCAATGGGAGGCGGCCGCACTGCCCGCGCCCGCCGCGGGCGAGGTCCGGCTACGCCACCACGCGGTGGGACTGAACTACATCGACACCTATCACCGCAGCGGCCTCTATCCACTGGCGCTGCCTTCCGGGCTGGGCCTGGAGGCGGCCGGCGTGGTCGAGGCGGTGGGCGAGGGCGTCGATGAATTCGCCCCCGGGGACCGCGTCGCCTACACCAGCGGGCCGCTCGGCGCGTATGCCGAGGCGCGCAACATACCCGCCGCGCATCTGGTCCGCCTGCCGGCCGGGATTTCTTTCGAGCAGGGCGCGGCAATGATGCTGCAAGGGGTGACGGCGCAATATCTGCTGCGCAGCACCTACCCGGTGCAGGCCGGCGACGTCGTGCTGATCCATGCCGCCGCCGGCGGCGTCGGCTCGATCATGGTGCAGTGGGCGAAGCTGCTCGGCGCCACCGTGATCGGCACGGTGGGCACCGACGACAAGGCGGTGCAGGCGCGCGCGCTCGGCTGCGACCACGTCATCGTCTACACGCGCGAGCGCTTTCCGGCGCGGGTGCGTGAAATCACCGGCGGGGAAGGGGTGGCGGTGGTGTACGACTCGGTGGGGCGGGACACGTTCATCGATTCGATAGCCTGCCTGCGCCGCCGCGGCATGATGGTGAGTTTCGGCAATGCCACCGGTGCGGTCGCGCCCTTCGACTGCGCGCTGCTGGCGAAGGCGGGGTCGGTGTATGTGACCCGCCCAGGCCTGTTCGACTACATCGCCAGCCGTGCCGAGCTGCTCGGGCGGGCCGGCGAGCTGTTCGACGTGGTGGGCTCGGGCAAGGTGAAGATCGCGATCAACCAGCGCTACGCGCTGAAGGATGCGGCCCAGGCCCACCGCGACCTCGAAGCGCGCCGCACCACCGGCTCGACCGTCCTGCTGCCCTGAGCGGGGTGCACATCGGGCGTAGGGGGCGGTGCAGGCTCGGGTAAAATCCGTGCCATGAATTCCGCCGCCCCCGCCGCTGCCCAGGCCGAACCGGGCTTCGTCCCGAGCGCTCCGCGCTTCGTCCATCTCCGCCTTCATTCCGAGTACTCGATCAGCGACGGCATCGTCCAGCTCGACCCGGCCATCGCCACCGCGGCGGCCGACGGCATGCCGGCGCTCGGTATCTCCGACCTCGCCAACCTGTTCGGCATGGTCAAGTTCTACAAGGGCGCGCGCGCCAGGGGCATCAAGCCGATCATCGGCGTCGAC